>CP073744.1:0-328571 GCA_024397955.1 bacterium SCSIO 12696
ATGGTCCTTGGTGTTGCCTTGGACAGCTTTCACACTCTCGATAATTTTTACGCACCCGCAAAGTCACCCCAACAGCAGGCAGTAACGGTGTTGCGTGAGGGGGTATTTACTGGTGAACAGTTCATTGGTGAACAGTCGAGTGGTGAACAAGCCTACGTCTACTTGTGGGGCAATTCCGGCAGTGGTGTTAGCCACCTGTTGCAAGGGGCTTGTCATCAGGCGTTGCAGAATGGTTTGACGGTGCAATATTTGCCACTGGATAGCTTGCTTGATTACCCCCCTGAGGCACTGCTGGAGGGCTTGGAGCAAACGCATCTGGTGTGCCTGGATAACCTGCAGTCAATCGCTGGCAACGCCCAGTGGGAACAAGCACTGTTTCACCTATTCAATCAAATTAAATCCTCTGGTGGCCGTTTGTTGGCTGGTGCTAATGCCAGCCCCAAGCAGCTGGCCATTCAGCTGCCGGACTTGCAGTCCCGGCTTAGCTCAGGATTAAGCCTGCAACTACCACCGTTAACGGATGAGCAAAAAGCCGAGCTTTTGCAGTTTTGTGCTCGCCAGCGGGGGTTGGAGTTGGAAGACAAAGCCACTCAATATTTACTCAGTCGCCTGCCCAGAGGGATGCATGAATTGGTCGCTGTACTTGATCGGCTGGATAAAGTGTCTCTTCAGGCGCAACGCAAACTCACTGTTCCTTTTATTCGCCAGGCGCTTGTTGACGAGGCACTGGCTGAAAAATAACCCACCTTTTGTTCGGCACCAGGAATGAGCACTGGCTCACGGCCTGTGGTGTGGGGGTGCAGTAGCATCAATCCATATTCACAATAAAAAACACGGAGTTAGCACCCATGAAAAAAACAGCAATTGCCGCCGCCATAAGCTTGGGTTTAATGGCTGCCAGTGCCTCACAGGCGGATACCGTACTTGGCCTGTATGCCGGTGCTGGCCAGTGGCAGTCGGAATTGAGCGGTGATGTTGGTGTTACCGACACCGACTTTTCCAGCCTCGGCTTTGATGACGAAAACAATAATATGTTCTACCTGGCTCTGGAGCACCCAGTGCCCGGGATTCCCAATGTGCTGGTGAAACACACGGATTTATCCACTACCGGCAATGCCACGTTGCAGGGCAATGTGCAGTTCGACAATGTGGTGTTTCCGGCAGGTACCTCTCTGGCCACTGACATTGATATCACCCATACCGATGCGACCTTCTACTACGAAGTGCTGGATAATTGGATCAACCTCGACCTGGGGCTGACCGCCCGCCAGTACAGTGGTGAACTGACCGCCAGTAATAACGATGTTGTACCACTGAGTGAAACCGTTGATCTTGATGTCGTCATTCCACTGGTGTACGTAAAAGGCCAGATCGACCTGCCGTTCACCGGCTTTTCAGTGAAGGGCGAGGCCAATGCCATCGGCTACAGCGGTGACAGTATCAGTGATATTTCCGCAGCTATTGCCTGGCAAGATGACTTTTTGGTGGTGTTTGATCTGGGCATTGAACTGGGCTACCGGCGCATGAATCTTGAGATTGACGATTTAGGTGATCTGCAGACCGACCTGACTATTGATGGGCCCTACCTGTCATTGAATGCGCATTTTTAATACTTTTTGCGAACGAATTTACTGTGCAAAACTGCCCCATTGTTGGGGCAGTTTTTGTATGTGCTTTTTGTACATATAAAGCCATCGGGTGCGCCCTGCTATAATTTTCCCTCTGTAAACAACAGGTGCTCTTAATGCGACTAAATGGCGATATTGGCGAAGGTTTTGGGCCTTGGGAAATGGGTATGGATGAGCAGCTAATGCCCCATTTGCACCTGGCTAATATTGCCTGTGGCTTTCACGCGTCTGACCCGGTCATGATGAGCCGAACAGTGGCGTTGGCGGTTGAACATAATGTGACAATCGGTGCACACCCAGGCTATGCAGATTTACAGGGTTTCGGCCGCCGTTCCATTCCTCATTCAAAAGATGAAATTATTGCTCTGGTGACCTACCAAGTGGGTGCCTTGGAGGCCATTTGCCACCGCCATGGAACCCAGGTGAGTTACGTAAAACCCCACGGCGCGCTGTACAACGACATGATGGCGGATGACGAGGTCTGTTTGGCGGTGATGACAGCAGTAGCCGGTTGCTCCGGAGATTTGCCGCTGATGATGTTGGCCACGGCAGACGCAGAGCGTTATAAAAGCATGGCCCAATCGTTCGGTTTAACCGTTTGGTTTGAACTGTTTGCCGATCGTGCCTATGGTGATAATGGGCGTTTGGTGAGCCGTTCTGAAAACGGTGCCGTATTGCACGACAGACAGCAAATACTCGACCGGGTAACCCACTTTTTAGAGACAAATACCTGGCTCAGCCGCAATGGGACGCCACTGCACTTGCAGGCCGATACACTTTGTGTGCACGGCGATAACTTATCGGCGGTTAACGTGGCCAGCCAATTGCGCGAACTGCTGGACAGTCGAGTTTGATGGTGGAGTCTGAGCTTAGCTTTATACCGGCCGGGGAAGAGGCGGCTCTGGTCTATTTTGCAGAGTGGCCCAGTGAGCAAACTCTTGAATACATCCACAGCTTTTGCCACCTGCTTGAACAAAAAGCGCCGCCCTGGTTACTGGAACTGGTGCCTTCTTATACCTCGGTGATGGTCTATTACGACGTCACTCAACTGGGTTTTGATCAGCTAAAAAAACACCTCACGAAATGGAACCTATCCGGTGAGCTCTGTGGAAAAAGTAATAACTTTGGCCGCGAATTGGAAATTCCAGTTTACTACGGTGAAGAGGTCGCCCTCGATATTAAACGGGTAGAAGCTGTTACTGGCATGAGCCGCCAACAGATTGTCGATTGTCACAGTAACCTTGAATTACGTGTATACGCTCTTGGCTTCCGACCCGGTTTCGGTTTTATGGGAACGTTGCCGCCCGCTTTGGTGGTGCCCAGGCTCGACACGCCTCGCCAGCAAATTCCCAAGGGTGCCGTTGCCATCGCTGAAACCCAAACCGCTATCTATCCAGATATTAGCCCCGGTGGTTGGAATATTATCGGTCGCTGCCCAATCCCTATGTTTGATCGTAGCCAGTCCCCCCCATGTACGTTTTTAAATACTGGAGATAAGGCCCGTTTTGTCGCCATCAGCCGTGATCGCTTCTTGCAGTTGGCTGAGCAGCATGGGGGTGTTGTATCGCTTTAACGATTTTAAAACCTGGCGTGTTGGCCAACTTGCAGGATGCTGGACGCTCTGGTGTTCAAAAGCTGGGTATTACCACTGGCGGCCCACTGGATAGCCACGCTTTTGCCTGGGGAAATCGGCTGTTGGCAAACCCTGCGGGTGCGGCACAAATTGAAATCGCTATTGGCGGTTTTTGCGCTCGATTTGAAAAGGCAACCTGGATAGCTGTAACCGGCGCTGATATGGATTGGCATCTGGATGGCAAAAAAATCGCTCCTTGGTGCAACTATCGAGTGGCAACCGGTAGTGAACTCAGCAGTGGTTTTTGCCGTGAAGGAATGCGCAGTTATTTGGCAGTAGTTGGTGGTTTTGTCGCAGAGCCAATATTTGGCAGTTGTGCCACAGTCTTAGGAGATGGGCTTGGGGGGCTTGATAATGGAGAGCCTTTGAGCGCAGGTGATCAAGTGGGTTATGGCGATTCAGGCAACTCTCAGTTGTTAAAACAGCAAGTGCCGAGTTCGTTTATTCCCCGTTATGGTGACCAGGTGGAGTTGAGGATCGTGCCGAGTAACCAGTTTTATCAATTCCCAGAAAACAGCCGCCAGCAGTTTTTTAATCAGGCCTACTGCCTCGGCAATCAATCGGATCGAATGGGCTGCCGGTTTGAAGGCCAACCCATAGATAACGTGCCCGCCAATATGGTGTCCGAAGCGGTGCCTTTGGGAGCTGTTCAAATTCCCAGTGATGGCCTGCCAATCGTTTTATTGAATGACCGCCAAACCATTGGTGGCTACCCTAAGCTGGGCTCGGTTTATCAAGTGGATTTGCCTAAGCTGGCCCAGTGCCGGCCCGGTGATCAGGTGAGATTTTGTGAAGGGAGCTTGCAGCAGGCGCAGCAAGAGCTGCGGGAGTTTAGGTGTTTTTTTTAAATTGACTTAAGTTCTGAACCAATATTTGGGTACCGTGCTGAGACTCAAAGTCTTAATTTATAGTTAGTAGCTACAAGAAGTTCCGTACAACAATCAAAATCCATTTTTCTTTCATTATCCAAATTGACAAAGCCATTAAATATTTTTAGTTTGGTATGTTCGTCTCAAGGATCACGGGAATGTTGAGGCGTAGGGAGACAACGCATTGCTGCGTTTATGAAAAGGTTACGGATTGGGGGTTGTAAGGATGTTGGTCTGTTCTGGACGGTCTTTGTCAATTATTGGGGGTTGTTCTAACCCTGGGTTTATTTACACATACTCTGATTTTTTAATCCGTTAAGCGTCGGTCAAAGTCATGGATGGCCGTTGCGTTTCAAGGGGTTTAAAAGCTGTGCATCTTGTCACGATGCAGGGTCTTTTGCGGTTTCTCGCAGTGTCTTTTTTTGTTACTGATTTTTTCGCGTCAGCGTTCACGGCTAGCTCCGTGCGCGCGTCGTTTTAATGACCATGGGGAAGGTTGTTATGGGTACTTTAGGTGGGGTGGTTTCTCGGTTTACGAATATTGCGTCGAAGGCACTGCTGCTGTTGAGCCTGTCAGTGTTTGGGGCTCAAGTGTTTGCGGGCATCAGTGCCACGCCGAACCCCAGTACCGGGTCGTTTACGCTCAGTTGGACGTACAACACTGATAATATCGTTGGTTACCGCGTCTACGAAAATGGCACTTCCATTGATTACATCGCAGGTCATGCCACCAGTCGCAGCAAAAGTTTTTCCAACAAACCGGTTGGTACTTACATCTATCTGGTGAGAGTTACTGCTACCGAAATTGAGACATACGAAGATGAAAACACCGGTGACGAATACGAAGAAGAGATTGATGTCACCCATACCGTTGGTTCAATTACGGTTACCGTGCACGACCCTACGCCTTCAGTGCCTACGGGTTTAAACGCCCCCACGAGTGATGGCAATGGTGCTTACACAGTCAGCTGGTCTTCGACCGCCAATGCATCCAGTTACCAACTGCAGCGCCGCCTGTCCGGTGGCAGCTGGAGCACCATCCACAACAGCAGCGCCACCAGTCGTTCGGAATCCGGCCTTAGTAACGGTGTTTGGCAGTATCGTGTAAGAGCCTGTAACGGCTCTTATTGTTCTGGCTACAGTGGTGTGGACAGCACCCAGGTTGCCATTGCCCCCGGGGTGCCTGGCACTGCCAACATTAGCCCCAGTACCAGCTACACTGGCAGTCACTCGCTGACTTGGGGGGCGGCGTCAGGTTCTGTCACCAAGTACGACGTGGACAAACGTTTTAATGGTGGCAGTTGGAGCAACGCTTACGACGGCACTTCTCGCAATCGCACGTTTAGCGGGTTGAGCACCGGTACCCACCAATACGCCATTCGCGCTTGCCGCACCACCGGCAGTTACACCAATTGCTCAGCTTGGCGTTACTCGTCCAACGCCACGGTGACGGTTCCGTCTGCGGTGAGTCAACCCAACGCGCCCACCAACGACAACAACGGCGCATACTCCGTCAGTTGGTCTGGTTCGACCGGCGCTACCTCCTATCAGCTGCAGCGGCAAGCCAATGGCGGCAGCTGGAGCACCATCCAAACCAGCAGTGCTACCAGTCGTTCCGAATCCGGTTTGGGCAATGCGGTATACGGCTATCGGGTGCGCGCTTGTAGCGCCGTGGGTTGTTCCGCTTACAGCCCGGTGGACACCACCCAGGTGGCGATCACCCCTGGAGTACCCAGCTCCATTACCACACCGGGCACCAATTACAGTGGTACCGTGTCCCTCAGCTGGGGCGCGGCCAGTGGCTCTGTGAGCTACTACGATCTGAACAAGCAATTTAATAGTGGTAGTTGGGTAGGAGAGTACGATGGTTCTGCTCTTAGTCGCACAGATACGGGGTTGGTAGTAGGTAACTACCGTTACGCAGTCAGAGCCTGCCGTACCACTGGCAGCTATACCAGCTGTTCGGGTTGGCGCTATGGCAATACTTTTGCCGTCACCACCCCAGCGACACCGGGAACTCCCAATGCGCCTTCCGGTGATCCGGATGGCGCCTACAGCGTGAGTTGGAGCACCACCACCGGTGCTACCAGCTACGAATTGCAACGGCAAACCAACGGTGGCAGCTGGAGCACCATCCACAATGCCAGCGGCACCAGCAGATCCGAATCTGGTCTGGGTACGGCCACGTACGGTTATCGGGTACGAGCCTGTAGTGCGGTGGGCTGTTCGGGATACAGTGGCATAGACAGTACTGATGTGGCCATTGCGCCAAGTATTTCACCATCTATTGCTATTTCCCCGGCGTTCTCCACCAGCAGTACCCACACCGTTACTTGGGGTGCATCCACGGGTGTTGTGGCTCATTACCGTTTGGAACAACAAAAAAATGGCGGTAGTTGGCAGGAAATTTATGTGGGCGGTGCCACCAGCCGTGCCATTAGCAACTTAATGACCGGTAGCTACCACTATCGAATCAGGGCCTGTAACACCCAAGGCAATTACACCGGTTGTTCCGGCTATCGCACCACTTCCAGTGCTGGTTCTGTGGCCACTCCTGGGGTGCCTGCTGGGCTGAGTTCGCCAAGCACAGACGGTGATGGCAGCTTTAGCGTCAGCTGGAATATCTCCAGTGGGGCCAGCAGCTATAACCTGCAACGACGTTTGGATACTGGGGCCTGGACTACGGTTCACTCGGGTGGTGCTACCAGCGCTGCGGTATCGGGTTTGGACAATGGTAGTTACCAGTTTCGGGTACAGGCGTGTAATATCAGCGGCTGCAGTGTGTACAGTGGCGTGGCGGCCACTGATGTCGCTATTGCCCCAGATGTACCACCTTCAATTCAGGTGCCTACATCAAACGCCACGGCTAACTTGCCTGTAGGCTGGGGTGCCGCTACCGGTCAGCTCAGCAAGTATGATTTGGATTATCGTAAGGATGGCGGCAGTTGGCAAAATAGCTACGATGGCCCGAATTTATCTATAGTGGCCAGTGTTAGTGCTGGTAATTACATTTATCGGGTGCGTGCCTGTAAAACCACAGGTAGCTACACGAACTGTTCTGACTGGCGGACTTCTCATGTAGTGTCATTGGCGGCACCTTTGTCAGCGCCTGCTTTGTCGGTGCCTCAAACAGATGAAGACGGTGACTACAGTGTTAACTGGGCCTCTATTGCAGATTCTGCATCGTACCAATTCGAGGAGTCCGTTAATTCAGGCTCGTGGTCGCAGGTACAAAACAACAACACCACGAGCTTTAGTGCTTCAGGCAAAGCTGTAGGTAGTTACCGCTATCGTGCTAGAGCCTGTAATGATTTTGGCTGTAGCAGCTATTCACCAGAGCAACAGATAACTGTATTGCCGCTTGTGCAAGGTTGGGCTGACACCCAGACTGTAAACGTACCAAACGCAACCCCAACTGCAGCAACTGCACCTACCCACGATCCCACCGTTGGGGCACTGGCAGGCAATGGCGGCGTATCTGGCGGCCAGGCAAGCTACAGCATCCCAATACAGTTGCCACCGGGCCGAGCGGAAGTAGAGCCTGCGGTGGGCATTGGCTACTCCAGCCAGGCAGGCAACGGCGTGGTGGGGGTCGGTTTTTCCCTGCAGGCCACCTCGGCCATTAGCCGCTGTGGCCGATCACTGGTGCACGACGGTATATCCGCTCCGGTCACCTACAGCTCAACCAACGACCGTTTATGCCTGGATGGCCAACGCCTGATTCCAGTATCCGGCAGCTATGGTGCTAATGGCACTGTGTACAGAACGGAAATGGATGGCTTTTCACGCATTACCCAGTACGGCAGCTTCAATAGTGCAAGCACCTGGTTCCAGCTGGAAAGCAAAAACGGCATGGTGGCCTACTACGGCAATACCACCGATAGCAGGGTGGTGCCCGCAGGTGCTCCAGCTACGCACACCTGGTTGATTAAGCGTGAGCAAGATCGCACTACAATTCAGAACTCGATCCGCTACCACTACAGCAACTTTGGTCGTGGAGAGGTTCTGGTCAGCAATATTTATTACACCGGCAGTGGTGACGCCGACGGCGATCGCCGTGTTCAGTTTGAATACGAAACCCGCCCGGATATTTCTTCCTCTTACCTGGTGGGTGGGCAAACCGCTCAAACCAAACGTTTGACCACCATTTCTACGTACTACCAGTTCGATAAAATTCGCGAATACCGCCTGGATTACCAGTTGAGTGCGGCTTCGGAGCGCAGCTTGCTCAGCAGTGTTCAAGAGTGTGGCTTTGCACTGGGCTCAGCGGTGTGTAAACCGGCAACCGACATGGCGTGGTTTGACGCTGCTCCCTCGTTTGAGCTGGAAAAAGTGGGTTACCTGCCTGCCAATACCTCCAGCCCGGAAACCGAGGGCGGAACGCTGGTTAACCAACTGCAATCAGAAACGAATATTGAAAAAGCCATTCCTTACGGAGATGTCAACGGCGACGGCAGTTTGGATTGGCCAACCTGGTTTACCGATGCCGAAGGGGTCTATCGCGGTGCTAACACCAGTGCCCGCCGTTCCTGCCGTATGATAGGAGCCTACGGCATGGTGTGTGCGGAGGGCGACTTTAACCGCGATGGCCGCACCGATGCCTGGCGCATCTCCGGTGGCAGAGTTCAACTGTCTTACAATGCCACAGCAGCAGGTGGCGGCAGCTGGATCAATACGCCAATACTGGTAACCCACCACCTCAAAGACGGCCCTTACACCATCGCTGATTACAACGCCGATGGCTGGCCAGACCTGGTGGCCAATACTGGCGAATCCATGACCGATGGCCAGCCTCGCCGCCTCACCCTTTGGTTGCACACCACCAACCCCCAGAACCCATACACGGGCAATGGCCACGTTCTGTTTACCTACGCCCAGAATGCAGATGGTTACACCAACGATGTGCAACTGATGGGGGATATGAACGGTGACAACCTGCCGGACATGGTGGAGTTTAGCTTGGGCTTTTCTGCCCGGTCCAGCTACGCTCGAAAACTGATTACCACCAGTCTAAACGCCCAAGGCATCCCCGAATTTACCCAACAGTGGGATATGCAGACTCACCGCAGAAACCTGCCGCAAAGCGATAACCTGGAAGCCCGACTGCGAGACTTTGATTACTTTATGGACGTCAACGGCGATGGCCTTGCTGACTGGCTGGCCTGGGTAGACACTGAGCGGTTATGGCTGAGCCTGAATAAGGGCAACGGGACTTTTTCCACTTGGCAAGATTTGGGGCCAGAGGCGGAACTGCTGGCCATGTCGATCACCGTGCCCTTCCTGGAAGAAGGCATCACCCACTTTATGCCCAAATACGGCCATGCATTACGGCAGTTTGACTACGATACCGACGGCCGTTCTGAATTGCTGGTGCCCGACGAACGGCTAGTGACCATCTGCCTGACTCGATCCACTGGCTTTGGCAGCTCGGAGTTCTGCGGCGATCAGATATACCGCTCCTACAATGTGGGCGGTGGCACAGCTCCGAGAGTGCCCACGTCCATTGACTTGGCAAGCCTGGATTACAACGTACACAAATACAAAGCCTTCCACTTTGTGGAAGACGCCAACGGCAACTTCACGGTGGAATCCCGCCCAACTGAACTGGTTGGTGCTGCCAATCAGGCGCTGGCGGTAGACGGTTTTGGCAACGGATTGTCAGATCTGGTGTTTGTATTTAACTGCCTTGACGACAGAGACTCGTGCCGAATAGAACAGCAAAACGGGGCCATGCAAAGTGCCGATCAAGGGATTTACATCAACCGCAACCGCGGCTCCGCCCAGGGCAATGAGCGTTTTGAACCGGTGGATATGCTGATGTCGGTGGAAGACGCCATCGGCATGAAAGACGAATGGCACTACCGGCCACTGTCCAGCCGCGACTCCCGCTACCACTCTGCCGCGAAGCCTTTTTACGAGCCGGATTTTGATTACCTCAACACCCTGAGCCCAGCCGCGCGTGCAGCCCATTTCCACTTCAGCTCCAGTATGTACGTGGTGGCGGAGCACCGCCGCCGCAATGGCATCGGTGGTGAAAACCGCTTCCAGTATCGCTACAAAGGGGCCATGTACAACTGGCAGGGGCGTGGCTTCCAGGGCTTTAGAACCCTGATTGCTGAAAACCTGGACAACGGCACCGTTACCCAAAGTGACTTTCACCAGGTATACCCCCTGGCCGGCAAACTCCATAAGCTGCGCCAGTGGGAAACTTCAGACGCCAGTAGCGACAGCGCCTTGCAGCAGGTGCCCGCCTTTAGTGAAACCCAGTACAGCTGGCAATTTTGGCCCCGTGGCGGCAAAGATGGCGGCAACCACTACAACGTAGATTCGCCAACGGATGATTGGGCTGTTGTTGCCAACCAGCCGTACTTTGTTGGCCCCGATGCCACCCACGCCATCACCCGTACCCTGGATGTGCTTGGCCGTAGCGATATTTACAGCACCACCGAAACCAGCGAATTCGATAACTGGGGCAATGTGACCCGGCAGGTATCCAATTATCAGGAGCCGGGGGATGCTCACCAGGTCCGCTCAGAAGAAGTCACTACCCATACCATTAACGAAGGCAGCTGGTGGCTGAACCGATTGTTGCAAAAAACTGTTACCCGCAACCCGGTGGCCAGCCGTAATGGCGTCAGCATTAATGTGGGCACCGATGTGCAGCACACCCTGACCACCGACTATCTGGCCTGGGACACCAGTGCGCGCAAACCCGAAACCATGCGCACCACACCGTCTTCGGGCAAAACCGTCACCGTTTCAACCCAATACAACAGCTACGGTTTGCCGGAATCGGTCACCACCACCGGGCAAGGGGAGGTGGCTCGAACTGCCACCACCACCTACACCGCTGACGGTTACTTCCCGCGTACCCTGCGCAATGCCCTGAACCACGAAGTCACCACCGACACCAACCCCTATTTTGGAGTGCCTAACTGGGTAGACGACGTCAACAACCTGCGCACCACCACCAGCTATGACGCCTTTGGGCGCGCTATTTCGGTAGAAGCCGTTGGCGTGGCACCGCCGGTGTACACCAGCCTGCAGTGGTGCCAAAGCTGCTCGGTCAGCAACGCGGTGTACCAAACCATCAACGCTCAAGAGGGCAGCCCCACCCAAATTGCCTACATCGACCGCCTGGGTCGCACCCGGCAAGTGCACACCCAGGCCTTCGACACCGGGCAATGGGTTGTGCAGGAAAGTCGCTACAACACCCTGGGGCAAATGACCTTTGAATCCGTACCCCATTTTGCCGGTGACTTTGCCTCCGGCACCCACTACCTGGGGTACGATGCTCTGCAACGGGTGACGCAAAAATCCATTGACCAAACCAATGGCCAGTCGCTGCTGATCACCTACAACCACGATCAAGGCATTAACGGCCTGACCACCGACATCAGTGCCGAAACCCTGAGCATGAGCCGTACCTACAACGGCCTTGGGCAACTCACCCAAACCGTGGATGCCATAGGCGGCACTACCCGCTACGCCTACGACGGCAGCGGCAACCCCATTGTGATTCAAGATGCCAACAACCAGCGCATCACCGCCTACTACAACGCCCTCAACCAAAAACAATGGGTCAACGACCCGAACATGGGTCTGAAAACCTTCACCTACAACGGTTATGGCGAACTGAACAGCGAAACCGACGCCAACCAGCAAGCTATTGGCTACCAGTACGACATTCTGGGCCGCTTGCAGCGGCGTACCATCAACGGGGTTAATGAATCCCGCTGGGAATACGACACCGCCACCAACGGTATTGGTTTGCTGGCGAGGGAAGAACGCCTGAACGCCAACTTCAGCAAAACCTACCGCTACGATGGCCAAAGCCGTGTTGATGCCGTGACCACCGCCATCGACGGCGAAAGCTTTGTCACCGCCACCCAGTATGACAGCCACTACGGCCGAGCCAAGGGCTTGGTGTACCCCAATGGCCTGACCCTGGCTTACGACTACAACGCTCAGGGTTATCGCACCACCGTCAGCAACGCCGCCAGTGGTTATATCTACCAACAGGTGAGCGATGTAGACGCCCGAGGCCAATGGCGCCACGCCGAAATGGGCATGGGGGTGGCGGTGGCCAACCGCCAGTTCGCCGCCAATACCGGGCAGATGCAAAGCCTGACTCTGGACAATATCGCCGGGCAGCTGCACAACCAGGCCTACACCCAATACGATGTTTACGGCAACCTGCGCGAGGCCACCACCCAACTGCCCAGTCTGTCCGCTGCCACAGAAACCGAAAACTACACTTACGATGACCTGCACCGGCTGATACTTAACGAACGCTCCAATGGCTTGAGCATCAATTACGGCTACGATGCGGTAGGCAACCTGCAACAAAAAAGCGACTACGCCAGCAGCTACACCTACAACGGCAGCCAACCCAATGCTGTGAGCCAGGTGAGCTTGATTGGCGGTGGCAGCAAAAGCTTTGGTTACGACAACAACGGCAACCGCACCCACGAAAACGGCAGTCAAACCCTGTGGTACAACGCCCACAACAAACCCAGCCGCATTACCCGACAGGGCACCACCCTGACGTTCTCCTACGGGGCAGATCTGGCGCGTTACAAACAAGTGAACACCACCCGCAACCGCACTACGTTGTATGTGGACAAACTGTTTGAAAAAACCACCGAAGGCAGCACCACCGAATATCGCCTGTTTATTGAAGATATCGCGGTGCTTACCCTGAAAAACAGTGGCACCAATACCATTGGTTTTACCCACCGCGATCGATTGGGTTCAGCAGTGGCGATTGTGGATCACCTGGGCTTGCTGCAAGAAACCCACAGCTTTGACCCGTTTGGCAAACCCCGTGCGGGCTCATTGGCGGATAAACCCAACGCCATAGTAAACAGCCTGTTCACCACCCGAGGCTTTACCGATCACGAACACTTGGATGATGTGCAGCTGATTCATATGAATGGGCGAGGGTACGACTACAATCTGGGGCAGTTCCTGAGTGTGGATCCGTTTATTCACTCGGAGGGTGGCAGTCAGGGAATGAACCCTTACTCCTATCTGTTGAACAACCCGCTGTCTGGAACGGACCCCTCTGGTTATGATGGGGTTCAGGAGACAACGGAAGAAAAAATAGACCAACCTGTTACAACTGATACTGAGGTTGTTGGGGAAGTGACTCGAACTGGCTCTCGTATTCCTCGAAAAGTGACGAAGACGGTGACAGCCACTGTCGGTGCAGGTGGTAAGGTATCTGTTGAGGAAACCATATCTATTAATGGTGTTGGGGCGATACCTGGGGGAGCTGCAAACAACTATTCTAAGAGTAGTTTCGAGGCTACGGCTACGGGCAGTATTGGAAGTCAGGGCGGTAGGGAGAATGTTGATAGCCAAACTGGGGCAGCAGATAATGGCTCGACTAATGCTGGTTCAGAAGGGCGTAGTAGCACACGGCAAGGCGCGGAAGGAAAGACCTTTACTGGTAGAGCTAGTATTTACCGTCGTATGCAAGAGCAACTGAATGCGGCAGGTATTGATGTCGTTTGGTTTGGTGTTGCAGCAGACCTTAATGATCTGTTTGGCAAAAGGGAATTGATGTTGTTTAGTTCGAGTGACTTTCTAAATGAATTGGGTATTGCGCTATTGGAAAGTAATCGGGAGACATTTAATGACATTTTAGATGGGACTATTTCTTTAAGGGGGCAGGACTTAGATAACTTCTTGGTTCAGCGGGAACAGCTTCTTGTACAAAATTATATTTTGTCTAGGTATGGAGGTCTGCCGCCTTATAATGACCGAGCGTTCGTGAATTTAGCATTTAGTGTTGGACGAAGAGCTATGTCCGATAATGTTCGGATGGGGGTCAATTACGTGGAGAGGATGTATAAGCAAAACTTCAATTTCTGGGATACAAGCCATAGAATTACTTTGGGTGAATCTATGATGTCAATACAGAGGCATATGAAATAAAAGGAGTTGATAATGTACCTGCTGTTTTTTGCTTGCATTGATTTAGTATTGTTTTTTTGTATTTATTTTTTTCACTCTCTCTTCCTAAAAGGGTTTGGAGTTACTGATGCCATTTTGAACGGTGGTTATGAAATCTTCTGGAGAGTGTTGTCTTTCCAGTTGCTGATTCAGATTCTCTTGTTGCTTTTTTCAAATTTATGGGGCGGACAAAAATTTTTTTGGGTGGTGCTTGCTTCAACAGCTATATCATTTCTTATTGCTAGTGCTATATCTTTCTCCGAAATATCGGCAGTTTGGAAGCTTCTTTGGGTTTCGGCCGAAGATGGTTTGGGGGAAGGTTTTGTGTTGTTGTTGTCCTCATCTTTGGCGTGGTTGTTGTTGAGGGTGATAAGCAATAACTGAAGTCGGTAATTAGAGGTGGAGTATGATCTCTCTAAATGTAGTTTTATTGCTATTTAATTCTAGCTCTGTATTTTGTTGGTAACGTTGTTGCTGGCAGTCGATATCTAGCGTGCAGCGTACAATATTTTTTAGTACGGCTTGAGCATCAATTACAGCTACGATGCGGTGGGCAACCTGCAACAAAAAAGCGACTACGCCAACAGTTACACCTACAACGGCAGCCAACCCAACGCCGTGAGCCAGGTGAGCTTGATTGGCGGTGGCAGCAAAAGCTTTGGTTACGACAACAATGGCAACCGCACCCACGAAAACGGCAGTCAAACCCTGTGGTACAACGCCCACAACAAACCCAGCCGCATTACCCGGCAGGGTACCACTCTGACATTCTCTTACGGGGCGGATTTGGCGCGTTACAAGCAAGTGAACACCACCCGCAACCGCACCACGTTGTATGTGGACAAACTGTTTGAAAAAACCACCGAAGGCAGCACCACCGAATATCGCCTGTTTATTGAAGACATTGCGGTACTTACCCTGGAACAAGGCAATGGTATGCCCACCAGCACCATTGGCTTTACCCACCGTGACCGATTGGGTTCGGCAGTGGCGATTGTGGATCACCTGGGCCTGCTGCAAGAAACACACAGCTATGACCCGTTTGGCAAACCCCGTGCGGGCTCATTGGCGGACAAGCCCAACGCCATAGTAAACAGCCTGTTCACCACCCGAGGCTTTACCGACCACGAACACCTGGACGATGTGCAGCTGATTCATATGAATGGGCGGGGGTACGACTACAATCTGGGGCAGTTCCTGAGTGTGGATCCGTTTATTCACTCGGAGGGTGGCAGTCAGGGAATGAACCCTTACTCCTATCTGTTGAACAACCCGCTGTCTGGAACGGACCCCTCTGGTTATGATGGGGTTCAGGAGACAACGGAAGAAAAAATAGACCAACCTGTTACAAGTGAGCCCGAAGTTATTGGTGAGGTGACTCGAACGGGCTCTCGTATTCGGCGTAAAGTAACAAAGACAGTGACAACCACTGTTGGTGCTGGGGGTAAGGTATCTGTTGAGGAAACCATATCTATTAATGGTGTTGGAGCTATACCGGGAGGGGCTGCAAACAACTATTCTAAGAGTAGTTTCGAGGCTACGGCTACGGGCAGTATTGGAGCTCAAGGTGGTCGGGGGAATGTTGATAGCCAGTCTGGGGCGGCAGATAGTGGCTCAATTAATGCTGGTTCAGAAGGGCGTAGTAGCATACTAGCCAATCAAAGAGAGAAGTGGTCAGACCGCACTGAAGTAACTAATGTTGACTTGCGATTATCTGAAGAAACGGTCAGTACATATACTGGTTATAGGTATACAAGACTTTTGAATAACCAACCATTTCCTGGCTACCCTGGGGACTCTAATCAGAGCAATCGCTTGGAGCGTCGATGGGAGGCTTTGGATGAGTTACTCTATGTAGAGTGGGAGCTAAAGTTATCAACAGTAAACTTAGTTCGAACATGGAGAGAAATAACAACGATCTGGCAGGTAAACTCTCAGGGAGATATTAGAGGCCTTGGACAGAGATCTGTTAATCGACGAGAGATCGTCGGCACCTATCAAAGAGCCCATTCTGCGAGTTTTAATGGGATCGTTAATGGCTTCTTAGTACATAGTAGCGATGTAGAAATAGTTCCATATGAATGGATAGAAGGGCTGAGGTGAAGTTGATGATGCTAAAAGTAGCGATATTGACAATGGCGGTTGCTGTAGCAGGGGCTTCCCTAGTGGGAAGTGGAAAAAAAACAGACTCGCTGGCACCTTTCGAAAACGATGATCTATATTTTATGATTTTTGATGGTTGTGATTCTGATGTGAGGACATTTTTGGAGTTTGTCTCAAGCCTTGACGGTGTCGATGCAAGTTTTCACTTACTAGCTGTACGGCCTCCATCTATGCCCTTTGTTAAAGGCGTTTTGACTTTGAAAAGTGATAAATACGATCGCATTTATCTTACCAATCTATACAGTTCGATTGAGAATGCTTGCTTTCCGAATAGCTACCTGGATGTGGATTTTTCTGAAGGTGTGAGCTTGGAAAAATTTGAAGAAGTCGTGAAATTTAACAAACGAGTGAATATCGAAAAACATATGATATTCATTGATAAGAATAAGTCGAGATTGTTCTTTTGGGACAATAATAAAAAATATCCGAGTTCAGAGTAAAAATTTTACCATAATTCTTATAAAATTATGGGGTTGATGTTTTTTGGTATAGCTGTGGCGAGCTGAACAGTGAAGTCAATACCAGCCAAGAAACCATCATTTATCAGTACTATATTCTGAAAGTTCGTAACTGTTTCTGTGTGAAGCGCACGAACGGCGCTGGGTTGTCGAGGAGAGCTTATCCGTTAAGGAGTTAAATATATGACAACCGATGGTTTTTTACTGAGCTTCGAGTTATCACAAGATGGTGATGAATTAAGCATTCATTTCGATGATTTAGGTCTAAATAATCTAATCTCTGTACTTCTTCAGATTAAAGAAAAAGCAGGCCATGAACATCTTATGACCCCAAGTTGGGGTGGCAATGAACTTTCAGAAGATAGGCAGTCAGAAGAAAGTCGGCTTCTTAATAGAATTACGCTTCACAAATGGTAGTGGTAAAAACTGCACTTTGAAATAAATAAGAATACGTCGAATTAGCGAAAACAGCTGTACAAGTTCAATCCCTGTGAAGAATAAATACAATGAAAGAAGTCGAATTTAAAGTGTCTGGTATCGATGAGGTAAGAGCTTTGCATCGAGTCATTATGGCAGCTAAATTCTCTGAACCTCCTCGGGATGATGTTATATGTGGAAGTCCTTTTGTTGCTGAACTTGCGAATCGAGTCGTCGATTTTCTTATGGAATATGATGAGTCCGTTAATCCAAGCTTTTCTGAGAGTTGGAAGGCCTGGAGGACGGCTGATCCGTCAAGAAGGGAGTGGAAAGTTGCATTATCAGCCATTGATTTGGGCGCTTGGCGATCATTCAACGAAGATTCTAGGAAAAAATTTGCTGAATTATTAATGAGCCCGTTAAAACTATCTGATGTGTACTTGGAGGAATTTTTAAAATCTGTAGATCAAAGTATGGATAGTGGCTAGACGGTTAAAATTACAATAAGTGAGGTTAGGCTTGATCTAAATCCTAACCTCACCCATATTTTTACTCCTCACACTCATAACAGCGCAAATAATACCCCTTGGGATCATTAAGGCTGTTTAAGCTCTCCATCAGCGGCTCGGCGGTTTGAAAAAGCTGATTTGAAAACACAGTATCCAGGTCAAACCAGCTGCTAATAGCGGCATTGCGTGATAATTCCAATAGCAGTGCTTCTTCAAAACTCAGTGGTTTTTCCACCAGTACTACTTTGTAACTGGAGATATCTGCCAATTGTGCCGCCGCATCAATGGCTTGCTGCAAATCGCCCAATTCGTCCACCAGCCCCAGCTGTTTCGCTTTGGCGCCAGTCCATACACGCCCTTGGGCAACTTTGTGCACTTCTTCGGTGGTGCTGTTGCGGCCTTCGGCAACCAGTGTCAGGAATTTTTGGTAAATGCCATCGACTGCCGATTGCACCACGGCAGCGGCTTTGTCGTTCATGGGGCGTGTTGGGTCGCCAAAGCCGGCCAGTTCGGTGGTGGCGATGCCGTCGCTGTTAATGCCCAGTTCCGCCAGGCTATTTTCCAGGGTGGGAATAATGCCAAACACACCGATAGAGCCGGTGATGGTGGTGGGTGATGCCCATATTTGATCCGCATCGGCGGCAATCCAGTAACCACCAGAGGCGGCTACGCTGCCCATGGAAACCACCACCGGAATGTTCTGCGCTTTAATTTGCAGCAATTCCTGGCGGATCACTTCTGAGGCATAGGCGCTGCCCCCTGGGCTGTCTACCCGCAATACCAGCGCTTTTACCGCTGGGTCGTTGCGAACCTGGTAGAGCAACTCTGCCAGGCTGTCGCCGCCGATGGTGCCGCTGGGTTGGTCGCCGTCTTTGATTTCACCGCTGGCAACCACCAGAGCAATTTTGTCTTCCTTGAACATATTGTCGGCAATGCGTTGCGCCTGAATATCTTGCAAGTAGCGCCCCATGGAAACTCGTTTGTAGCTGCCGTTGCGGTTTTCACCAGCCACTTCAATCAACGCATTAACCATTTGTTGCTCGGTGGCCAATTCGTCCACCAAGTTGTTTTCCAATGCCAGCAGGGCGGTGTCTCCGGCCCGCTTTTGCAACTCGGTATCCATAGAGTTGATGTAATCAGTAATGGCGCCCTTTGGCAGTTCACGCAGCGCTTCTACCTGGCTGGTGTAATCTGCCCACAGCTGATTTAGCCACTCGCTGTTGTGCAGCTTTGACGCTTCCGACATATCGCTGCGCAAAAACGGTTCTACGGCGTCTTTAAAACTGCCCACTTTGAACACGTGAACGTTGATCTTCAGTTTGTCCAAAGCGTCTTTAAAATAAGGACGAAAGCGGGCGAAGCCCATCACTTCAACGGCGCCAAAGGGGTTGAGCAGAATCCGGTCCGCGTGGCTGGCCAAAAAGTACTGGCCTTGGCTGAAGTTGTTGCCAACGGCAATAACCTGTTTGCCACTAGCGCGAAACTGTTGCAAGGCTGCGCCCACATCCCGAAGTTTGCTAAACCCGGCACCGGATAAATTGTCCAGATCCAGTACCAGTGAATTGATGCGCTGATCATTAGCGGCTGCACGAATACTGTCCAACAGGTCGCTCAACAGGGTTTCCTGTGGTTGGTCGCTGGCAATCAGGCTCATTGGGGACGGGGAAATGGTGCGTTGTTCCACAATGGTTCCGTTGGGAGCGATCAACAGAGCTGCGCCCTTGGGAATAGGCTGTGGGCGTGAAAGCAAGGCAATGGCAACGCCGCCAATAACCAGAATAACCACCACCGAAATAATCAGCCGTGCGATGCCTTTTAACAGACCCAGCAGCGTGCCGCCAATAAACCCAAAAAATCGCCGGAAGATTCCTTTGCGTTTTTCACTCATTGTCGCTTTCCTCGCTGCTGTGGTCGTTTTTTGAGTTTTCTGCCATTGCCTGTTGATAGCGGTGGCGCTGGATACTGCGGCTGTACAGCATGGCGCTGATAAACAGGGTTACCACCCACACCATTTCCAGTATATCCAGTGTGCTGGGTTCTGGTTTGAACAGGTTCAGGGTAATACCAGTAAAGTAAATCAGGCACACGAAGCAGAGCATGGAAAGGGTTTTGTGGCGCTGTTTAATCATGCCCGGTAAAAAAATCAGCAGCGGTGCCAAGGTGAATAGCTGTACGGGCCAGGGAGATTGCCAGCCATTGATCGCCAGGGTGACCCACAGGCCAACATAGCTCAGCCAGCAAAGGTTTTTAAACACTATAAAGCCCGTATTGGTGGGCATATCGGTTGTACTCATAGATTAATCCGCCAGTTTTTTGGCCAGGTTCGCCAAGCGCTTGCCCAGAGCAATGCAAAGTTGTGCTTCGTCGTCGGTAATGGTTGTTGCGCTGTCGCTGCCTGCGGTGTGAGAAGGGCCGTAGGGGGTGCCGCCACTTTGGGTGTGGTGCAGGGCGGCCTCGGAGTAGGGCAGCCCGGCAATCACCATGCCGTGGTGTAACAGAGGAACCATCATGGTTAGCAGAGTGCTTTCCTGGCCCCCGTGCAGGCTGCCGGTAGAAGTAAATACCGCTGCCGGTTTGCCAATGAGGTCGCCGTTTAGCCAGTGCTCACCGGTGCCATCCAAGAAGTACTTGAGTGGTGCTGCCATGTTGCCAAAACGGGTGGGGCTGCCCAGTGCCAAGCCACTGCAATTGAGCAAATCTTCGTAGCTGGCGTAAAGGTCGCCAGATTCTGGAATGTCTGGCTCACTGGCTTCGCAATTGGCAGAAACCGCTGGCACGGTGCGCAAGCGGCCTTCCAGGCCGGCGGCTTCCACACCCTGGGCAATCAGCTCTGCCATGGCGCGTGTGTTGCCAGAGCGGCTGTAGTAAAGAACCAGTACGTAGTTTTCGCTCATTGGGTTTTCCTGGGTCACCCGCTGTTGTGTGAGGGTGACAGTATTGAGGGCGACAGTAAGGCTTACAAAATATCCAGCACCGCTTCCGGTGGCCGGCCCAGTGCGGCTTTGTCGCCGTTGACCACAATCGGGCGTTGGATCAGTTTCGGGTGTTCTGCCATGGCTTGAATCAGTTGCGCGTCGCTCAATTCCGGGTTGGCCAGGTTGTTGTCTTTGTAGGCTTGTTCGCCCGTGCGAATCAACTGCCGCGGGCCGATGCCCAACTTGGCCAGCAAGTCGGTGATTGCATCGGCATCCGGTGTGTTTTCCAGGTAAAGAACCACGGTGGGCTCAATGCCTTTTTCTTCCAGTAATTGCAGTGTTTGTCGAGATTTGGAACAGCGGGGGTTGTGATAAATGGTGGTCATAGATCGGTTGGCTACCAGGTCAGTGGAATTGGAGCAGTTTTGTGTGCTGTAATCAGGCGATACATTCTAAAGGGATTCACTTCCATGAGCCAATGGCACTCGAAACCTCTGGGTTTTTTGGAGACTTGCTGGCAATTCCTTTGCCACTTGACGCGGCGCTTCTTTAGCGACGGTTGCCAGGAAAGTGCCGCTGCGCTCACCTACATGACCTTGTTTGCGTTAGTACCCATGCTGACGCTGATGTTTGCCATGTTTTCTCTGGTGCCGGCTTTTCAGGGGCTTGAGGGCAAGTTGCAGTCTTTGCTGTTCAGCAATTTTTTACCGGAGACGGGCGCTGATACCGATACCGGGGTTCGTGTTCAGGAGTACCTGACCGGGTTTATGGACCAAGCGCGCAAGCTCAGTGTTGTGGGTATTGGTGTGCTGATTATCACTTCCTATCTGATGTTGGCCAATATCGAAAAAACCTTTAACAGCATTTGGGGAACCGCCGGTGGCCGCAAGGGCTTATCCAGCTTTTTGCTCTATTGGGCCATTTTAAGTTTGGGGCCGGTGCTGATTGGTGTGGGGCTATCCATCAACGCTTACGGGTGGATTGACCAGTTTTTGCTGGGGGATTCCAGTAATGCTCAAGTTGGTGCAACGCTGTTGCAAGTACTGCCGTTTTTGTTTGCCTGGGCGGCGGCTACATTGCTGTTTGTGGCGGTGCCCAACTGCAAAGTGCAAATTCGTTTTGCATTGATTGGTGGCTTAATCACGGTACTGTTGTTTGAGGTGTTGAAAACGGCATTCGGTTGGGTGGTAACGCATTCCAGTTACCAGGAAGTGTATGGCACCTTTGCGGTAGTGCCGTTGTTTCTGTTGTGGATTTATTTAATCTGGACACTGGTGTTGCTGGGCGCGGAACTGGTGCGCGGCCTGGAAACCTTTAAAACCTCGGTGCGCGGTTACAGTTATCCAAACCTGGTGGCCGCACTGATGATCTTTGCGGAAGCCAGCGGGCGGCAACGACATGGCAACTCCATATCGGATCAACACATGCTGCAGGCGGGTTTGGATCAATTGCACTGGCAACAGTTGCGCGACCTTTTTCTCAAGCACAGCATACTGGTCGAAACCGCCGGTGGCGGTTATGTGTTAGCACGGGAAATGCATCTGATGACCTTGGGTGAACTGATAAGTTTGTTCGGGGAAAATTTTTCCACCGAGCCTTCTGAAGCCGCCTGGTTGGCGCTGGAACGCTACCACTGGTGTAGCCAACTGCAACAGTTGCTCAACGGCTTTCGTGAACACTCCGCTGACATTATGGCGATGAATCTGGCTGACTTACTCAAGGAGAAGTCATGAGCGAGGCGGTAAAAGCCGTGCGCGGCTATGTTACGGGCAAGGTGCAGGGTGTTTGGTTTCGCTACTCTGTTCAGCAAAAAGCGTTGCCCCTGGGTGTCTGTGGTTACGCCAAAAACTTGCCAGATGGCCGTGTTGAAGTACTGCTTTGCGGTGAGGCGAAAAACCTGGCTGAAGTCCAGAAATTTGTGTCTACAGGGCCAGAGCAGGCCCGTGTGGATAACCTGCAATGGCAAGAGGTTGAAGCTGAACCGCTAACAGGGTTTGATATTTTCTAGGGTCTGTTGAGGTTTCATACCCACCTCTGCTAAGAGCGATTTTTGTGCTCAACAAGGCGTAAAGATTGCCGTGTAGTCATTCTACATAAGCGATTTACAACGCAGTGGAGCGCACTTTCCATTTTTAAGAAAGGAGCCTCAGCCCCATACGTTTAATAAAAGGGGTTGGGTCTGAAAAGGCGCCCCTCGTTGTTGCTCGTCGCTCATTTGGAATGATCAAACCACACGACTCGCGTCTAGATGGACGTCTTTTCAGCCGCCAACAGTGGCGGATATGAAACCTCAACAGACCCTAGCCTTGCCCCGTTCGGGGTATAACCCTGTGTTTTTGCGCTTGTCTACAGTGGTTCAACGTTACTTCCCTGGAACAGACAATGGAAAACCTGCGCAAGTTTTACATCGATGGCCAGTGGGTCGAACCACTGAAGGCCACTGACTATCCCGTCATAAATCCCGCTACGGCACAGCCATTCGCGACCACGGTGCTGGGCGATGCGGCGGATGTGGAGCGAGCCATTGCCGCTGCCCGCGCTGCTTTTGAATCGTTTTCTCAAACCAGCCGCGAGCAGCGCCTGGCTATGCTGGAACGGCTATTGGCTGGCTATATGGCCCGGTACGATGAGTTCGCTGAGGTCATTACCCAAGAGATGGGCGCACCTATCGATTTTTCCAAAGCGGCTCAGGCGGATACCGGGCGAGGTCATATTCAGGCAACCATCGATGCTTTAAAAGAGTATCAATTTGAAGAAAACACCAGCAGTGCTCGTGTCGTCAAAGAGCCTATCGGTGTGTGCGGCTTTATTTGTCCTTGGAACTGGCCCATCAATCAGGTGGTTTGCAAAGTGGCGCCGGCCATTGCTGCGGGTTGTACGATGGTGGTTAAGCCCAGCGAAGAGACGCCAGTATCCGCCATGCTGTTTGCCGAGGTGGTCCATGAAGCGGGTATTCCCGCTGGCGTATTCAATATGATCAACGGCACTGGCCCTGATGTGGGTTCGGTGCTGTCCACTCACCCGGAAGTGGATATGGTATCGCTCACCGGCTCTACCCGTGTGGGCTCACTGGTGTCAAAAGCGGCTGCAGAGTCCATTAAGCGAGTGGCGTTGGAATTGGGCGGTAAGTCGCCGAATTTGATCCTCGATGATGCGGACATGGAGCAGGCGGTGAAGTGGGGAGTATTTAACTGCTTCGAAAATACCGGCCAGTCCTGTAATGCGCCTACCCGAATGCTGGTTCCTCAATCACATTATGAGCAAGTGCTGGATATCGCCACCCGCATCGCGGCTAAAGTGCAGGTTGGTGACCCCACCAAAGAGGGGCGTCATATTGGCCCGCTGGCGAGCCAAAAGGGTTACGAGAACGTACAGCGTTATATTCAAAAGGGCATTGAAGAAGGGGCGCGTCTGTTGTGTGGTGGCTTGGGCAAACCGGAAGGTTTTGAGCAAGGGCATTATGCCAAACCGACTATTTTTGCGGATGTAAATAATGCGATGACCGTCGCCCGGGAAGAAATTTTTGGCCCGGTGCTGTGCATCATTCCCTATGGCAATGAAGAGGAAGGCATCACCATTGCCAACGACACCGACTACGGTCTGGCGGCCTATGTGCAAGGTTCAGATCAGGAGCGTTGTCGCCGTGTGACTCGTCGGCTCAAGGCGGGTATGGTGCACCTCAATGGCGCTTATCAGGATTACGACGCTCCGTTCGGTGGCTATAAACAATCCGGTAACTGCCGGGAGTGGGGGGCTTACGCGTTTGAGGACTTTCTTGAGATAAAAGCCATAAATGGCTTTTAAAGCTGCGGGCTTCTAGCTACGGGCTGCGGGCAGTGCGGTAATTATCTGTCATTCTGAGCGTAGCGAAGAATCTCGTATATCAATGCGATAAGGAGAACCTTCGCTGCGCTCAGGATGACAATTACGCTGGGGCTGCCCGCAACCCGTAGCCCGCAGGATATTCCCGTTCAGGGAAAATCCCTACCCGAAGCGATTACTTAAGGTGGCCCAAATGCTTACCGACAACCTGCAGTGTTGGCTTTAACAACCTTGGGCTGGCGGCTACCACATGCCCATTTTCCATGTAATTTTCACCGCCCTGGAAGTCGCACACCAGGCCACCGGCTTCTTTAATCAGCAGTACCCCAGCGGCAATATCCCAAGGCTTCAGGTGCATTTCCCAGAAGCAGTCAAAGCGGCCTGCGGCCAGGTAGGCGAGATCCAATGAGGCCACGCCGATGCGTCGAATGCCCGAGGAGTTTTCTGCCAGTTCTTTCATGCAGGCCAGGTAGTTGTCCATCTCGCTAAACGAGGGCTCACTGAACGGCACACCGGTAGCAATCAGCGCGCCTTCCATAGAGGTGCGCCCGGTCACGCGCAGGCGACGGCCGTTGAGCTGCGCGCCGCGGCCTCGGCTGGCGGTAAATTCTTCGTTTTTGAATGGGTCGTAAACCACCGCGTGTTCCAGACGGCCATTGACCGAGCAGGCAATGGAGACGGCACAGTGAGGGATGCCACGAATAAAGTTGGTGGTGCCATCGATGGGGTCGATGATCCACAGGTGATCGCTATCCGGATTGCCGGTTTCGCCACTTTCTTCACCGAGGAAACGGTGATCTGGGTAGGCTTTGCTGAGGTGGTGCAGTACCTCGCGCTCTGCGGCCTTGTCGATTTCGGTGACAAAGTCGTTGTGGCCTTTCTGCTGGATTCTGACTTTATCCAGTTGTTCAGTGGCGCGCACAATCAGCTCGCCTGCCTTGCGCGCCGCGCGCAGGGCAATATTTACCGTGGGTTCCATGGCTGTTCCCGATAGCGTTGAAGTCTGTAAAGAACGCAGCGCAGCATTGGTGCCGGCTGGGCGCGGGATTCTAGCAGAGTTGTTGTAACGAGGAAAACCGGTTCCAGTGGTCGTGGCTACTAGCTGTCACATACTCTTAATAGTGTTAGAATCCGCGCCGATTTTTCGAGGCCGTTATGACAGATATTCTTAAGCAGATACGAGTGGTATTGGTAAATACTACCCACCCCGGCAATATCGGCGGGGTAGCCCGCGCCATGAAGAATATGGGCCTGGAAAAGCTGTATCTGGTGGAGCCCAAAGAGTTTCCTTCCCGCCGGGCATTCCAGCGGGCAGCCAATGCCCTGGATATCCTCGATAATGCGGTGATTGTAAATACCCTGGATGAAGCCTTGGTGGATTGTGGTTTGGTGGTGGGTACCAGCGCTCGCAGCCGCGGCATTCCCTGGCCCATGCTCAACCCCCGTGAATGTGGTGAAAAGGCAGTATCAGAGGCCAGTGAGCACGAGGTAGCATTGGTGTTCGGTCGCGAAGACCGCGGCCTGACCAATGAAGAGCTGCAGCGCTGCACCTATCATGTACATATTCCCACCAACCCGGATTACAGCTCCCTCAACTTGGCGGCGGCAGTGCAGGTGCTGACCTACGAAACGCGTATGGCGGCACTGTTGGCGGAAGAGGGGGCGTTGCCTGATCTCAACGACTGGGATATTCCCCCCGCCAAACACGACGCTCTGGAGCGCTACTACGAACATCTGGAGCAGGCGCTGGTGGATATCGATTTTCACAACCGCGACAACCCCCGCCAAACCATGGCCCGGCTGCGGCGGCTCTACGGGCGTATTCGTCTGGATGAAATGGAGCTGGCGATTTTGCGGGGCATGCTGACCTCTATTCAACGGGCAGCGCGCCAGCTGACTCAAGTGTTGGGCAATAAAAATGACCCTGAAAACCCATAGTATTTAATTCCTACTAAAATAGTACATTATTTACTTGACTAAAAAACTCGGGTTTTCGATAATGGCCCTCGGTTCAAGCGATTTTGAGTACTGCTATGAGGCTCACAACCCGAGGACGTTACGCCGTTACTGCCATGTTGGATTTGGCCCTGCACGGCGATGCCGGCCCCATTAGTTTGGCGGATATCTGCAAACGTCAGGGCATTTCACTGTCTTATTTGGAACAGCTGTTTGCCAAATTGCGTCAGAACGGACTGGTGTCCAGTGTTCGTGGCCCCGGTGGTGGTTATCGCCTGAGCAGAGAGTCCAATCGCATTGATGTGGCGGCTATTATTGACGCGGTTAATGAATCGGTAGACGCTACCAGTTGTTCTGGCAAGGGTAACTGTCAGGACGGCGAAATTTGCTTAACTCACCACCTGTGGCAGGAGTTGAGCGAGCAAATCTATCAATTTCTCAGTGGTATCAGCCTGGCGGATTTAACCGCCCGCGCGGATATCCAGTCTATTTGCCTACGCCAAAATAAAGTGGCCGCGGTAAGTGGCGAACCTTTAATTGCAGCCAGCGGGCATTGATGTCAACAGACCCTAAGCCCATTATCAGTAAGGTGTTTTAACCCATGCATTTGCCGATTTACTTTGATAACGCAGCCACTACCCCTGTTGACCCTCGGGTGGCGGCAAAGATGGCCGAGTGTCTGACCACTGAAGGCGCTTTCGGAAACCCTGCTTCCCGTTCCCATGCGTTTGGCTGGCAGGCGGAAGAGCTGGTTGAAGAAGCCCGGTGCCACATTGCCGACCTGATCAATGCGGACCCGCGTGAAATTGTCTGGACATCTGGCGCCACCGAATCCGACAACCTGGCGATTAAAGGCTGTGCGCACTTCAACCAGAAACGCGGCAAGCACATTATTACGTCCAAAATTGAGCACAAAGCGGTGCTGGATACTTGCCGCCAACTGGAGCGGGAAGGTTTTGAAGTGACCTACCTGGAACCAGATAGCGACGGCATTATTCAGCCTCAGGTGGTGGCCGATGCCATTCGTGAAGACACCACAGTAGTGTCACTGATGCACGTGAACAACGAAGTGGGCACCATTAACGACATTTCCGCCATCGGTGAAATTTGCCGTGAGCGAAAAGTGTTTTTCCATGTGGATGCGGCCCAGAGCGCTGGCAAAATTGCCATTGACCTGGAAGCCATGAAGGTGGACATGATGTCTTTCTCCGCTCACAAAATATACGGCCCCAAAGGCATGGGTGCTCTGTATGTGCGCCGCAAACCTCGGGTACGTATTGAGGCCCAGACTCACGGCGGTGGCCACGAGCGAGGCATGCGCTCCGGTACCCTGGCTACCCATCAGATTGTTGGCATGGGTGAGGCGTTTCGTATTGCTCGTGAAGAAATGGCCGCTGAATCACTGCGCTTAAACGCACTGCGCGACCGCCTGTGGAATGGGCTGAAAGGTATTGAAGAGGCGCACCTTAATGGCTCTGAAGACCACCATGTGCCAGGTCTGTTGAACGTCAGCTTTAACTTTGTAGAGGGTGAATCTCTGATTATGGCCCTCAAGGATCTGGCAGTATCTTCGGGCTCTGCCTGTACATCCGCCAGCCTGGAGCCTTCTTACGTGCTGCGCGCCCTCGGTTTGAACGATGAACTGGCTCACAGCTCCTTACGCTTCAGTATTGGCCGCTTCACCACCGAGCAAGAAGTGGATTACGCCATCGAAAAAGTGATTCACGCGGTGGCCAAGCTGCGGGAGCTTTCGCCCCTGTGGGATATGTACAAAGACGGTGTCGATTTAGACCAAGTTGAATGGGCAGCGCATTAAGCGCTGTTGGGAGAGATAGAAATGGCTTACAGCGAAAAAGTTCTGGATCACTACGAAAATCCCCGCAATGTGGGGAAAATGGACGACAAATCTGAGAATGTGGGCACCGGCATGGTGGGTGCTCCGGCTTGTGGTGATGTGATGCGCCTGCAAATCCAAGTGAGTGACGAAGGCGTGATTGAAGACGCCAAGTTCAAAACCTATGGTTGTGGCTCTGCCATTGCCTCCAGTTCCCTACTCACCGAGTGGGTAAAAGGCAAAACTTTGGAGGAGGCCGGTGAGATCAAAAACACCGAACTGGCCGAGGAACTTGCATTGCCGCCGGTGAAAATTCACTGCTCGGTATTGGCGGAAGATGCCATCAAGGCAGCCATTAAAGACGTGCGCAAAAAGCGCGGTGAAGAAGACCAGTAACGCAGTCGTAACAGCGGAGCAGTAGCTATGGCGATCACTATGACACCGGCAGCGGAAGAGCACGTACGCAGTCACCTGCTAAAAAGAGGTAAGGGGTTGGGTATTCGTTTGGGGGTGCGCACCTCAGGCTGTTCCGGCTTGTCTTATGTGCTGGAGTTTGTCGACGAGGCGGATGATGCGGATACGGTGATTGGTGACGAGGTAAAACTGTTTATTGATCCGAAAAGTTTCGCTTACCTGGATGGCACTGAACTGGACTTTGTTAAGGAAGGGTTGAACGAAGGTTTTCAGTTCAATAATCCCAATGTCAAAGACGAATGCGGTTGCGGTGAGTCCTTTCACGTATAGTCGTCATTCCCGCGAAGGCGGGAATCCATGTGAATTAGCGATCTGAATTTTATGAATTTCCGCCTCTGCGGGATGAAAAGAGTAAGCCAAAGAGTCTGAAGGTGGATTAGCGTAAATGCTATCCACCTTTGTTGTATTTAAGATCGGTGATTGTGTTGGAAAACGGCAACAGCTTTTTTGAAATTTTTGGCATTTCCCAAATCTATGAATTGGATGCCACTCAGTTAGCAGCCCGCTACCGCGAGTTGCAGCAGCAGTTTCATCCGGATCGTTTTGCGGACAAGCCCGAGCGTGAGCGCAATCGCGCGGTGCAGTGGTCAGCCACTATTAATCAAGCCTTTGATACCCTCAAATCCCCTTTGAAGCGGGCGCAATACCTGCTTGCTGAGAAGGGCTTTGATAGCACCGGAGAGTCTACGATTAGCCGCGACCCTATGTTCTTGATGGAGCAGATGGAGTTGCGAGAATCCCTAACCGATGTGCGCGATAATGACGATCCTTTTGCGGCCCTGGATGAGTTACGCAGCAGAGTGAACGGTGATTACCGGGAGCAGCAGGCGTGTTTTGCTCAGTACTATGATGCCAGCCAGTACGACGAGGCGCTGGATGTGGTTGCAAAGATGCAATTCTCCAGTAAATTGCTGGCAGAAATGGATTTGTTGGAAGAAGATTTGGACGACTGCTAATTTAATGACGGCCAAAAGCCAATACTTAAAAAGTTTGATTGAAATTTATGAGCTTGCTGCAAATTTCCGAACCGGGACTTTCCCCAGAACCCCATCAACGTCGCCGCGCTGTCGGCATTGATTTGGGCACCACCAACTCCCTGGTGGCGACCGTGCGCAGTGCCAGTGCGGAAACCTTGCCTGATGAGCAGGGGCGTCATTTGCTGCCGTCGGCGGTGCGCTACAGCGACGATGGGGCGACTGTTGGCCATAGTGCCCGTGAGGCCGCTTCCAGCGACCCATTGAATACCTTGCTTTCGGTGAAGCGCTTTATGGGGCGCGGTCGGGAGAATGTGGTTTCCCTGGGCAGCGAGTTGCCTTACCAGCTGGCAGATGGGCAGGGCATGGTGCGCTTTGACACCGCTGCCGGTACTGTCAGCCCGGTTGAGGCTTCTGCAGAAATACTAAAAACACTGGCGGTGCGGGCAGAGGCAACTCTGGATGGCCCGCTGGACGGCGCTGTGATTACTGTGCCTGCGTATTTTGACGACGCCCAACGTCAGGCCACCAAAGACGCCGCCACACTGGCTGGCTTAAAAGTATTGCGCCTGCTGAACGAACCGACCGCCGCGGCGGTGGCTTACGGCCTGGATCAGCAAGGCGAGGGCATTATCGCGGTTTACGACCTCGGTGGTGGCACCTTTGATATTTCTGTACTGCGGCTTTCCCGAGGTGTATTTGAGGTATTGGCCACAGGCGGTGACTCTGCCTTGGGAGGAGACGATTTTGATCGTGCCTTGGCCCAGTGGCTTCAGCAGCAGGCAGGCTTAGGCGAATCCTTAACACCGGTGCAGCAGCGTCAATTATTGGATGCAGCACAGGCGGCAAAAGAAAATTTGTCCGTTAACGAGTCGGTTGCGGTGGATGTGCTCGGCTGGCAGGGGCAAGTTACTCGCCAGCAGTTAAATGAATTGATTGACCCTCTGATACAGAAAACCCTGCGTGCCTGCCGCAAATCTTTGCGAGACGCGAGCCTGGATGTGGCGGATGTGGACAATGTGGTGATGGTGGGTGGCTCCACCCGGACGTTGAGAGTTCGGGAGAGAGTTGGTGAGTTGTTTGGCAAAGCCCCGCTGACGGATATCGACCCGGATCGGGTAGTGGCTATTGGTGCGGCTTTACAGGCGGATGTGCTGGTAGGCAACAAGCCCGACGACGAAATGCTGTTACTGGATGTGATTCCTCTTTCCCTTGGGCTGGAAACCATGGGCGGTCTGATGGAAAAGGTCATTCACCGCAATACCACCATTCCAGTGGCCAAGGCTCAGGAATTTACCACCTACAAAGACGGCCAGACAGCCATGGCCATTCATGTGTTGCAAGGGGAGCGTGAGCTGGTGGCAGACAACCGTTCACTGGCCCGCTTTGAGCTTCGCAATATGCCGCCTATGGCTGCGGGGGCAGCAAAGATTCGCGTGGCCTTCCAGGTGGATGCGGATGGTTTGTTGAGTGTATCTGCCAAGGAGCTGACCAGCGATGTGGAAGCTCATGTGGAAGTTAAGCCTTCTTATGGTCTCACCGACAATGAAGTGACCGCCATGCTGCAAGATTCCTTTGAGCATGCCAGGGACGATATGCAGGCTCGCGCCCTCAGGGAGCAGCAAGTGGAAGCGGAGCGCTTGGTGGAGGATTTAACTGCGGCACTGGCTCAAGATGGCCAGGCGCTGTTGTCGGAAGATGAATATCGGTGCCTGGAAGTGTCTGTTAAAGAGCTGGCGGAATTTGCCCGCAGTGATGACCATCGCGCGATCGCCCGCCATATCGAAGCGGTGGCCAAGGCCAGCGAAGAGTTTGCTGCTCGCCGTATGGACAGCAGTATCCGTAAGGCACTGGCGGGCCAACACCTGAATGATTTGGAAGAAACCTAGATGCCAAAAATCGTATTTATGCCCCATGAGACCATTTGCCCAGAGGGCAAAGTGGTTGAGGTTGAACCGGGAATCAGCGTCTGCGATGCGGCCCTGAAAAACGGTATTCATATTGAGCACGCCTGTGAAAAATCCTGTGCCTGCACCACTTGCCACGTGCACGTTCGCGAGGGCTTTGAATCTCTGGAAGAGGCGGACGAGCTGGAAGAGGATTACCTGGATAAAGCTTGGGGTGTCGATCCGGATTCCCGCCTCAGTTGCCAGGCGTTGGTGGCCGAGGAAGATTTGGTCGTGGAGATTCCCAAGTACACCATTAATATGGTGTCGGAGAATCACTGACAACCTACATAGAGGTGTTAACCCCATGAAGTGGACCGATACTCTGGATATTGCCATCGAACTGGCGGACAGTAAGCCGGATGTAGACCCCCGTACAGTGAACTTTGTTGACCTGCGCAACTGGGTGATGGCCCTGGATGGTTTTGACGATGATCCCAATCGCTGCGGGGAGCGTATTCTGGAAGCGATCCAGATGGCCTGGATGGATGAACTGGATTAACGCTTCGCAATGACGAGATGCCGTTTTACGGGCACAAATCATTTGCGGTTAAAGTTGTCGCGAGCGTAAAATAACTCCAGCGAGCATCACACACTATAACAAGTCGCGGGGATTCTATGAGCTCTAAAGAGGAGCTTTATAAGGTATTACTGGAGACGTCTCCCTACGGCACTCTGTTCTTTGTCTACGGCGTCTGCATTGAATGCAACCACAAGGCGATTACCTTGCTGGGCTGTGAGCGCAACCATTTGATCGGTGCGTCTCTGGACGAAATCTCTGGCGACGAATCCTCCGCCCTTATTGACCTAAAACTGCAGCTAAAGCGCGCTGTAAACAGCGATCAGAAGCGTTTGCAGTGGCACTGCCCACAGCCTTCTGGGGACAGTGTTGATATTGATCTTTGCATTGAGTCGGTTCCCAACAACCCTCGCGAATTTGTGGTGACCTTGATTGAGGCCCGTGATAACCAAGTGGCCCAACCGGTTCCGGAATCCCAACCCACGCCTCAAGTACAGAATATACCCGAAGAGCCAGCAGCTGAGCTGCCCGCCAGCGAGCCAGAACAGCAATTGCATGTGGCTATGGATGCTGCCGCTGAAGTGGTTGAAGAGTCACCCGTTGAATCCGTCGTCGAACCTGTCAAAGAAGAGATTACAGAACTAGAGCAAACCCTCAGTGAGCCACTGCCAGAGTCAGCTGATTCCCGGCAAACTCATCAGGAGCGGGTATTTGATGGGCTGACCAAACTCCCCAACCGACAGTTTTTGATTGAGGCGCTGGATAAGTACTTTGACAGTACCCGCGACCGGGAAATCTGCGGTGCGCTGTTGATGATTGACTTGGATAACTTCAAGGATATCAACGATTCCTGGGGCCACACCGTAGGCGATCAGGTGGTGAAGAAGGTGGGCTCCGCCATTGCCCATATTGTCCGCGGTGACAACGTGCTGGCGCGCCTGGGTGGCGACGAATTTGTGCTGTTTATTCCGCAGATATCCGACAGTGTTTCACAGGCTGCCTGGGACGCTCAGGCCATGGCTGAAAAGGTGCGGGAATCCATTGCGACCCCCATTTTTATCGATGGCCACGAACTGATTCTGACCGCCAGCATTGGTATTGCCTTGTTGACCGATCGGGAGCTGACTTCCGAGCGGGCACTGCAGTACGCCGACAGCGCCATGTACGAATCCAAGCGCAAAGGGCGCAATGGCATTGCCTTTTTTGACCCCTACATTACTGAAAAAGCCCAGCGCCAGATTGGCCTCAACATTCGCTTGCGCAAGGCGCTGGATAACCAGGAGTTCGCGCTTTATATCCAGCCACAGATTGAAGTGGGAACCGGTCGGGTAATGGGTGGTGAGGCGCTGCTGCGCTGGGTGAATACCGAAAAAAGCCACAATATGCCCTCGGAGTTTATTCCGGTGTTGGAATCCTCCGGGCTGATCGTCAATGTTGGTCACTGGGTTATCCGCACCGCTTGTGAATATCTACGTAACTTTATCGATGAAGGCTTGTGGCGTGACGGCATGCAGATGGGCATTAATATCAGCCCCCGCCAGTTCCGCGACCCGCAACTGTTGGAAGTGGTGCAGCACAGCATCACCAGTTACAACGTCGACCCGCGCCACCTCAACTTTGAAGTGACTGAAAATTTGCTGATCGAAGATGTGGATGAAGTGGTGAGCAAAATGAAGGCCATCAAGTCGCTGGGCTCTTGCTTCTCCATCGACGACTTTGGTATTGGCTACTCATCCATGATTTATCTGAAACGGTTACCTTTCGACCATCTCAAGATTGATCGGGAGTTTATCCGCAATATCCACCGCGACCCGGAAAGCCGCGGCGTGGTTGAGGCCATTATGGCGGTATCTCGCCAATACGGCCTTCAGGTAATCGCCGAAGGCGTGGAGAATGCCGAGGCCCTGAATGTGCTCACTAAAGTCGGCTGCGACAGCTATCAGGGTGCCCATTACAGCATGCCGGTACCGGTGGATCGTTTTCGCGAGCTACTGGTCGCTTGATTGTCGTCATCCCCGCCTGTGTGGGAATGACGTATTTGAATTTTTGCCAATCACAGCAAATGTTTCAGGGTAAGGAAGACTCCCATACCGACCACCAGAGTAAAGACGTGGTTTCGGGTAAAGTGAGCCACAACGGCAGCGGCTGCCAGCCCTGCCACCTCAGCAATAGTAATCACCAGATTTCCGTCTTTATCGATCAACAGTGTCACCAATAAAGCCGATAGAGTCGCTGGGGCGACGTACTGCAAGGCCCGCTGTAGCGCTTCAGGCATTTTCCGATTGGCAAAAGCCAGAATAAACACAGCCCGGCACGCGTACGTGCCAAGGCCAACAATAACAATGGCAAGCAGCGGACTCATGGCTTTAGCCTCTCGGTAATGATGCCTGCGACAACACCGGCTGCGGCGCCGATCAGCAATCCCGTGCGATTTGGCAATTCGATGCAGGCCAATGTGACACCGGCACCGACAAGGGCGGCAACCAGTTTGGGAGACTTGTCGATACCCAATACGATCAGGCCTAAAAATAGCACCGGAACCGCAAATTGCAGGTGCCAGGATTCCGGCACCTGTGGGCCCACCAGCAAGGCAAAGGCGGTGGTGAGCTGCCATATCACCCAAAAAGTAATGCCTGTGGTCAGATAGTAAATTCGAAACGCATCTGGGTGGTCAGCGTTTCGCAACATGGCCAGAGCAAACACCTGGTCAATCAGCAGGTAGGGGCCAAAAAATTGCATCCATCGGGGTTGTTTTTGAAAGCTGGGTGCGATGGCGCCGGAGTACATCAAATGCCTGGCATTGACCACCAGCGCTGCGCCAATGGCAGCAATAGCGGTTACCCCTGAGCCCAGTAGGGAAATCAACGTCATTTGCGCCGCCCCACCAAAGATAAGCCATGAGCTTGACCAGCCAATAACTGGGTGGATGCCGGCACTGATGATTGCCAGTCCGATCACAAACGCAAAGGGCACGGCTGGCAGACACAAGGGTAGGGTATCTGTCAGAGCTTGGCGGATGATTTTGGTGTGCTGCATCGAGGTAGCCTTTAATCGAATGCTGATTCGGCCAGAACCATACCAGTTTTGCGCGTCCTTTGTTTGTTGGCTTACGGTTGTCACCGGGCCTTGTGAAGAGTAAAATTCGCCCCCGATTTTCAAGGGCTGGCAGTTTGCCGGTCACTCCCTAACAGTACGTTTATTCTGGAGAAAGCAACTCATGGCAGTTCAACGCACTCTGTCTATCATCAAGCCCGACGCCGTGGCCAAAAACGTGATTGGCGAAATCGACGCTCGCTTTGAAAAGGCAGGCCTGAAAGTCGTCGCTATGAAAATGGTACGCCTCAATGAAGAAACCGCTGGCGGTTTTTACGCCGAGCACAAAGAGCGTCCTTTCTTTCCTTCGCTGATCGAGTTTATGACTTCTGGTCCTGTGGTTGTGCAGGTGTTGGAAGGTGAAAATGCGGTTGTCGCTAACCGTGACCTGATGGGTGCCACCAATCCTCAGGAAGCCGAAGCTGGCACTATTCGCGCCGACTTTGCTGAAACCATCGACGCCAACGCGGTACACGGTTCCGATTCCCCGGAATCCGCTGCTCGCGAAATCGCTTACTTCTTTAACGCAGACGAGATCTGCGAACGCTAAGAGTGCACGATGTCTGATACAACGGCACCCGATGCCGTAAAAGAAATGTCAGCGCAGCCCGAGAAGGTTAACCTTCTCGGGCTTTCTGCTGAAAAGCTGGTGGCTTTTTTTGCTTCTATCGGTGAGAAACCGTTTCGCGCCACTCAGGTGTTGAAATGGATTCACCAACTTGGCGCAGAAAACTTTGAGCAGATGACCAATCTCTCCAAGGCGCTGCGCGCCAAGCTGGAAGAAACCGCAGAAATCCGTCCTCCAGAGGTGGTCAGCCAGCAGGATTCCAGTGATGGCACCCGAAAATGGCTGATCCGTGTCACCGGTGGCAGCTGTGTGGAAACCGTGTTTATCCCCGATGGTGATCGCGGAACCTTGTGCGTGTCTTCCCAGGTGGGCTGCTCTCTGGATTGCAGTTTCTGCGCCACTGGTAAGCAAGGTTTTAACCGCGACCTCACCGCCGCCGAAATCATTGGTCAAGTATGGATTGCCGCCAAATCTTTTGGCCAGCTGGAGGCCAAAGCGGATCGTACCGTTACTAACGTTGTGATGATGGGCATGGGTGAACCGCTGCTCAATTTTGACAACGTGGTGGATTCCATGAATCTGATGCTTAACGACAACGCCTATGGCTTGTCGAAGCGCCGAGTGACATTAAGCACGTCTGGTGTGGTGCCGGCACTGGATAAACTCGGCGATGTCACCGATGTATCTTTGGCCATTTCCCTGCACGCGCCCAACGATGAATTGCGCAACGAGCTGGTACCCATTAACAAAAAGTACCCGATTGCTGTGCTGCTGGATTCCACCAAGCGCTATCTGGAAAAAATGCCCGATACCCACCGCAAAGTGACGGTGGAGTACACTTTGATCGACCAGGTGAATGACCGCCCGGAACACGCTCGCCAGCTGGCCGAGTTGATGCGGGATGTGCCTTGCAAGATCAATCTGATACCCTTTAACCCGTTCAGCCTGTCCGACTACAAACGGGTCAGCAATAACTCGCTGCACCGCTTTCGGGATATTTTGTACAAGGCAGGCTACACTGTGACCGTTCGCACCACCCGTGGCGATGATATTGATGCCGCTTGTGGCCAGCTAGCCGGTACGGTGAATGATCGCACCCGCCGCAGTGAACGCTATCGCCAGCAGGCCGATGCCACTCAAGCTGTGCGAATTGTCGATCGTTGATTAATGGGGTAGTACAGAGGTTTGTCATGAAAATCCGGGGCTTGTTGGTACTTTGTGCGTTAGTAGCCATAAGCGGTTGTGTGGTGGAAGAGTCCACTTCGCGAGGGCCTGTCGAGGCTGTTGACCAGAAGAAAGTTGTGGAAAAGCAGATTGATCTGGGCTTTCGCTACATTGGCCGCAACAACTTGGAAAAAGCCCGTTTTCATCTCGGCAAAGCGCTGGCCATTGACCCCAACTCCGCCCAGGCCAATACCGGTTATGCGTTGATTTACCACCGGGAAGGGGAAACTGACCTGGCGGAGACGCATTTTCGCAAAGCGTTGAAAGGCGGTGGCAATAACACTCGGGCGCGCTTTTATTACGCGGTGTTTTTGGTTGAACAGCAACGCTATCCGGATGCAGAGCGGCAGCTGCTGAAAGTCACCGAAGATGTAAACTTTAACAACCGTGCATTGGCGTTTGTCAGTCTCGGACAAGTACAGCTCAAGCAAGATAACGGCGGTAGTGCCCGCGGTGCCTTCGAAAAAGCAGTGCGCCTCAATGGTAATATGGCGCAGGCTTACCTCGAACTGGCGGATCTCGATTATCTGGATGGTCATTACGACTCCAGTGCTTTTTACTTGGGGAACTATCGCCGTCTGGTGCCCAGGCTCAACGCCCGAAGCTTATGGCTGGGGGTGAGGGTAGAGCATCGTCGCAATAATCGCGATGCTGAAGACAGTTACGGTTTGGCATTGGAAAAAATGTTTCCCAACTCCAAAGAAAATCGCGCTTATCAACAGTGGCGCAACAATCAGTAGGGTAGATATTTAGTACACGTCCTGTGGGCATCACATGCAAGATAATAATAAAGATCAGAATTGTGACAAGGAGGGGAGTAGTGACAGTTGGCGGACGCCGGGCATTGTGTTGCGCAAGGCCCGGCGGCAGAAAAACCTCAGTGAAGATGAGGTTTGCCGGGAATTAGGCTTTCGAATTGGCGTATTAAAAGCCCTGGAAAGTGACGACCTGGAACGCTTGCCCACAGATGTGTATGTGCGTGGTTATATTCGCAGCTATTGCAGCTTGCTGGAAATTGATGAACAACCGGTGCTGGACAGCTACACCAACTACTGCCAGCAGGTGAAAAATGCCGAAAATGGTGATAGCGCGCCTCTTGAGCGCAAAGCTGCGTTGCCCTGGTGGAAAAAGCCACTGGCCTGGCTGATTGTCGGCGTGGTGTTAACGGTTTTAACAGCCCTATGGTGGCTGAGTAGATAGAGTGGTCATTCATGCAGTTTGAATCCCCAATTGTACGACGCAAAACCCGGCAGATTATGGTGGGTGATGTACCCGTGGGTGGCGGCGCCCCCATTTCGGTGCAGAGCATGACCAACACCGAAACCACCGATGTGGCGGCCACAGTGGCTCAGGTTAACGCTATTCATGAAGCTGGTGCCGACATTGTGCGGGTATCGGTACCCTCCATGGATGCCGCAGAAGCGTTTGGTGAAATTCGCAAGCAAGTGTCGGTACCACTGGTTGCTGATATTCACTTCGATCACAACATTGCCCTGCGGGTGGCCGACCTGGGAGTGGATTGCCTGCGTATTAATCCCGGTAATATTGGCCGCGAACATAAGGTGAGGGCGGTGATCGACAAGGCCCGCGACCTCAATATTCCACTGCGTATCGGTGTTAATGCAGGTTCTCTGGAAAAAGACCTGCAACGCAAATACGGAGAGCCCACACCGGATGCCTTGGTGGAATCTGCCATGCGTCATGTGGACATCCTTGACCGCCTGGACTTTCAGGACTTTAAAGTCAGCGTTAAGGCGTCAGATATTTTTATGGCGGTGGGGGCCTATCGTAAATTATCTGACAAAATTGAACAGCCCTTGCACCTGGGTATTACCGAAGCCGGTGGTTTTCGCTCCGGTGCGGTCAAATCCTCTATTGGCCTGGGCATGCTGTTGATGGACGGTATTGGCGACACCATGCGCGTATCGCTGGCCGCCGATCCGGTGGAAGAAGTTCGGGTAGCTTGGGATATGCTGAAAAGCCTGCGCCTGCGCTCGAAAGGCATCAACTTTGTGGCTTGCCCCAGCTGCTCCCGGCAGAATTTCGATGTGGTAAAAACCATGAACGAGCTGGAAACCCGCTTGGAAGATGTTACCACACCCATGGACGTGGCGGTGATTGGCTGTATCGTCAACGGCCCCGGTGAGGCCAAAGAAGCCGACCTAGGTTTAACCGGCGCTTCCCCCAGTAACCTGGTGTATATCGACGGTAAACCGGATCACAAGATTGGCCAGGACAACCTGGTGGACAATCTGGAAAAACTGATTCGCGACAAAGCCGCTGCCAAGGCAGCAGAAAACGAACAAATTATTGCCCGCTCAGATTCCTGATACCCGCTGAGAGCATCGCGCACGATACCTATTTTACGGAACTCAAGTTGAAAAAAATCCAATCTCTGCGGGGCATGAATGACCTGCTGCCCACCGATTCGCCCAGCTGGCAGTATCTGGAATCCACCGTACGCACATTGTTTGCCCAATACGGCTATAACGAAGTGCGCACCCCACTGGTGGAACAAATTGATCTGTTCAAACGCTCTATCGGTGAGGTTACCGATATTGTCGAAAAAGAGATGTACGCGTTTGAAACTCTGGGCGGTGAGCAGGTATCCCTGCGCCCGGAAGGTACCGCTGGTGTGGTGCGCGCCTGTGAACAACACGGCCTGTTGCACAACCAGACCCAGCGCTTGTGGTACCTGGGGCCAATGTTTCGCTACGAGAAGCCACAAAAAGGCCGGTTGCGTCAATTTCACCAGTTTGGGGTAGAGGTATTTGGCCTGGAAGGGCCGGACATCGACGCTGAAATTTTACTGATGACCGCCCGCCTGTGGCGACAGTTAGGCATTGCCGACAAAGTGACTTTGCAGCTGAACTCCTTGGGTACCTCTGAATCCCGGGCGCGCCACCGCGCTGCTCTGGTGGATTATCTGACCCAAAACAGCGATCAACTGGACGCCGACAGCCAACGGCGTTTGCAAACCAATCCGTTGCGCATCCTCGACAGCAAAAACCCGGCTATGGCGGAACTGCTGGAGGCGGCTCCCAGTTTGCAGGACTACATGGACGACGAGTCCCGCGAGCACTTTGCCCGACTGTGCCAGATACTCGATGCTGCCGGTGTTGCCTACGAAGTGAATCCGCGCCTTGTGCGGGGGCTCGATTACTACAGCCGCACCGTTTTTGAATGGGTTACCGATAGCCTCGGTGCCCAGGGCACCATTTGCGGTGGTGGACGTTACGATGGTCTGGTGGAACAGTTGGGTGGTAAGCCCACTCCAGCAGTTGGTTTTGGTATGGGTGTAGAGCGTTTGGTATTGATGCTTGACGCCCTCGAAGTGGTGCCGGATAGTATCGGCCAAAATTTGGATGTGTACCTGACTGCGGTTGGCGACGTTCAGGTGGCTGCACTGACTCTTGCGGAGCAATTGCGCAGTGCCTGCCCGTCACTGCATATCCAGTGTCACAGCGGTGGTGGCAGCTTTAAAAGCCAGATGAAAAAGGCCGACAAAAGCGGTGCTCCCGTGGCTTTGATTCTCGGTGAAGACGAAGTGGCGGCGGATACCGTGGCGGTAAAATACCTGCGCGAGCAGCGCCCTCAGGAAACCTTAGCCAGCGATGAGATCGGCGGGTTACTGAGTAGCTATTTCAAGCGTTGAATATTAAAGATTTGATTTTAGGAAAGGTTTAGGAGTTAGTGTGAGCGCACATTTGTCAGAAGAAGAACAGGTAGAAGCCCTCAAGCGTTGGTGGCAACGCAATGGCCGCACCACTATTGTTGCCGTCGTGGTGGGTGTTGCCGCCTGGTGGGGATTGCAGCAGTGGAACCAGCAGCAACAGGGGCAGCGGGAAAGTAATTCCCTGCTTTACAGCCAGGTGCAGGAGTTGGCTCAGGCCAGTAGCCTCAACGACAAACAACGCAGTGACTTGCTGAGCAAAAGCCATGCTCTCAAGTCTCAAGCTGAAGGCAGCCAGTACGGCTGGTACGCTGCATTGATGTTGGCCAAGTTGGCCTTTGACGAAGCGGATTACGACCGAGCAGCCAATGAACTGCAATACGTGCTGGACGGTTCCGACGACACCGGTTTGAAAACCATTGCTCAGTTGCGACTGGCTCGGGTGGAGGTGACACGTGGTAATCTGGACAGTGCTCTGGAGTTGCTGCAACTTGCGGAAAACAGTGATATGGCAGCGGCCTATGCCGAGCTGCGTGGTGATATTTATATGCAAAAAGGGGATACCGAGGCGGCCCGTGTGGCCTATCAAGAAGCCTTGAATGGTAAGGCTCCTAATTCCGGCGATAGCCAGTTGCTGACGCTCAAACTCAATCGGGTGACACCTGCCGATGCGCAATCCGATGACACAGAAGTCACCCCGTCAGCTGATAACTCTTAATTTAACCTCCAAGATTAGCGGAACTACCCATGGTATCCACCACCGTACTGAAACGTTTGGCCGCTGCCGCATTATTGATCGCATTGGCAGCCTGTAGCTCTAACGATGAAAAAGAGAAACCGGCCAAGCTGACCAAATTTGATGCTGAAGTGACCATCAAGCGCCAGTGGAGCCAGGGGGTGGGCGGCACCCACAATAAATACCTGAATGGTATGCGCCCAGTGTTGCGCGACGGTGTTATTTACGCCGCCAGTGGCAAGGGCCGGGTGTCTGCTTTTAATGCGGACAGCGGCAAGCGCCTATGGCGCGCCAAAGTGAACCGCGGTTTGTCCGGCGGTGTTGGCTTTGGTGGTTCCCAGGTGTATGTGGGCGATGTAGAAGGTCGTTTTTTTGCCCTTAATGCCAGTGATGGTATCCAACAGTGGCAGGTAAATCTGAGCAGTGAGGTGTTGTCTGCCGCCAGTGGTGATGAGCAGCGAGTAGTGGTGCAAACCAAAGACGGCAACGTGGTCATGCTGTCTGCTGACACCGGTGAGCAGCAGTGGGAATACCAGACACAAACCCCGCCGCTGACCAATTACGGCACCAGTTCGCCGCTGCTGATTCGCGATGTGGCGATTATTGGCACGGCAGATGGCAAGGTTTTGGCTTTGGACGCAGACAGCGGTTCTCTGCTGTGGGAAAACCGTATTTCCAACCCAAGGGGGCGCTCTGAGCTGGAAAAACTGAGCGATGTGGATGGCGAGATTGCCGTCGATGGTCAGGTTTTGTACGCCACCTCTTACCAGGGCAAAGCGGTGGCGTTGAGCCGCAGCCGAGGCACAGAATTGGGCAGCCAAAACAGCTCCAGTCTCCATGGCCCGGCGGTGTCGGGTAGCCGCGCTTTTGTGGTTGAAGAAGGGGATTATGTGCGCGGGCTGCGCTCCCCAGGTTTGCAGCCGCTGTGGGAAAATGACCAGCTAACTCTGCGCAGCCTGAGTGCTCCGGCGGTGGTGGCCGGTTATGTGGCAGTTGGTGATGCCAAAGGTTATTTGCATCTGCTCGACCCCAGCGATGGCCGTTTTGTGGGCCGTAAAAAAGTGGATGGCAGTGGCATTCGCGTGCCGATGATTGGCAGTGGTGATCGCCTTTATATTCAAGATCACGGCGGCACCTTAACCTGTTATCAAGTGGCCCCCAAGTAAACGCAAAAGTCGCACACTTTTTACAAGTGCATACAATACTCTTCTGTTAGAATGGCCGCCGCTTTTTTTCCGAAAAATAAGCAGGCGGCCATTTTTTGTTGCCGATAATTACTCTCTGAGGCCACCGTGAAACTCCCCGTAATTGCCCTGGTGGGGCGCCCCAATGTGGGTAAATCCACGCTTTTTAACCGATTGACCAAAACCCGAGATGCATTGGTGGCGGACTACTCGGGGCTTACCCGTGACCGCAAATACGGTGAGGGTCAATTGGGCGGCAAGCGCTTTATGCTGATTGATACCGGCGGTATCAGCGGCGATGAAGAGGGCATCGACTCAGTAATGGCCGGGCAATCCCTGCAGGCTATGGACGAAGCAGACGTGGTGTTGTTTGTGGTGGACAGCCGCGCCGGGCTGACATCTGCGGATCGCCTGATTGCCGAGCACTTGCGCAACAAGGGGCGCAAAGCGTTGCTGGTGGCCAACAAAATCGACGGTGTGAACCCGGATGTGGCCATGGCGGAGTTTTACGAACTGGGGTTTGAAACCGTATTCCCCACCACCGCCACTCACGGCCGTGGCGTCAAAACCATGATGGAGCAGGTGTTACAGCCCTTTGCTCAAGAAGAGGAAGCGGACGCGGAAGAGGAAGCGTCGCGGGGTATCAAAATTGCTGTAGTGGGGCGCCCTAATGTGGGTAAGTCCACCTTGGTTAATCGACTACTCGGTGAGGATCGAGTGGTGGTGTTTGATATGCCGGGTACCACTCGAGACAGCATTTATATCGATTACGAACGCCACGACAAACCCTATACACTGATCGATACCGCCGGTATTCGCCGCCGCAAAAACGTCAAGCTGGCGGTGGAAAAATTTTCCATCGTCAAAACCTTGCAGGCCATTGAAGACGCCAATGTGGCGGTATTGCTGATCGATGCCAGTGAGGGTCTGGTGGATCAAGATTTGCATATGATGGGCCATGTGCTCAACGCCGGTCGCGCGCTGGTGGTGGCGGTCAACAAGTGGGATGGCCTGGACGCGGATCAGAAAGAATCGATCAAGAAAGAGCTGAAACGCCGCCTGCGATTTGCGGATTTTGCCGACACCCATTTTATTTCCGCACTGCACGGCAGCGGTGTGGGCAATCTGTATGAATCTATTGAAAATGCGTACGCGTCGGCCACCGATAAGCTGTCTACCTCCTGGTTAACCCGAATTCTTGAAGACGCGGTGGCACAGCACCAGCCGCCCATGGTTCAGGGGCGACGCATCAAATTGCGCTACGCCCACAGCGGTGGCCAAAACCCCCCTTTGATTGTGATTCATGGTAATCAGACCGATCACGTACCCAACAATTACGTGCGCTATTTGGAAAAAACATTCCGCCAGGCGCTGGATTTACAGGGTACACCAGTACGTATTGAATTTAGGGGTGGTGACAATCCATACGGCGATAAGAAGGCGCTGTCTGATCGGCAGGCCGCTAAAAAACGTCGCCTGGAAAAATCCAAACAGGCTCGCAATAAGAAATAGCGCTCTAAGGCGAAAAACTATGAATATTCAACAGGCGTTGAGTTTGTTGGTGATGGTATTGGGAATGGTCCCCTTTGCTGGCGCGGTAAACCCAGCAGCGGCTGACAGCGCAGATGAGCAAAAGCTGTATCAGTGGTATGGCGAGCGCAGTTTGGGTTTTAACCGTTCAACCGGTAACAGTCGGGTAGATAACTTGCTGGGGGCACTGCGGTTGCGCCGGGATGGCCGGCAGTGGGAGTCAGACTTCAAACTTGATCTGGTGGTGAGCTCTCGCGATGGCCTCAAAAATCGCCAAACTGCCACCGTAGAGGGTCAAGCCGGGTACCGCTTTAGCTCCAGCCGCTACGCGTTTGCCAATATTCGTTATATGGACGACCGGTTTGGCCCGTTTGCCTCTCAGGCGAGTGTATCTGCTGGGCTGGGTTGGCGCCCGTTTCGAGGTGAACGTCGTCAACTATCTCTGGAGGGCGCCGTTGGTGTACGCCGCAGCCAGCAGCAAGTCACCCAATTGACGCAATCGGAAGCGATCATGGGTGGCAAGCTGGACTGGCAATACCAACTGACGGGCACCACTCAGCTGTTGAAAAACCTCAAGGTTGAAGCGGGAGAGGAAAATACCCTGGTGGAATCGGAAACCGCGTTGCGTTTGAAAATTACCACCGACCTGGGCCTGAAAGTCAGTTATCGACTGCGTAACAACAGTCAGGCTCAGCAAGGTATCAACGGTACAGACACACTGACGGCTCTGTCTCTGGACTTTGCGTTTTGAATGAAACCTGCACGAAAAGGAAATTACCCTTATGAAAACAATCGTTACCCCTATTTTGCTGGCCAGTTGCTTGCTGGCTTTACCTCAAGCGGTATTGGCTGAAGAAGATGCCGAAGGTTGGTCTGGTGCTGCAGAGCTTGGCTTTAACCGCTCTACCGGTAACTCAGATACCGACAACTTGCTTGCCCGAGTAGTGGTCAATAAGAGCTTTTTGAAGTGGCACAATGAATTCAAGATTGAGGCCATTCGCAGCTCTGAAGACAGTGTTCGCACCAAAGAGAGTGTTTTGTTTGAGGTACAGACCAACCGTGAGTTTGGCGACAGCTATTACGGTTTTGGCAATTTGCGTCACAACGACGACAAGTTTGGTGGCTTCCGTAAGCAGACTACCCTCAGTGGTGGTGTGGGCTGGAACGTGATCAAGGAAGAAGGGCACACCCTGAACCTGGAAGCCGGTGCCGGTTACCGCCGCAGTGAAGAGCAGGGTACTGGTATCGAAACCACGGAGCCCACCTTTGTTGGCAGCGCCAAGTGGGGCTACCAAGCGACGGCAACCACCGAATTGAGCAACAACTTCCGGGTGGAAACCGCTTCTGACAATACCTTTGTGGAAAACGAAATTGCCGCACGGGTGGCGATTAACTCAACCCTGGGTTTGAAAGTAAGCTACCTGGTGCGCAACAACAGTGATGTGCCGGTGGGAACAGAAAAGAAAGACACGCTGACCGCGATCTCGCTGGACTATAAGTTTTAAAGCCTGGCTCTTTCAGGGCGTAGAGCCGTCACTGACGCTGTCCACAGTGCAGTGCAGCTCTCCGTCCTGTAGTCGAGTAACCACTGTTTCACCAGTACTCACTTCTGCAACACTTTTTACGACCCCCTCTTTGCTGTTAAACGTAATGCTGTAGCCGCGCCTTAGAGTGTTAAGCGGGCTCACGGCATTGAGTAGCTGTGCAGTGTTGGTCAGCCGCTGCTGGCAGCTGTTTACTGTATGGGTAGCTGCAGCCTGCAGCCGCTGCTGCAGATATTGGTTACGCTGCTTTAGCGCGTCGATGGTTTTTTGAGGGTGCAGCTGGGTCAGAGCATTACTTAACCGTTGCAGTGTTGATCGGTGCTTGTGCTGCTGGTTGCCAATGGCCGTCTGTAGGCGCATTTCCAAATGATCGATGTGCTGGCTTTGCTGACGCAGCTTGTCTCCGGGGTGGCGCAAGCGCTTCTGCAAGTGTTGCAGCTGTCTTTGCTGAGTACCGATAAGGCTGCTGGCTGCGTTGTACAGGCGTTGTTTGTGATTGCCAACGCGGGCTGATAATTCTTGTTGGTTGGGGCTTAATAATTCGGCTGCCGCCGATGGCGTCGCTGCCCGGTGATCCGCCACCAGATCTGCGATGGTGGTATCCACTTCGTGGCCCACTGCACTGACAATGGGAATGTCGCTGGCGTAGATCGCTCGTGCTACCGCTTCTTCGTTAAACGCCCACAAGTCTTCCATAGAGCCTCCGCCACGGCCCACAATCAATACGTCGCAGTGATTGTGCCTATTGGCCAGTTCAATGGCTTTAGCAATGCCTGCAATGGCCTCCTGACCTTGAACCGCAGTGGGGTAAACAGTGATGGGAATGGATGGGAAGCGCCGCTCGAGAACCTGCAAAACATCGTGAATGGCCGCTCCGGTCGGAGAGGTAACCACGCCAATACGGCTGGGGATACTGGGTAGCGCTTGCTTGTGGCTGTCGTCAAACAGCTTTTCTGCGGCCAATCGATGCTTCAGTTGCTCGAAGCGGCGTTGCAGTGCCCCCAAGCCAGCTTCTTCCATGTGTTCAACAATCAGCTGAAATTCGCCGCGGCCTTCGTACAAGCTAACCCGGCAACGCAGCAGTACCTGAAGTCCGTTATCGGGGCGGTTGCCAGAGGGGAGCCGGACCCGATTGTTGCGGTTGCGAAACATGGCGCAACGCACCTGGGCGTTGTCGTCTTTTAAGCTGAAGTACCAATGCCCGGAGGCCGGGCAGGCAAAATTCGATATCTCCCCCTCCACCCATATCAGCGGCAGGTGAGTTTCCAGTAGCTGGCGAACCTTGCGGTTGAGTTGGGATATGGAATAAACAGTTTTTGCAATGTCTTCGGTCATGGAGGGATTGTATAAGAGCTACGAGCTACGAGCTACGCGCAGACTGCACGAAGCCCGTAGCTCGCTGCCCGTAGCGGGTATTCAGTGCGTAAAAAGGCGATTGCAAATCGGAAGTTGATTTAACCAAAACGCCCTATCTCTCAGGAACAAAAAAACCTATAATGCGCGGTTTTTCCATTGACCCTTAAAACAAGCCCACTTCCAACTGTCTGGAGAAGCGCCTTGCACACCCTCACTGAAGCCCTTACCTTCGATGATGTTTTACTGGTTCCCGGTTATTCCGAGGTAACGGCCAAAGACGTCAGCCTGAAAACCCGCCTCACTCGCGATATTGAACTCAATATCCCGCTGGTGTCCGCCGCCATGGATACGGTGACGGAATCGCGCCTGGCCATCGCCATCGCCCAGGAGGGCGGTATTGGCATTGTTCACAAAAGCATGTCCATTGAGGATCAGGCCGCCCAGGTGCGTGCGGTCAAAAAGTACGAAAGCGGTGTGGTTAAAGACCCGTTTACGATCGATTCCACGGCCACCATTCAGGAATTGGTGGCACTCACCGGCAAGAAAAACATCTCTGGTGTTCCGGTGTTGGACAACGGTGAGCTGGTGGGTATTGTCACCCGCCGGGATGTGCGCTTTGAGCCCAATATGGACGCCACGGTCGGTGACATTATGACCCCCAAAGACAAGTTGGTAACCGTTAAGGAAGGTGCCCCTGCGGATGAAGTTCGCGCACTGCTGCACAAACACCGTATAGAAAGAGTGCTGGTTGTTAACGACGACTTTGAGCTCTGTGGCCTGATTACCGTGAAGGATATCGACAAGGCGGAAAAATTTCCCAATGCCTGCAAAGACGACCAGGGTCGCCTGCGGGTGGGGGCGTCTGTGGGTACCAGCCCGGACACCGACGACCGTGTTTCTGCCCTGGTGGCCGCCGGTGTTGATGTGCTGGTGGTGGATACCGCTCACGGTCACTCAAAAAATGTGATTGACCGGGTTGCCCGTATCAAAAGCCTCTACCCACACATTCAGGTGATTGGCGGCAATATCGCTACCGGTGAAGCCGCCCTGGCGTTGGCGGAAGCTGGCGCCGATGGCGTAAAAGTGGGCATTGGCCCTGGCTCCATCTGTACCACGCGCATTGTTTCCGGCGTCGGCGTGCCGCAAATTTCGGCCATTAACGAAGTTGCTACCGCCCTGCAGGATTGGGATATTCCCCTGATTGCCGACGGTGGTATTCGCTTTTCCGGTGATATTGCCAAAGCCATCGTGGCCGGCGCCCACGCCATTATGATGGGCTCGGTGTTTGCTGGCACCGAAGAGGCCCCTGGCGAAATCGAGCTGTATCAGGGGCGCTCCTACAAGTCCTACCGCGGTATGGGCTCGCTGGGTGCCATGGCCCGTACCCAGGGTTCCAGCGATCGCTACTTCCAGGACGCCAGTGCCGGTACCGAAAAACTGGTGCCAGAGGGCATTGAAGGTCGCGTACCGTACAAAGGCCCGGTGGCGAATATTATTCACCAGATGATGGGCGGTGTGCGCTCTGCCATGGGGTACACCGGCAGTGAAAACCTGGATGTAATGCGCACCAAACCGCGCTTTGTGCGCGTCACCGCTGCCGGCATGGGCGAGAGCCATGTGCACGATGTGCAAATTACCAAAGAGGCGCCCAATTACCCGGTGGGGGGGCGTTGATTTTCACTTGAACAAGTGACGGGGCCTGTTGGCCCCGTTGTGTTTTTAGTTACTGGCCAGAGGCCAGTTATCCACCCAGACCTTAATATATTTTGACGCTGTTGAAACAAACGAGTTTGTTTTCAGAGCGATTTACCAAGGCACAACAATGACCAATATCCACGACCAAAAAATTCTTATCTTAGACTTTGGTTCCCAATATACCCAGCTAATCGCCCGTCGCATTCGTGAAGTGGGTGTGTTCTCTGAAATTCGCGCTTGGGATATTACCGAGGAAGAAATCCGCGAATTTAACCCCAGGGGCATTATTTTGTCCGGTAGCCCAGAGTCCGTGCATGCCGACAATTCACCACGGGCCCCCGAGTGTGTCTTCTCTCTGGGTTTGCCGGTATTGGGCATCTGCTATGGCATGCAAACTATGGCAGAGCAGTTTGGCGGCAAAGTTCACAGTTCCGACATACATGAATTCGGTTACGCCCAAGTAAAAATTGAAAGCGATACTCGCCTGTTTCATGACATAAAAGATCACGTTTGTAGCGACACGGGTGCTTCATTGTTGGATGTGTGGATGAGCCACGGCGATAAAGTGGTAGAAATGCCAGAGGGGTTTACCTTGGTGGGCTCGACCGACACTTGCCCCATTGCTGCCATTGCCAATGAAGAAAAACAATTTTATGGCATCCAATTCCATCCTGAAGTAACGCACACCTTGCAGGGTGTGCGCATGTTCGAGCATTTTGCTCTGGGTATTTGTGGTTGTGAAGCCTTGTGGACACCGGCCAATATTATTGAAGATGCTATCGCCACGATTCGTGAGCAGGTAGGCACTGACAAAGTTTTGCTGGGTCTTTCTGGTGGCGTCGACTCCTCGGTGGTTGCGGCGATGCTCCACAAAGCCATTGGCGATCAGCTGACCTGCGTGTTTGTGGACAACGGTCTGTTGCGCAAAAACGAAGGCGATCAGGTGATGGATATGTTCGCCAAAAATATGGGTGTACGGGTGATTCGCGCCGATGCGGAAGATTTGTTCCTGGGCAAACTGGCCGCCGAAGCGGACCCGGAGAAAAAACGCAAAATTATCGGTAATACCTTTATCGATGTTTTCGACGCCGAAGCCACCAAGCTGCAAGACGTGAATTGGCTGGCGCAGGGCACCATCTACCCGGATGTGATTGAGTCTGCCGCTTCCAAAACCGGCAAAGCTCATGTGATTAAGTCACATCACAATGTCGGTGGGCTACCAGAGGATATGCAGTTCAAACTGGTAGAACCATTGCGGGAACTGTTTAAGGACGAAGTACGCAAAATCGGTCTGGAGCTGGGTTTGCCCTACGATATGGTCTATCGCCATCCATTCCCAGGCCCCGGTTTGGGGGTGCGTATTCTCGGTGAAGTGAAAAAAGAATACGCCGACCTGCTTCGCGAAGCGGATGCCATTTTTATTGAAGAGCTTTACAAAAACGATCTGTACCACAAAACCAGCCAGGCGTTCGCCGTGTTTCTACCGGTGAAATCGGTCGGTGTTGTGGGCGACGCTCGCCGCTATGAATACGTAGTCGCACTGCGTGCTGTAGAAACTATCGATTTTATGACTGCCCGTTGGGCGCACTTGCCCTATGAATTTATCGAGAAAGTATCCAACCGTATTATCAACGAAATTTCCGGTATTTCGCGGGTAACTTACGATGTGTCGAGCAAGCCACCGGCGACTATTGAGTGGGAATAAAAGCCCTGCCCGGTAACAATAAACGCAACATACAAGACCCAGCAAAATTGCTGGGTCTTGTCATTTTTAAGACGGCGATATTGTTTTTGTTTAGGTTGAAGCGCCTTAACTCGCTTGTCGTCCATCATCTTTCTTCAACAATCCCATCAGGCCCACCAGTGCTGCAAAGGTCACTGCGCCCACCGGGAAAACGATCCATGTAATGCCCCAGTTCATCGTCCACAAACTCCACCCCAGATAAATAGCAATTAAAAGTGGCCAGTAGAATGAGGCTAGTTTTTCAGCGTTTTTGGTATGTTCGCTTTTCCCGGCGTCACGATCCCCTTCGCTCAATAGCAAGTCGTAGGCTTCCAGTTGTGCCGAGGCCGGTATAACTAGAAAAAGGCCTGCGGTGATCATCAGGAACATAACAATCAGCATCAGCAAGGTCTTATCCGGGCTACCTGACAAGATGGCGACCAGCATAAAGGGAACAATACTGCCAATAAACAGTGCGATACCAAAAGATAACTTCCTGTTGTAAGTCGGCTGGAAGTGTTGCCGCTTTTCTGTCAATACACTATGAACGCCGTAAGACAGCTCAAACCGGTTATTCTCAATTGAGGCTATATCGAACTCATGCTGATTGAGGCGCACAAAAAAGCTGATGGCGATGGACACCATGATCAGAAGCGCCACAATACCAAGCGCTGCGACCATACCTGACGATAGGTTGAATTGCCCTGCAGCCTCCATGGCGAATAGAAAGATCAGCGGAGTCGGGGAGCATACGCAAAGAGCGACGCCTTTGACAGTTAACCCAGCCATCGCCAATTTGGTGCTTACATACTCCAGGCTCTGCTCAAGGCCGATTTGGCGAGTATTCGTGTCTTTATCGCCTTCGGTAAATTCGGCGGCTTCCAGCTCGTCTTTTAAAAGGAAGTCGGTAGAAACTCCGAAAATATCTGCCATTTTGATGATTTTGTTTAAGTCGGGAATGCTCTGAGTACTTTCCCATTTCGATACCGATTGCCGGGATACACCCATTTTTTCAGCCAATTCTTCCTGTGACCAGCTGAGCTGTTTGCGTAGCTTGGTAATCTTGTCTGCTAATATCATTGCGGTTTCTCCGTATGTGGTGATGGCAACAAGATTAGGAACCCAGCCAGTTGCACACTAGCAATTTGGCTTGGAATTTTGTCAACTGCTGGTTGCAACTGGCTTATTTTTAACAGATTCAGGCTTGAAAATAAAAAAAGGGGGCGCATCGTTAGATGCGCCCCCTTTAAGTGTTGCCAACCTTAGAAGCTGGCAGATGCTCTCAAGTACCAGAAGGCACCGTTAAAGCCAAAGGGTGACGTCAGTGATGAGCGCACTCCCAAGAACTGCAGAACGCCATTTTGTTCTGGATCTGGAAGTTCATCAAATATGTTGTCGCCTCCTACGGTAATGGTGTATTCCGTGTCGCTACCAAAGGTCCAGGTGGCTTCAACATCGACCAGGGTTTCGCCTGAATAGCCTACGCCATCGCTGCCGTCACCGGGGCCAAACAGGCCGCCTGTGCTGTCCCACTTTCCGAAGCGATTAATGCGCAGCAAACCGTTAAACGACTCGCCGTCGGCATAGTTCAGCGTTATCACGGTATTGTTGTTAGGTACCTGGTTTTCCAGGTCAAACACTCGTGAGCCGTCGATGGTGTTGGCATCCACTTGTACAATATCCTGCTGGTTCCAGCTGTGACGGAAGTCGACAACCACTTCGCCAGCGCTGAGTGGATAGGTGCTGGTTACCGCCAAGTCGGCCCCGGTGGTTTCAGAGTCGAATGCGTTGGAGAAGAAGTTGGCATTACTGCCTAACAGCAGGTTGGCGTTAGCAACTCCTGCGTTGGTCAAGGCGGTAACGTCTGCTGCGCTCACGGTGTTGTTCTGGAGTCCAAGGCGATCGTCGATGTCGATTTCGTAGTAATCCAGAGTAACAGTGGTGTTGCCGCCAGCGTCATACACCAAGCCAATGGTGTAGCTTTCCGATTCTTCCGTGGTCAGTGGTACTGCCCCCAATACCTGGGCAACTGTGCTGCCTACCGGGAAGGTGCCGTTGGGAATCAGGTTGCCATTGGCGTCTGCCGCGGTGGTGACGTTCAGGGTATTTACCTGCCCAGGGGTTGGCGCACGGAAACCGGTGTTGGCGGTAGCGCGAATCGCCAGTGCCTCGGTAACTTTTACTCGTGTGGATACTTTCCAGTCGGTGGAGGAACCAAATTCATCAAAGTCTTCGTAGCGAACCGCCAGGCCTGCCGACCAGATGTCGGTGATGTCTGCCTCGAAATCCACGTAAGCGGCGAAGCTGTCGCTGCTAAAGCTGCCAGCGGACTCGTCTGGGAAGCCTTGGAACCCATCGGAGCCAACGCCAAAAATAGCGGCAGTTGGGCCAGCTTGGCGGGATGCCAGGTCTCCCAGGCCAATTTCATAGGTTTCATTGCGAATTTCCGCGCCGTAGCCAATGCTGAGAGGTGACGCCCAACCGATTTCGGCTTCTTGAACAAAGTCCGCATTCAGGCTGTACTCTTCCTGAGTCAGGGTTCCTGGGTTGAAAGTAGTCGGTGACAGGGCACCCAAGCTGGGGTTAATGGTGTCAGAAATTACGTAACTGACTTCGTTCTCGGCAAAGCGGCCGCGAATGTCCCAGCTTAACCCGCCGTCTGTTTCGCCTCGACCGCCGAATACAATGGCGTAATCATCCAAGTCCGCGCCAAAGCTGGGGTTGTAGCCTCCTGGGAACTGAGAAAAGATGGGGTTACGAAGCACAAAACCAGTACTGCTGGTGGCTCCGGGTACGTCGCCTACTGGCACCAGGAAGTCGGCAACGTTGAAGCCTGCGGCAGTAATGCTGTCCAGTAGTGTTTGAGGAGCTTCATCGGGAAGGAAGTCGCCATCGCTATCAATTTGCAGGGTTGTACGTGCGTTAAACTGCTCAGAAGGATCCAGAACAGGTCCCCGGTAGAAAAACCCGGAAACGGTTTCATTTTTCATGAAGCTGAGGTTGCCGTATAGCTCGGTTTTCTCACTGAGATCGACCCCGGCATTCAAGAACAGCTTAAAAGCTTCCACGTCGGGGTCTCCCCAACGTTGGCCCAAACCGTTAAATGGGGTGTTTTCGGCGCCCACCACGCCGGCAACCTGAGCTGCATCTGGGCGAGCTTCGCCTCGTGATGTGGTATTGGATGTGGAGTATTCGAGGGTGGCATTAAGGAAACCGTCGTCTCCCAAAGCAAAGCCCCCGTTAACGCTGGTAGACAGTCGGCCACCATCTCCTTGGGTGTAGCGTCCGTACTGGCTAGAAACCGTAAAGCCTTCATCGGCGTCCTTGAGAATCACGTTGACAACACCGGCGATGGCGTCTGAACCGTATTGAGCGGATGCGCCATCGCGCAGAATTTCTACCCGTTTAATGGCAGCGGAGGGCAGTGCAGAAAAGTCAACGGCCTGAGCACCTTGGTTGATGGTGCCAACTGGGGCCAGCTGCAAATTGACCAGTGCAGAGCGGTGGCGGCGGGTGCCGTTAACCAGTACCAGAGTTTGATCTGGAGATAAATTGCGCAGCGTTACCGGGCGAATAAAGGAAGTGCCATCTGCAATAGGAAATCGTTGCGTATTCAACGAAGGAGTGACTTTGGTCAGGGATTCGGTAATATCGAAGGATGCCTGGTTGCTAATGGTGCCACCACCAACAACATCTACCGGTGACAAAGTTTCAGTGGGTAGTGTGCCGGCACGCCTGGTACCTGTCGTTACGATCTCTTCTTCCACTTCCTTGCCTTCTTCAGCGAAAACAGGGACTGCAGACAGGCTACTGACAACAGCGATAACTGCTGCAGATACCGGACGCAAACGCAATGCTGTATGAATCTTCATGTAGATACCCTCTTTATAATCACAACGGTGAGCTGCAATAATTGTTATGGACTGAGCGATACTATGACTCAGGAGCAAAAACTTTACCTAAATATGCCTCGCTTGGCGATACCCTGTTGAGAAAAAGTAAAAAAGTGGTTTTTTAAAGGTATTTTCAGTAAGAGAACTTATGAATTAATATCTTTTCGTCTTATCGGCAAAAAATTGTCATTGGAGTTGTATTTGAGCGCTCTGGATTATCAAAAAACTTTGAGTAAAGACCCTTATCTTTTTTTAGCGGATACTGATTTAAGAATATTGTCGGTGTTCGATGATCTGTATTTCGATCGTGCCGATGCCGACATACTGTCACCCGCCATGCGCATATACGCCATTAATCGTTTAAAAAAAATCGGTTTTCGGCAAAAGACAGGAACCGTTTTGGTTCACGATAAGTCGGAGGAAAAGTGCCTTATTCCTAAATTTCATGCTTTGGGCGCGTCGCCATTTGATATTACCCGTTACACACCGAGAGCCGAGCGGGATTTTTATCTGCTCACACCCACGCAAACCGCTTGTCAATTTGTCGACCATTACAGTTTGGAAGACGCAGTAAGACACATAGAAAAACTGGTTGCGAAGCAGCCCATTAACCTTTATCGCATGGCAGATTATCTGGAGCGAAAACCGAAACACCAGGAGTTCCGGCGTGCACTGGGGTATTTAAAAGCCGCTCAAGAAAAAGCAGTGTCTGCCGAACCTCTTTGTCGGCGCCGGGCCTTGGGCTAAAATTGATATGTTGAAAAACAATTTATTTTTCCATGAATAATACCCAGCTTAATGACCTTCATCGGTTTTACATGAATCGAGCGCTGTCACTTGCAACACTTGCTGAACAGCAGGGCGAAGTGCCAGTGGGTGCGGTGTTAGTCCGCGATGAGAAAATTATTGGCGAAGGTTGGAATAAGCCCATTTCTTCCTGCGATCCAACTGCCCATGCAGAAATTGTGGCGATGCGCGATGCATCTCAACGCCTGGAAAATTACCGATTATCCGGAGCTACCATGTACGTAACCATTGAACCGTGCACTATGTGCATCGGTGCCATGATTCACGCTCGTGTGGCTCGTATCGTTTTCGGCGCCAAGGAGCCCCGAGCTGGTGCTGTGTGTAGCCATCTGCAGTTGCTGGAAAATGATCACTACAACCATAAAATCGAATGGCAGGGTGGGGTGATGGAGGTAGAGTGTTCAGAGATTATTTCGCGTTTTTTTAAAAATAAAAGAAAAAAATAGCTGTCAGCGAACTGTAGGTGGTTGATTACATATCTGCAGCCAGTTTTTCAGCAAATTCCCGTTCTTCTTTTTGCATTTCCCGGCGTTCCATCTCCATCATGTGCCACTGCAAAATATCCTGGTAGTGGCGAATGTTTTGCACATAAGAAACCGGTTCCCGGCCGCGGGCGAAACCGCGCCTTACGGTGCTGTAGTATTTTTTTTGTTCCAGCAGTGGTAAATGCTCGCGAACGTCTTCCCAACGGTCAGGATTTTTATTGGCGCGTTGGGTCAATACGCGGGCGTCTTCCAGGTGGCCAAAGCCTACATTGTAGGCAGCCAGTGCCATCCAGGTGCGATCTGGCTCGATAATACGCTCGGGCAAACGCTTTTTGGTTTTTAAAAAGTATTGGGTGCCGGCCATTATGCTCTGGCGAGCATCCAGGCGGTTTTTGACACCCATCTCCCGCGCCGTTGGCCAGGTGAGCATCATCAACCCTCGAACGCCGGTGGGAGATTTGGCTTTTCGATTCCAGTGAGACTCTTGATAGGAAATCGCCGCCAGCAATTGCCAATCAGTGCCAAATTCCTGAGCAGCCTCTTTGAACAGAGCCTCGTATTTGGGCAATCGTTGGTTCACCCGGCGCATAAACAGCTGGGAGCCAGCAATGTTAAATTCGTCATTGTGGCCAAAAAAGCGCTCTTTCAGATTATCGAGGGTTCCGTCTTCAGCAATGGTACGCAGGTACTGGTTGGCCGCATCCAACAGGCTGGTGTCATTGCGAAACGGAAACGCCCAGGCTACCGGTTGTTGTTTCGATACTTGGAAGCCAATGCGGGCATTGGGGTAGATAGACTGGTTAACTTCATGGGCCAGTGAGTCAACCACAGCGTACTCCACCTCGCCACTATGCACTTGCTCCATCAAACCCAGGGTGTCAGCAAGCTGTACCTGCTTCCAATTAACATCATCCCGCTTATTAATAATGCCCTGCAGTTGCTCGCTGCTGGCGCTGTTGGCGATGGACACCAAAGTGCTTTCCATTGCCAGATCGTCAAAACTTCTGGGCCGTTTGGTGCCGAGCTTGTACAAAAGCTCCTGGGAGGTACTGTTGTAGGGCTCAGCGAATAAGGCCTGTTTGCGTCGCTGCAGGGTAGAGGCGAGGCCAGAAGCGGCAAAATCTCCATTGGGGCCCCCCAGCGACACCATCAGCCCGTTGAGGTTGTTCACCTGGCTAACTTTGAGCTTTACGTCCAGGTAGTCGGCAAAGCCTTTGGCCAGAAAGTACTCGAAACCGGTATCGCCCTTGGCATTCTCGTAGTAAGTGGTTGGGCCGGGAATGGTGATCATTTTCAGGTAGCCCCGCCGCTGAACCCGTTCCAGGTCATCAATGGTGGAGCTGCCCTGTAAAGTGACCGTGGTGAGGGCCAGAGGAATCATCAGCGCACTGAGCCGGGCTACCCGCAACAGGGCAGCGCCAATGATTCGTCTTGCCTGTGTACTTTTCATCCACTAACCCATGGCCACACTTTGTATCACAGATTAGGCCAAAAATCGCCGCTTGGCCAGCTGCCCAAAGCCCCCAGATTCCGGTACAATTGCCGCCCTCTTTAGTCCCACTCTAAAAACGAGCTCCTACGCATGCTGATCCTTCGTGGCGCCGCGGCATTGTCCGATTTTCGCAGGCAGAAACTTCTCTCCATTGTCACCGAAAAACTCCCGGAAGTTACCTCGGTGTACGCTGACTTTATCCACTTTGCAGAGCTGGATGACCAGCTTTCTGACAGTGAACTGGATACTCTCGATGCGTTGCTGACTTATGGCCCCAAAGCTCGCTCCGAAGAGCCGGAAGGCGAGCTGTTTCTGGTGGTGCCACGGCCCGGCACTATTTCCCCTTGGTCTTCCAAAGCCACGGATATTGCCCACAATGCCGGGCTTAACAAAGTGCTGCGCCTGGAGCGGGGCATAGCCTATTACGTACAAATAGACAGCGATGATATTAACCGTGAGGCAATCGCTAACTTGCTGCATGACCGTATGGTGGAGTCGGTATACAACAGCCTGGAAGCGGGTGAGCAATTGTTCCGCCACGAGCAGCCTAAGCCGATGGAATCGGTGGATGTATTGGGTGGTGGTCGCGCTGCATTGGAACAAGCTAATGTCCAGCTTGGTCTGGCGCTGGCGGAAGATGAAATCGACTATCTGGTCAACAGCTTTGAAGGTTTGCAGCGCAATCCCACAGATGTAGAGCTGATGATGTTCGCCCAGGCGAACTCCGAACACTGCCGTCACAAAATCTTCAACGCCAGTTGGACACTGGATGGCGAGGAGATGCCCTGCAGCCTGTTCAAAATGATCAAAAACACCTATGAACAGGGTGGCCAAGATGTGTTATCGGCCTATGCCGACAATGCCTCAGTGATTACTGGCGCCAAAGCAGGGCGTTTCTACCCGGACCCGGAAACCTGCCAGTACGGCTTTAGCCAGGAAGATATCCATATCCTGATGAAGGTGGAAACTCACAACCACCCAACCGCTATTGCGCCATACCCCGGTGCGGGCACCGGTTCCGGCGGTGAGATTCGCGATGAAGGCGCGGTAGGCCGCGGCTCCAAACCCAAGGTGGGTCTGACCGGCTTTACCGTATCCAACTTGCAGATTCCCGGCCACCAGCAGCCGTGGGAAAACGACTATGGCAAGCCGGAACGCATCGTTACCGCGCTGGATATTATGATCGAAGGCCCCATCGGCGGTGCTGCCTTCAACAACGAATTTGGCCGCCCCAATATCTGCGGTTATTTCCGTACCTTTGAAGAGAACTTTAGCGGCGAGCGTCGCGGCTACCACAAACCCATTATGTTGGCCGGTGGCTACGGTAATATTCGCGCCGAACACGTGGACCAGCACGAATTCGACCCCGGCCATAAACTCATTGTGCTGGGTGGCCCGGCCATGTTGATCGGCCTGGGCGGCGGCGCTGCGTCTTCCATGACCAGCGGTGCTTCCTGCGAAGACCTGGATTTTGCCTCCGTGCAGCGCCAAAACCCGGAAATGGAACGCCGCTGCCAGGAAGTGATCGACCGCTGCTGGCAACTGGGCGACGCCAACCCCATTGCCTTTATTCACGACGTGGGTGCCGGTGGCCTGAGTAACGCCTTCCCGGAATTGGCCAAAGACGGCGGCTGCGGCGCCAATTTTGAACTGCGCAATGTGCCCAACGACGAACCGGGCATGTCGCCGCGGGAAATCTGGTGTAACGAATCTCAGGAACGCTACGTGATGGCGGTGGCGCCGCAGGATTTGGCGCAATTTGAAGCTATCTGTGAACGGGAACGCTGCCCTTACGCGGTGGTGGGCGAAGCCACCGACGAACAACACTTGCGCCTTGGGGACACTCACTTCGACAACAATCCCGTCGACCTGCCCATGGATGTGCTGTTTGGCAAACCGCCAAAAATGCACCGCACCGCAGAAACCCGCAGCTACGATCTGGTGCCGTTCGATACCAGCGATATCGATATTCACGATGCGGTAGAACGGGTGCTGCGCCTGCCCACTGTGGCCAGCAAAAACTTCCTGATTACCATTGGCGACCGCTCGGTAACCGGTATGGTGCACCGCGATCAGATGGTAGGCCCCTGGCAGGTGCCAGTGGCGGACTGTGCGGTAACCACCGCGAGTTACGATTCGAACGCTGGTGAAGCCATGTCCATGGGCGAACGCACCCCGGCGGCACTGTTGGATGGCCCAGCGTCCGGCCGTATGGCTATCGGTGAGGCGATTACCAATATCGCCGCCACCCGAATTGAAAAAATCTCCGACATCAAACTCTCCGCCAACTGGATGTGTGCCGCAGGCCACCCCGGCGAAGACGAAAAACTCTACCGCACCGTGGAAGCGGTGGGCATGGAATTGTGCCCCCAGCTGGGCATTACCATTCCGGTGGGCAAAGACTCCATGTCTATGCGTACTGCCTGGAATGACGGTGAAGACAAAGCTGTGACTGCGCCACTGTCGCTGGTAATTACCGCGTTTGCACCGGTGCCGGATGTTCGCAAAACTGTTACCCCGCAATTGAAAACAGAGGGCGATACAGAACTGCTGTTGATCGACCTGGGCAACGGCAAAAATCGCCTGGGCGCCTCCTGCCTGGCGCAGGTGTACAACCAGATCGGCACTGATACCCCGGACGTGGATAACGCCGAACAACTGAAAGCCTTTTTCGAGCAAATACAAAACCTGCTGGAAGCGGAAAAAATCCTCGCCTACCATGACCGTGGTGACGGCGGCCTGTTTACCACCATCGCCGAAATGGCCTTTGCCGGCCACTGCGGCGTGGACCTGAATATTGTCGGCTTGGGAGCGGATAAACTGGCGGCCTTGTTCAGTGAAGAACTGGGAGCGGTGATTCAAGTGAATACCGCTGACAGTGCGGCAATTCAACAGCAGTTTGCTGACGTCGGAGTTACGGCACACAGCGTCGGCACCCTCAACGACCTGGACCAATTGCGGGTGTTTGAAGGCGACCTGATGCACTACAGCCACCAGCGGGTACACCTGCAACTGGCGTGGAGCGAAACCAGCTACCGTGTGCAGTCGCTGCGCGACAACGCCGATTGCGCCCAGTCTGAATTTGATGCCATTACTGAGGAAGATCCTGGTTTGTCGGTGAACCTGAGTTACGACGCCCAGGACGACATTGTCGCCAAGTTGATTGCGAATACGCCAGAAAACCAGCGCCCTAAAGTAGCTGTGCTGCGGGAGCAGGGCGTTAACGGCCATGTGGAAATGGCCGCTGCTTTTAGTAAAGCAGGCTTTACTGCCGTGGACGTGCATATGAGCGATGTGTTGGCAGGGCGTGTTGATCTGAATGACTTTAAAGGCCTAGTGGCCTGCGGCGGCTTCTCCTACGGTGACGTACTGGGTGCCGGTGAAGGCTGGGCCAAATCTATTCTGTTTAATAACGATGCTCGCGAAGCCTTCCGCCAATTCTTTCAACGTGAAGATACTTTCAGTCTGGGCATCTGCAACGGCTGCCAGATGATGAGCAACCTCAAAGAACTGATTCCCGGCAGCGACCACTGGCCGCACTTTGTACGCAATGAATCAGAGCAATTTGAAGCGCGTTTCTCGCTGGTAAAAGTGCCGGAATCGCCTTCGGTATTATTTAAAGGTATGGCCGGTTCCCATATGCCGGTAGCGGTTGCTCATGGAGAAGGGCGCGCTGAATTTGCCAATACCGAAGCGCGTAATACCTGCGACAACAGCGGTTTGGTGTCCCTGCGTTATATCGATAACCAGTTGAACATGACCGAACGCTACCCGGCCAACCCCAATGGCTCACCAGCGGGTATTACCGGCGTGTGCAGCAGCGATGGCCGAGTCACCATTATGATGCCCCACCCGGAGCGTATCTTCCGCACTGTGACTAACTCCTGGGCGCCAGATGATATGGGTGAAGACTCGCCTTGGATGCGGATGTTCAGGAATGCGCGGGCGTTTGTGGGGTAAGCTTGTTTCATCGTCATGCCCGCGCAGGCGGGCATCCAAAAAAGCCGCTCTCAATTGAGGGCGGTTTTTTATTGTAGGCCGCTTTTGGCTCACAAATTTGATCCAGAGGGCTGGTGGCTCCTGCATAGTGCCTGCCGAGTACGTGAGTGTATATTTGCGTGGTTTTCACGTCGTTATGGCCAAGCAGCTCCTGCACCGTGCGAATGTCTGTACCTGCAGACAGCATATGGGTAGCAAAAGAGTGCCTGAAGGTATGGCAGTTCACTCGTTTCATGGTGATTCCTGCTTGCTCAACAGATCTCTGCAATGCCTTACGAACGACGGATTGGTGTAAATGATGCCGGCAGACTGCGCCAGTTACAGGGTGTTTGCATAAAGAGGTAGATGGAAATAGAAATGCCCAGCCATCATTGCGAAACGCATTGGGGTATTTTTTGCCAAGTGCTTCAGGTAATGAGTATCCAACCCCTCTCTTGTTATCATTTTTCTGTTGCGCGATGGCATCGGCTATTGTGTTTTTAAGGGCATTAATCAAGCTAGGGCTGAGTAATGTTTGGCGGTCTTTTCGTCCTTTGCCGTTGTGAATAGTGATAGAAAGACGATCCAGGTCCACATCCTTTACCCGCAACCGCAAACATTCTGAAACCCGTAAACCACTCCCATAAAGAAGTTCAATAATCAGCTTATGTTTCCCTGATAGTTGGCTGATGATTCTCTTTACCTCCAATGGCGTAAGAACAGTAGGCAATGTTCGTTGCCGGGTAGCCAGAGTAAAACCCAGATCACCCAAGTCAATCTTGAGCACTTTCTGATACATAAAGACAATGGCATTCAAGGCTACTTTTTGTGTGTTTACCGCCACGTTTTGATCCGTAGCAAGCCAGCTTAAAAAGGCTTTTACTTCAACAGCGCCTGCTTCAAGTGGATGGCGCTTATTGATGAAATAGATATACCGCTTAATCCAAGTCAGATACGTCTTCTCTGTACGTATACTGTACCCGCGCAAGCGAATATCACTTCTTACTGACTCCAGAAAGGGGCTTTTCATGGTAATCTCTCCTTGATAATTCTGTATAAATATACAGTATTTTTGTGCCAAATCAATGATCTTGCTCACATGCACAGTATAAAATGCGCACATGCATGCCTTGTCAGAAATAATGTTTAGTAATTACAAGAGGTTACTTCGATAGCTTGGCAAATATCGAGACCCTCGCTATGATTGTTTTCGAGACCCCTCATATGTACTCAAAGGGAATTTGGTATCTTCGCGTAAATTTCTTTTGAATCAGCGAGTTGAAATCAGATAAGAGACAATCTTATTTGGCAAAGCGCGCATGCGCGATATACAAATGTTATGAGTACTAGTATGCGAATCATCGTATTTATATTTGCGATCTTTTCAGCCAGTTGTTTTGCAGACATGGTCTCTCATTGCAAAGCTATGAAATACGAAAAGAACGTAGAGTTAATGTACGAAATCGCATTTGAGGATGAAGCACTAAAGAGCAACATATTTAATATCAAGGCCATTGCTCCTAAAAGTGTACTGGGTAGACCTTTGGAGAACATTAATTTCCAAAGTAATACTGGCGGTATTAATGTACCAATGGCTTACGAAGAAACCAAAAAAGGCATCACAACATCGTTTAGCATTAGCAATTCAGATATTAATCATACCTATATAGTTGCGTACTATGGTTTAAAAGAAAACGGTTGCCCAATACTACTAGGCACAAGGGTTACCAATGCAAAGTAACGTACTCATAACCAGGTTAGGCACCGGACTACGCACTGCGTGCTTCGCTCGGTGCTAACGGCGTTATGTGCTTCAGGAGCTCGGTAGATAGTGAATAATAATGGGCTAGAAAAACGGATTTTCGATCAGTACGGTGGTGTACAGTCAATTTCGAGCGTCCCTGAACCTGCAAAAACAGTTGTAGCAATATATGCCGCCCAAGGTGTAATTGATTATGGTGGATTAGGTTATTTCTTTGAGAGCGACTTCCCATCAGATGATGCCTATAGTGTAATTTGTCAAAGCTACCGAAATATCGGAATGCCAGAGCGTGCAGAAGCTTTAGAGAAAATTTTATCGCTATTTCCAGATTCAAAGCCCCATAAAAATCATGCTAGGCGACAGAAATTTATAGAAAAATATTTCGATTATGGCTCGCTCCATCCTACAGTTCGTTGGGCTGAAGAGGTTTTAGATGGCAGTAATGGTGACGCTTGCAATGAAGCACTTGAGTATTACAAGAAACACACATAACCAGGAAAAGCAGTGGATCGCCGCACTGCGTGCGCCTCACCACTGTTTGCGGCGTTATAAGTAATGGAATATCACCAAATTACAAATCTTGAGGGCTTTCCCAATTTAACAATTGAATCATGGCCTGATGAGCCAAGGGCAGTTCTCAAGGTGTCGGGTAAATATGCTCCGCCGTCCAGAGGGCTTTATAAATTTGTTACAGAAGATGGCGCTGAACACCAGATATATATCCAAGAACAGAATTATGATCGAGTGCCTAGAGTATGGCTCAATGGTGAAGAAGTTTGGGTGGGTAATCGTAATCCACAGCAACCAATAAAAAATTTCTTGGTTTTTTATTTCAAAGAGTTTGGGTTAAAAACTACCGCTGCTTTCTTAGTAATAGCTGCTATCCACGGTCTAATAAATTATGCAAAAAACTTATAACAAGGCCATTAAATTCGTTCCGGCCGCAAAAGGCGCGGCCTCCACCGGATCGCCTACGCGTTGCTTCGGCTCCCGTTTATGGCGGCGTTATGTGTATTAAGTAATGAATCGCACTGAATCAATAAATTGGATTAGAAAAAAATGCGGTGAAGGCTGGGTACCCTTGGTCGAAGATATTTATTCAGATTTACCCAAGGGCACGACTATCACTAGCATTTATCAGAAGTGGGGAGCCTTGATGTTTGACGCGTCACCTTGGAGTGATGAGGTTGAGGAAATCTACAATAGAATTGAATCCGTTTCTTTGCAGACTTGTGAGGTTTGTGGAGCAAAAGGTAAAGAAACCACTATTAGTGGCTGGGTACATACTCGTTGTGAAAATCATGGAATCTAAAACACATAATAAGTTGCCCAAGTTACTCCGCCCTTCGGGCTCTGCGGGACACGCTAAAGCGTGCCCCTTGGCAAGGCGTTATGAGTAAAAATGATTGATAGAAATATTGATAACCTTCTTGGGGAACTCTGTATAAAGTGGGGATTTTGCCTGCCGCCCAAAGAGCATCATCGTATTGCTTCAGCATGCTCATGGGATGCTGAAAGCTTTGCAAGGGATGTCGTAGAAAGTGAGGGCCTAAATCCAGAATATGAAGTTGGGCATGTTCGAAGTATTCGTAACAAATTTATTGAGGTTCTTGGTAGCAATGTCTACAAAAGTGAAAACTCATAACAAGGTGCAGCACAACGCGGCTCCTCCGCTCGGACAGCCTCCGCGTTGCTTCGGCTGCCCGTGTGCACGGCGTTATGAGTACTTGATATGGAGCTAGTAGTCGCTGTAGCGATTTTTGTTCTGATCATCATGCTGGTTTTTGTAGTAATACCTGCCATTCCCGTAATTGGTGGCTTGTTTGATTTTTTGGCTGAAATTGCCAGCGGGCCGCGCTTTCTAACAATGGGTATCGGTTGGGTAATGTCAGAAAATTATCGCCAGGAAATTCGTAGAGAACATAGTAAGCGCGTAAAGGTACTAGCCTGGCTGGAGTATATTTTGGCTGCCTTATGTTTATTTGGCTGGTTTGGACTATTAGGCTGGCTTTCATTCGAGTTGGCATACATTATTTTAAGTGAAGGGAAAGCCAATGCTTAAAACGTCTCATAACAAGCGTATGTTGGTGCCCCTTCGGGGCTGGGACGGCCTTCGCGTCGCTCAGTCCGCGCCAAATACGGGCGTTAAAAGGCGGTAAAGCTAATCGTTTTTTTCACAAGGAAAATGCAGTGATTTCAGCAATCAATTCAAAACGCTATTTTGGCCGGTTGCCAAGTGGTAAAAGCAGTGCGTTTTGTCACTATCTTGCTGCATTCTTTCACGTTCATTGCTCGCCTTTGGGCGCACAAGCTGGCCACTTCGCAAGCTGGGTTGCCATCGTTGGCAATCGTGGTATTGTCGGTTTTAGTGCGTTTGTTCGGTGTGCCATTAGCGGGTTCAGGTTCCGCTTGCGCTCCACAACGCAGTTTCGTTCACGCGCGGCAAGCCGCGCTTTTAACCAGCAAGGGCAGAGCGAGCGCTGCCGCGCCGCCTGCCTTGGGCGTTATGTGTGATTGATATGGCGATAGTTACTCCCTATTCTAGATGCGCGCTTTGTGGTGAACTCCTACTGGAAGATGATTTGGATGTATTTTTCTTTCCCGCCGTAGGATTAAGCATGGATTTCATGGTTGAGTATATTGAATACACCAAATTTGATGATAATGGTGTTCATCAAAAATGTATTCAATCATGGGGTAAAGCTCCCCAGTTCGTAAGATTTTGGAATGAATATGTTAAAACTCTCCAGAACAGTGAAAATATTCAGTTAACACTTACAGATAAGTCCAAGTTGAAATATGTTGCTCCAAATAGAAGTAAAAGCACATAACCAGCATATGTTGGCCGCCCCTTTGGGGCTGGGACGGCCTTCGTGTTGCTCAGTCCGCCCCAAATACGGGCGTTAAAAGGCGGTTAGAAAAAATTTATTCACAAGGAAAATGCAGTGGTTTCAGCAAAGCACACAAATCACCTCTTTGGCTTTCTGCCAATCTCGAATAATGGCACTTTTCACTACTTCCTTGGTGCATTCTTTAGCAATCGTGGTAAGGTCAGTTTCGGTGCGTTTTTCGGGTGTGCCATTGTCAGGTTTAGGTTCCGCCTTCGCTCCACAACGCAGTTTATTTCCCGCGCGGCACGCCGCGCTTTTAACCAGGCTAAGCAGTGGATCGCCGCACTGCGTGCGCCTCACCACTGTTAGCGGCGTTAAATTTCATTAGCTATGAAAGAAGAATACGAGATTGTAGAAAGATTCGATATCACAGGGCGGGGAACAGCTGTTGTGATTGATAAGCTTACAGAGAGAGTTCCGGGAAAAGAGTACAAGGCACAAATCAAAAATTCTGATGGTGCGAGCATCGCAGTATCAGCATTTAAAGAATGGCTTTTGCGTCGCAACTCAGAACCAATTGAAAGAGAGGCATACCTTCTTAAAGGTGTCCAAAAAACGGAAATTGCAGAAAATGCGGTTATTTCATTTCTGTAAACATCAAGAATTTAACAAGGCCAGGCACAATTGCCCGCAAGCGGGCTGGACCTCCGCACTGCGTGCTCCGGCCTTTGCTGGCGGCGTTAAGTTCCAAGGAGAGAATGTGCCAAAGGAAATATTTTTATTTATGGGTGCCGTAATTGGTGCCTTGGCTGCTTACATTACAGCCAAGGCAACAGGGAATAAACAGCTCGAAATCGCAAAGCTGAATGCTCAGAAAGAAATAACCCTTCAAGAAAATATGCTTCATGACGAGAGGATAAAGTCGGAGGTTTCATTAGAACGTGAAAAGCTAGAAAGCCTCCACATCATTCTGTCAAAAATCGCTTTAGAAAATTCTCAGACAATGAGTCACATTCAATCTGACTCAAACACGGAGATTGAGTCTTTTAGAGAAAGGTACCTTGATAACTGCTCTCGATTGCATCAAGCAAGGGCTATCGTTGATATTTATTATCCAGACATGAGCGAATCTGTCAGAGAAATCTATGGCAAAGCGAATGTGTTCTGGGGGCATCAAGAAGCAGTTATTAGAATTAACATAAAAGAGAACCCAAAAGGCTGGAACTCAAATCTATCTGAAGTTTTAAAAGCTGGAGATGAAATAGCAGGCAATGTAAAGCAGCTGCAATACAATATATCCAGTTGTAGTAAAGAACTTAACAAGGTGCTGCACCGGACAAGCCGGTGAGCACGGCGTTAGCAGTCAAGGAAGCCATGTACCAAGAAGGTGAAATTACGATATCCCAATGCGCGAAGTGTGGTAACAAATTTCCAGTTTTCACCTTTGTCGCGGATACCGATATGGTCACAGCCGGCTGTGTTGCTTTAACTGGCTTAAGCAATAGCATTGTTCTGACCATGTGTGAACCCAATGAAGGTATTGAGGCCATTGAGGCTAGGGTGGGCTCAAGTCATAAAGTGGTGCGAGTTACCTACAAAAATACACCAACTAATAACGTAGGTTCATTTCAGGAGTTCCTTAAAAATCATAAGCCAGCCACACCAATTTATACGTGTATATACTGCGGCGGTAACGCTAAGGCTATAAAACATGAAACTAAAGAACAGTTCCTTCGTTACGGCAACATAGAGGTTCTAAATGACTGCTAACAAGGTGCTTAAATTTGCTCCGGGCTTTCAGCCCTCCACCGGACTGTCCAAGCGTCGCTTGGACAGCCCTTTAGCACGACGTTAACTTTTTATCGAGTATGGAAATTTTACCGGAACGTGAGATTGCGGAAATTAGGAGTAAGTACCCAGATATTTCCCAAGAGTATCTGGCCTGGTTGTCTGAGGTCGGGTGGGGAGAGTTGGAAAGTGGGTATATGATTTATTCTAGCCCGATCTATGCATCTGAGATGTTTGGTGAGTTGTGCCCCGAGAATATTAAGAAAGTGCTTATGGTCGGCGATGATATGGCTGGATATTCAGTAGGCTTTGTTTTTAATGACTCTGGATGGAATTTTGTTGGCGTTGATAGCTGCGGGTGGGTAGACGAGATGATTCCTGAGGGATTTAGCGCCTACTTCAAAGTTAACAAGGCCCAGTAGTAAAGCCAGCTTCGCTGGCCGGACAATTTAACGCGGCTGTGCCGCTAAAGGCAAATTGCCGCTATGGGCGGCGTTATGAAGAAAGGTAATTAAACATGGGTGAAATTTTCAAGAATATAAAAACACTTTTCTTCACCTATATGTCTATTGTTTTCCTGCTATTTTTTGCAGTTCTTCAATCTAGCCAAGAGATATACGACACAGCTTTGGAGCAACTTAATGAAATCGAAAGGCTAGTCGCTTCGTACGATGAAAAGGCCATCCAAAACCTAATTAGCATTAAAGCCCCTGATGCAAGTAGAAAAGAAAATGATGAGTATAAAATTCCCAGTTTGAACTTATCAGTTAGCTTTGCATTCAACGTATCGGACTTGGACTTTGCTTCTCTAAAAGGAAAATTTGAGGGACAGGCTCCCGCAGGGTTTGATTTTGGAGCGGGAAATCAAGATCGCCTACCGGATGATTTTACTAAAGTTGATTCAGTGAAAGACTTTATAATAACTCTGCTACCACCTAGAAGCATTGTCGGATATAAACAAGTACATAACGGAACCCTTGCAGATATCATTCTCCCTGTATTTAGCCCCGAGTTTACGTCAGCACGCGTGGAAGCATTTGAGTACAAAAAGAGTACATATAACTCTATTGAAATGATTAACACCAGTGAATATCAAAATCACAAGGTATTTGACCAACTTTTGTTAGTTGAAGAATCCGCATCTAAAGTGTCGACCTGTAATATGAGGCTAGTAAAAACAGCTACAAATGGTCGTTATGCATACTTCTGTAGTATCTCAAACTTTGAACATGAGGGGGTTAGTTATTCTGGAGCAAGAATTTTCATTCCTGCAAAATATAGTACAGTCTTACTTAAGAAGAGTGATCTAATGGAATTGTATGGAATTCCTATAGACCGACGGGTAGCGTTCAAAAATGCTTACAAAGAATTGTTTGATACAACAAAGGCATATTCTTTTCTTGAGTTTGAAAAAATAGAATCCATTATTGAATCTGAAAAATCTAGAAATCCGAGTAAATTATCGATCTTTGGTGCAGAAATTAATATTAGTATTTTGACAAAGTTGATTTTTCCGATTCTCATAATGGTATGCCTATATATTTACTTACACCTAAAGGAAGCTAGGCGAAGAGTTATTAATTCCAATGGGAAATGGAATGATTATGATGTTCCTTGGGTTGGAATATATACTGAAAACATCAATAAAAGCGCTATTTTTACTCAACTAATTATCTTTCCAGTCGCGTTGATGGGGATAATTCACGTTAAGTCATCACTTGATACGACACTAGTTTTGTCATGGGTTTTTTGTATTGGGTTGCTCCTGATCAACTTTTATAATTACCGTGTAATAGTAGATTTACGTGCGACACTTCATAACAATTCAATGCAGCCGACCGCTAAAGCGCCGGCTGATTGAGGCGTTATATGCGGTAGGTGCTGATTATGGCGGAAATTTCTCCTTGGACAATACTGGTTTTTTGGCAGCTAGTTGGTTTGGCTGTATTTGTTCTTTTCTTTTTCCTCACTAAAGATTACATATGGTACGTAAGGGGACTTCTCTTAACGCTAATTCCGCTGGTGTTTATTCCATTTATAGCATTTGGTGCTCATAGTGCTGTGGTTGTTATGCCAGTTGTATGGCTGGCCTTTGAGAAGCCAAGTATCCTTGTATATTATGGCCTGGCTTGGGGGTTTTTATTTTTGTTGTATATGTCATGCACAAAATCAGCAAGAATTAAAAATTTTGAGGTTCGAGAAAAATAAGTGTTTAAAGCATATAACCAGTCAAAGCATACGGACTCCGCTCCGCGTCGCCCGTGTTTGCGGCGTTATGAATTTCTTTAAAACCAAACTAGGGATATGGAAGTGAGCAATGAGCAAAGGGTAAGGGAAATAGAAAAAGAATTTACCACACTGGGACTCATTGATGCTGTCCCTGTAATCATGATTGGATTAGGTTTGCATGCAAAGTTTGGCAAGGACGGCGAACCAATATTTGAGTTTCTTAAAAACGAATCCATCGTGAATGGTATGTTTATAATTGCCGTTCCCGTCGTTTTATGGTGCATGGTTAAAGCAATTAGACTTGCAGTAGAACGCAAGCGCATAGAATCAAGTGCAAACTCATAACAAGCGAGTCAAGTTCACTCCGCCCTTTCGGGACTGCGCGGGACAGCCAAAGCGTTGCTTTGTCTGCCCCTTACCGGGGCGTTAAGTTTCACCATGCCGAAAGATCACGGAATAAAAGCAGATTATTATCTATATGGAATAGAGCTAGGGATTCTTAGCTTCGAGCAAGCTATTACATGGGCAGATCAAGTAATTGAGTTTGAAGCTGAACCAACTGGAGAAATAATTGATCTTGCTCTAAGTCGTCCTAGAGGCAGAAACGGGGTTATGGAAGCGCTAAAAGAAATTGAAGGCAAGCGACAGCCTCAGGTTGCTGGTGCCATGCTACTGAATGATCTTTCCTCACGGTTAGAGCAAGGAGAAAACATCAAGGGTGTTGCCAGCAAAGCTCTCAATGTAGCTTGGGCTACACAGCTTCCAGAAGAAGTGCGTTGGGAATTTGACCACATAGATGATGAAATCTCATTGGTAGAACAGGGAATTTATGGTGATCTTGCGCACTGTGAAACAGAGCTTAGAAATAGTTTAAATAAGTACCGACACAATGCAAAAACTTAACAAGGCCAGGCACAATCGCCCGCAGGCGGGTTGGACTCAGCACTGCGTGCTTCGCCTGTGCTGGCGGCGTTATGCTTTTATATAGATTACACCTATGAATAAAATTCTATTATCAATTTCTGTGACGGCACTAATTTCAGTGCTTACAAGCCTCCATTTTACAAGTGCTTTTTTTCGAGGCGTAATTCAGGAAAAATCTCAGGAAGAGAGATTGCAAGTTGTTGCATTTTCTCAATTTTTGTTTGAGGATTTGGATAGCAATGATATTCAATCATTGCGAAAACGAGTCAATCGGCAAATGACGGCTGCGCTAGCTCACCCTTACCCAGAAAATTCATATAAATACATGTATTCTGATGCCTGCAAAATACATCAATTGGTTTATGAGTACCGCATAGATCATCCAGAGCAGTATAAGGTGGAAAGCCCCGAGGAAATTATATCTCAAAGAAACCTTGAGTATTGGAGCAAGAAGGATTGTGGTGCCTAATATAAGTCTCAACAAGCATAACAAATGTATTTTAATCGCCCCTGCGGGGCTGGGACGGCCTTCGCGTCGCTCAGTCCGCCATAAATACGGGCGTTAACTGCATATGGATAGAAAAGCTCAACTAACTGACCTCAAAAGAGAGCTGGAAAATCTGGTAGCAGTTCTTCGGGAGGATGAAGGCTGCACATGGCTTTCTCACTTTGAGCGTTGTTTAGATAAAACTGACCAACTCATAGAGAGCGGTTTCGAGCAAAACCAATTAAGCGAGCTTTCGGTATCTGTCAGGTCGGTTTACGGTGGCATGGGTAGTTTTAATGACTATGTGCCACCACAAAGTGCATGGGGGACAGACAGGTTCTCTAATAATGTTTGGGAAGCTGCTATGGCTCTAAAAGTAATCGGGGAGTACTAGCAGTTAACAAGCGTATGTTGGTCGCCCCTTCGGGATTGGGACGGCCTTCGCGTCGCTCAGTCCGCCCCAAATACGGGCGTTATATGCCAACGGAAATCGAATGAAAAAAATACTCATAGCACTGGTGCCTCTATTATTAGCTACAGGTGTTTATGCTCAAAATCAAACATACAAAGATGTTCTGGCCGGGAAGGTCTGCAAAGAATCCGATATTCAGCAATTAGACTGCGAGTATAAAGTTGGCAAAGATCTAAATGTTTATATTGCAGGTATTGGTTTGCCGGATACATCAATTACGTTCTATGCGTCAAGTTACGACGGCGACTATTTCGCTAGGGTGGGTGTTTTACATGGCTGCATAATCGTAGTGCCTGGCAAGGCTGCTAGCCGTGGCATTGTTGGCGAACAGGCCTTTATTTCACCAGTAAATGGTAAGGTTTATCAAAATTGGCAATCATGCAAGCAAGGCTATTAAAGGCATATAACCAAGCAAAGCACATGAACGCCGCTCCGCGTCGCCCATGTTTGCGGCGTTATGCATAAAGGAGCAAGTATGGATCTCAACTTTCAATATGCACACCATGCACATTCGGAGTCAGAAACTACAAAAAATGTAGTTAGGAGCCAAGCGGAAAAAGCGTTTGATGATTTTGATTGGGTCGCTGAGGCCAAGAAGGCGGATGAGCTACAAAAGTGCTCGCCTACATTAACCATTCTTACAAATGGTGATAAAGAGCTAATTTGGGTATCTGCATATACCAATGGTAGTACAGTTGGATTTGTCTCTGAGTGCCGTTTTCCGAGTGAGGTCAGCAAATGGTTTGGCCTTTCTAAAAAGCAGGGAACTGTAAGCCTTGACACTGATGGTTTTTCTATAGAACAAGCAAAACGTGCAATCTCCCTTTTTTTAGATCGAAATTTTATTTCTCTAAGGGAAATGTACTAATGCATAACCAGCGTATGTTGGTTGCCCCTTCTGGGCTGGGACGGCTTTCGCGATGCTCAGTCCGCCCCAAATGCGGGCGTTAAGCATCATTGAGAGATACAGTGAAATTTAAATCGCTATTTATATCAGCCTGTATTTGGGTATCAGTAACGTTTGTAGTTGCATTTTTTATAGCAGCGCTCATTGGTGGTCGCGGCGGAGAAATAATATTATTTTTCGGGTTTGTACCTGGGCTTGTCGGGTGGGGTGTTCATATTGGTTTCATAAAATATAAAAAATCTATAGCTACATTTCCCACAGCCCAGCCGCTCCTGTATGGCCTAGTTTCGCTATCTGTAACAAGCCTAATAGTAACGTTAATGGGCAGCCCTAAGCCAATCTATGCTGCGGCAGCGATGATATTTATGTTTGGTTCACTACCTGCCCTTGTTGCAGCATATTTGGCACATTGGGCTTTATTAAAACTTAATTCAGGTGCAAAAAATGCCTAACAAACAGCTCAAGAGGGGCATTTTTTACGTCGCTTCATTTTGTGCTTAAATAGCACAAAACAAACCAACTACAAAAATGCCCCTTAGCTGGGCGTTATAACCCAAGGTAGATCATGCCTCTATTCAAGAAAAAAGATCCAAATCTAGAGCGACTTGAAAATATCCTTGGAAAAATCAAGGAAGCTGAGTCTCCTGATGGATGGGAAAAAGTTACGTCTGCCGCAGTCGGAGGCCTATCTGATCTAGGCTTCTCTAAAAAAGATCCTTATCTTTTGGTGATTTCCAGTCAAGGTCGAGGTGTATTTGATTGTAATACAGGGGTGAAGGTTGCAAGAGATGATGAGTCCTACGGCGAATGGTTTAATGAAAGAGGGTTGGTTTGCGAAGGTATAGGGCCGATTGAGTCCGAGAAAATACATACAGCTGGGCTTCAAGGTGGAGGTCTACCACATAGTAATCAATACGGTGAAAGCATCGAAGTGGTAGCACCAAACTGGCCAGTTTATGATTTATATTTTTGCAAAGAATATAAATCAGCATTAATTGATGGTCACGGCTTATATTGTACAAGAATAGATTCTGAACATCTTAGAGCATATGGTTTCTCTTGGTGTGGTAATTTTTTAGTCTCTGCAATTGGTAGTGACTTCACATTATGGAAAAGATTATAACAGGGTGGTGTTATTTTCCGCTTCGCAGCTGGGACGGCTTCCGCGTTGCTCCAGCCGCCTCAAACCACGGCGTTAAGTTTCTAGGAAGATTATGCTCACGAAATCAGCTCAGATACCTACTGCCAAAAGGTACAGTCTAATAAAACAGTGCTTTGGAGGCGTACTTGAACTACATGGTTTTACCACTGACGGCTCTAAAACATCTGTATTCTGGCGCAAGACTGAAAGCGATATATTCCATTATGTAGTGGCGTGGAAAGCACTACGTAAGCCTAAATACGATATTTTGGCCTTTGCCCACTCTCCACTCTTAGCTGAGGATTTCCTAGAAAAACATCCAGACAATATCGGGTGTCCAATCAATGGCTATTTGCATAGCAAATTTGGGGTTGGTATTCGCAGTGAGCAACTATTTTGTCGCACAGAAGAGGGGTTTGTAAGGAACTTTGAAAAAAAAGGTAAAAGCATGCTTATTGAGCATGCCGTACCATTCCTCAACAGCATACAAACATTGCAAGATTTGGCCCCATTTATTAATGCAGTTGGTGCCACAGAAAAACTTAACAAGTTGCTGTAGTGTGTTCCGGCAACAAAAATCGTTGCCTCCACCGGACAGCCTACACTGCGTTTCGGCTGCCGCTAAGTAAGGCGTTATACATCAATAGAACCTCGGAATAGAAATGGACTTAAAACAAAATCAAAAAGCTTGTTGTAATCACTACAAAGCTGATTTCATTCCTCCAAACCCAGACCAAATGGTAGCAATCTCAGAGGGGGTTCTATCAGGCACACTCGAAATCGAAGGTGTCAGGTATCCTTCCCCAGAGCATATGTCTGGTTGGTGGCTCACAACTGATCTATACAACGGAGATGTTGAAAGCCTTGAAACCGTTCACTTTTCTCACGTAGCTGACGCACGTCCAGAAATAGCTCAATATTTGGCTTTACCTTTTGGCTATCGTTTTGTTTTAGGCGGTGAAAGTGAGCATGTATGGTTCGATAATGAGGTGGCAGAAAGTGTATAACAAGCGCATTATTTTCGGACAGCTTACGCTGCGCTCCAGCTGCCCAATATGCGGGCGTTAGGTTTGTAGGTTGAAATTCAGAAATTAGAGGGAGTTTTTTATGAAGATCAAAATGAAATATGTTGCCTTTTTTGTTTTAAATTTTTTGCCTCCTTTTGCTCTGGCCGGCCCACTCTGTGCGCTGTCACCTGGTGGTTATGCAAATCATGCTGATCAGCCAGCTTCACCTATGGCTGCCGATCAAATGTCGCATACAAACAATGTTTTATGTAGTAGGTTTCCATGTCCTTCTTATCAATTTTTTAAAAACCATACCGCAGGTAATGCTCAAGCTTATCTCGACCAATTTGGTGCTCAAATTCGCTACAATCCTCAATTTATGAACCAAGTGCTTCAATCGTTTGGCCCACAAGCTACTATTGGCATACTTGCCCATGAATTAGGTCATATAATAGATTTTGCGAATAATCCATCACAGCAGTCCCAATACCAGCGAGAGGCTGCCGCAGACGAGTACGCTGGATGCGCATTTGCTTTGGCAGGCGCACCTCCTCAGGCTTTATCTGCACTTCAGCAAACCTTATTTTCTATGGGTTCCAGTCCAGGTTATCCAAACTCTCACCAGCGAGCTGCACTTATTCAATCCGGTTACAATAAATGCCTCAATTAGCATATAAATCTGCTTGCCTGACAAGTTGCTTAAGTAAACTCCGCCAGCCAGGGCTGGCTCCGCGGGACGCCCGCTGCGTGTGCGCCCCTTGGCAAATCGTTAAAAGGCCGGGGTTTTAAAAAGGTTATGAAAAAATCGGCATCGATATTAATTACTTTAATAGGGATTGGTCTGTGTTCTTGGGGTGGTAGTGTAGTGCTCTCCTCTGATTTTGATCTCGCTTCTAAGTGGAGTGCAGAGGGAAGAGACTTAAATGCAGCTTTAATTTTTCTAATTATCGGCATTTGCTGCATATTGTATGGCTTATTTGAAATCTTTATTTCTCGTAGTTCCAAAAGTCAATAAAGTGCTAAATTTTAAACTCTGGCCATTTAACCAAGCAAAACACATGGACACCGCTCTGCGTCGCCCATGTTTGCGGCGTTATGTATAGGGAGAGACGAATATCAAGCGTTTAATTGGTCAACAAATTGCTGCGTTATTAGGTGTTATTGTTGGTGTTTTCATGGCGCCTGAAAAGCCGCTATACCCATTTGCGCCGACAGAGCTTGATTCGATTTTAATTCACTATGGAGAAGTAGAGTATTACTTTTCTATTGGTCTGATCGGATTTCTGATTTCTCTAATAGCAATGAGAATTACTCGTCAGAGTTTGGCTGTAGCTTTTATAGCTACACTGGTCTCGGGTGCAATATATGCGACACTTGAATCGCTTAGATTTGGCATATTTCCACATTATATTGATATGGCCAATATTTTGGCTTTTGTATTGGGCGCTCTTTGCGTCTGTGGTTTTTTCTCCCTTATCACCGAGCTAAGAAAGCATGCAAGCAGTAACAATAAATAACAAGTCAAAGCACATGGACGCCGCTCCAGGTCGCCCATTTTTGCGGCGTTATGCGCTATTGAGATCGAGCAATGAGTGAAGGAATGAATGTAGATGTAATGTCCATACTTATAGAAAAGGACAAGGAAAGTGAGGATTATGTAGATTATTTCTATGCGTCCAATATCTACACAAAAGACCCTCGTGGCAATAGCAGAAATATATGTCTTGGAAACGTGCGTGGTTTGTTCAGAATTACAAAAGTTGATCTTGAAGCACATCTACTATTACCTATTGAGCATGACAGTAAAAACGGCTGTTTTCTTAAGGCATCAAGAAAAGTAATAAAGCAATTTAAGACAAATAATAAGTTTCCAAATAAAACGAGCTTTCAATCTGGATAAATAGCGTAACAAGCGTATGTTAGCCGCTCTTGTGGGGCTGGGATAGTCTTCGCGTCGCTCAGCCCACCCCTAATACTGGCGTTATGTTTACTAGAGCTAATTTGCAATGAATAAAATAATACCTAAGTTACATTTAGTATGTGCACTTGTGGCATGTTCGATTGTCTTTGTGCTTGCTCTGCAATACTGGTACTTCAATATATCTTCTATATCGCTCTTATTTTCTGAAAATATTGAAATAATAGTGAGGTTAATGCTAAGTGTAGTAGGCGTCGTGTTGTTTTTAAAGAGAAACAAATTTTCCCAATGGTTGGGTGCTTTGTTATGCATATATTGGGCTATTGGTTATCTATTCATAATAGAGATGCAATTAGAGAATGATGGTGTTTTTTATCAGTGGAACTGGATCGGCTTTTTAATGTTTGTATCATGTCTTATTGCTGTTTTGACCCTTTCATTTCCCAGCTGTAGAGCCTTATATGCAATAAAAAAATAACAAATGTGTTATGTTTTCCGAAAAAACTCGGCTGAGACTGGCATTACATTGGCGCTACATGCCAGCCCCATACACAAGCGTTAAGTGTCTCCATGCATGATAGAAATTGTTAAAGAAGTTGGGCTATGGGCAGTACTTTTTATCGGTGCAGTAGTACTAATTGCTCGTGGTTCACAACTATTACTCATGGCCATTATCGGCGACGATGGTTTTGATGAGTATATCTGCGCTAAATTATACAGAGACTCAGGCAATATATTTATTCGTGGTCTTGGAATAACTATGGAATACAGCTCAGAATTAATGCTGTCAATTATTAAGATATTTCCGCTTATTGTTGCTGCATTTTCATCCTTAATTTTGCTGTGGGCACTATATGCAATACAAAACACTTAACAAGTCGTTCAAGCACACTCCGGCCACAAAAGGTGTGGCCTCCACGGGACAGTCAACACTACGTTTCGGCTACCCCTTAGCAAGGCGTTAGGAGTATAGAAGAAAAATGGAATTGCTATTCGTCTTGACACTATTGTTCCCAGTGTTTTTGTTGTCTATTCAAATACCTCTGGTTATAAGTTATTTCGTAGTTCTAAAGCGAAACCAGTGGTTTAAATTAAAACAATTCATATTCATATCTGCTCCAATATCTATCCTTTGCGGTTGGGCGGCTATTCACTATTTTGTCAGTCCGCCTACCGCCAGAAGCGCTATTATCACTATCATATTTTTTGGTGTGTTTGGCGCTGTCAGTGGTTTGTTATGGTGGTATCTTTTAGTTAAACGGGGTTCACATAATGTTCACCCCTAATAAGACCAACATGCTGGCGGAGTTTCATATAAAAGTCCCTACGGAGCGAAGGTGCACTTAAATAATTCAAGTCTTCACTGCTACATAATGAAGCATATCGTTGACGAAGGAAAAGCACCTGAAATCGCCACTATGGCTATAGATTTTGGCGTGTCCACAGGCGATATGGTTCAAGCCCTTAAAGCACTTCAGGATTATCACGGAGTCGTTTTACACCCAGTGTCTTCGGAAGTTTGGGTAATGCACCCGTTTTCTACGGCGCCAACCAATTTCTGGATCAAGTCTGACACTGAGAGCTGGTGGGGCAATTGCGCCTGGTGCTCGCTGGGAGCGGCTGCGTTACTTGATCGCGACTTAACGATAACGACAACGTTGGGTAGTGAGTCCAAACAGGTGGTCATTGAAGTAAAGGGCGGTCAAATAACTCAGCAAAACCTGTTTATCCACTTTCCAGTTCCAATGATTAAGGCGTGGGAGAATGTCGCTTACACGTGCAGCACTATGCTTATGTTCGAGTCAGAGTCTGATATTGATGATTGGTGTGAACGTCACGGCATCGCCAAAGGCGATGTTCAACCAATAAACAAAATATGGGAATTTTCCAAGGTGTGGTACGGAAGCCACCTAAACCCTGATTGGGTTAAGTGGTCGGTGGATGAAGCAAAAGAAATATTTGCACAATTTAAACTCGACCATTCAATATGGAATATGCCGTCTGATGCTGGCAGGTTTTAATGCTAGCTGGAGATTGTTCCTGTAAAACGTTCATAAACCTTTGGAATGCATGTGAAAGTCTCGTCCTTGCTTAAGAAAATCGAGGAGCTTCAAGGTGATACGCCTTGGGGGCATGTTCTGGATGCCGGTACAGGGCCGAAATCCCTTTCTTGGATTAGTCGGCTTCCGAGTCAAAGTTGGACAGCTGTGACCGCTCAGTCTTCCATGGTTGAAAGTGCCCGCGGTGCTTTGCAAGTGCCCCCTCGAGAAACGGATCGGATTGTCCTTGGTAACTGGGTTGATGGCTCGCTCCTTGAAGGGGAACGGTTCGATACGGTGCTTTTGGATTATTTTATTGGATCCATCGATGCGTTTGCGCCGTACTCTCAGGAAGCTCTGCTTCATCGTATTGCTGCGAGTGTACGCGGCACGCTGTATATCACCGGTCTTGAACCCTATGTCCCCGTCGTAGTTGACGAAGAAGTTGGCTCTTTTGTGGGTGATTTGGCTCGGCTTCGGGATGCTTGTATGCTGCTGGCTCGGGATCGCCCGTATAGAGAGTACCCGTCTTCGTGGGTTGCGGCGCAGCTTCGCCAGATTGGCTTCACAGTGACTCATACCAAGTACTTTTCTATTCGCTACCGTCACCGATTTCTCTCCAGTCAGCTGCAGATCTGCGAGGATCGTGTAACGCGTTTCACCGATCCCGATCTGGCAGCGGCCATGGGTAAACACATCGCTCAAATGCGCCACAGAGGTGAGCTGCTTATTGAGCGCAACGATGGATTACGTTACGGCCGAGATTATCTGATACGGGCTGTTCCCGGTTAATAGGGGGTAAAAAGTGATTATTAACTACCAAGAATACCAAGATCAGCTTCCGCTTCCTGCGACCGACAAATGGAAAGAAGGGGTCTGGGATATGGAGGCGTTCAAAAATGGCAGTATGTCTCTCATCTACTTCGCCCCACAAGGTAATGACTATCAAACGCCACATGATCAGGATGAGCTGTATATTGTTCTTGAGGGCAGTGGAAAGATCGAAATAGACGGTGTTGTCGCCTGTTTTGAAAAAGGGTCTTCGATCTTTGTGGCTGCAGGGCAAGAACATAGGTTCTTGGGCGAGCTCTCTGGCTTAAAAATGTGGGCAATATTTTGGGGGCCGAAAGGTGGTGAGTCCGATGCCTAGCAACCATTTTGAACCTCACCAGGCTTTGGGCATCTATTTAGGTTGTGATGGGGCCGCTGTTCCAGCGCCTCCTGCCTTTTTAGCCGGATTGAGGGAGTGATAACTATGAGACTGTTTGTCGCCTTTGTGTTGTTTGCCGTAATGCCATTATTGTCAGTGGCTGAAAACCGAGTTGCTCTACCCAGCGACTACCGCGAGAGTTTTGTCGAATATCTATCTTTGGATCGAGTTCAAAACCTCGATCAGTTTATGCGCTTGTTTGCGAACGACATCGCTATGCAAGGGCGAGATGAGAACGGTTTACTGCCCGATGGGGCGGTTATTGTTGCCGAAGTTTATTCTGTGCAAAAGAATGAGGATGGCACGGTAAAAACCAGTGAATTGGGTCGTAGAATTAAGGATCAGTTAATTTCCATCGCAGTGATGGAAAAGCAGGCTGAGTTTGGTCAGTCGCCCAGCTCCGTTATTAAAACCGGTAACTGGGATTTCGGGTCCTACAAGCCCAATGGTGAGGCCGCAGCAAAAAATCTGAACGAATGCCGGGCCTGCCACGCGCCTCTAAAAGAGAAGGATTTTATGTTTTCCATTGAGCACCTTCCGGGCAAATAATGGTTAGAAGCCAATATTCGTTGCCTTACTTGGGGCCACTCATAGCATGACAACTGTCTTTTTCTATGGCTTGTTTATGGATGAACATCTTTTGAAGCAGAAGGGGCTTAACCCCGAAAGCATCCGGCTTGCTTGCTTGGACGGTTATCAATTACGGATTGGGGAGCGAGCCACATTGGTGCCACACCGAGGCATGAGCTCTTATGGGGCGGTTATGAGGTTGAGCCAGCGGGAGCTGGAACAGCTCTACAGCAGTGATGGCGTTGAGGACTATGTACCAGATTCTGTGCAAGTGCGTGTAATCAACGATGAGCTCGTTGACGCCGTTACTTATGTGTTGCCCATAGAACGAATATTGGGCAGTAACAGTGAATACGCAGTAAAGCTCGCCCACACGGCCGAGGCGCTGGGGCTTCCAAGTGCCTACGTTGATGAGATAAAGGGTTGGACCTGAATGGCCAGTAAAAGCCACGGTAGTGCTATATCTAAAATTGACCTGCACGAGAAACTGGCTCTTTTCGATGACTTGTGGTCACCCAGGATCGTCGCTCAAAGTAACGGCCAGTTGGTAAAGCTGGCAAAAGGCAGCGGTGAACTGGTGTGGCATGTTCACGAGCAGGAAGATGAGTTATTTCTGGTGTTGAAGGGGCAGTTGACCATCAAACTTCGTGATGGGGAGGTCGTATTGCTGCCCGGTGATTTGTTCGTTGTCCCTAAGGGGGTGGAGCACTGCCCGGTTGCTGAACCTGATACCCATTTTATGCTGATTGAGCCAAAAACGACGCAGCACACGGGTCGTCAACAGGTGGAGCAAACGGTTGCTGTGGATCAGCAACCCTGGATTTAGCCTGCCTTTAAAAGTGGCTTTCTAACGGACAGCTAACCGAGGTGCATTGCAGGGATTGCCTATTGGCTCAGGTCGACAAGGGTTCGGCCTTGCACTTTGCCTTGCAGTATCCAATTTATGTGTTGTTCCAAGTCCGACAGTGGTACTCGCTGACACAGGCTCATTATTGAATCCGGCTTCCACTCCGCAGATAACAGTTGCCAGATGGCTTTGCGCAAATGCATAGGGCAATCTTGCGAATCGATACCTATCAGGGAAATACCTCGTAAAATAAACGGGAATACAGTCAGCGACAGGTTGGGAGAAGCGGCTAACCCGCAACAGGTAATAATGCCGTTGGCTTTAAGCGACTTAATCAAGTTTTCCAAAATCGGGCCACCGACAGTATCAATGGCCCCGGCAAAGCGGGCCTTCAGCATTGGGCGGGCGTCTTCATCGCTCAATTCCTCACGAGGGATCACTTCGCTGGCCCCAAGTTGCTTGAGGAATTCGCCACTTTTCCCTGAGATAGCCGTTACCTGGTAACCCAGTTTCGCCAATATGGCTACGGCCAGTGAACCAACCCCACCGCTGGCGCCAGACACGGCGATAGCGCCGTCTTGTGGTGTCAGGGTGCTGGTGATGTGGCGCACACACATGCCAGCAGTCAGGCCAGCAGTGCCCAATACCATGGCCTCCTTGGCATCGAGTTCATTGGGCAGTGGCAGTGCCCAAGAAGCAGGTACGCGAATGTATTCGCCAAAGCCGCCATCGGTTTCCATGCCCAGGTCGTAGCTGGTGACTATAACCGCGTCGCCGCTGGTAAATCGGTTGCTGTCGCTTTGTTCCACAACACCGACGGCATCAATGCCGGGCACATGGGGGTAGTTACGGGTAACGCCCTTGTTACCGGTGGCCGACAGGGCGTCTTTGTAGTTCAAAGAAGAGTAATTGACTCGTACCAGCAGTTCGTCGTTCAGCGGCTCGGCCATTAACGTTTGCAGCGAGCGCTGCTGTATCGAACGAACAAAGTGGCCATTTTTTTCTTCAACCACCAAGGCACGGTAGGTGTCGGCCATTAGGTTACCCGTTGCCCTGGCACCGCACCGGAGTCTGGCGTCAGCAGATAAATGCCCTTGTTGTCACCGGCTGCCAGCACCATGCCTTCGGACAGTCCAAAGCGCATTTTCCGTGGTGCCAAGTTGGCGACCATCACCGTCAAACGGCCTTCCAGGTCTTCCGGTTTGTAGCTGGATTTAATGCCGGAAAATACGTTGCGGGTTTTGCCTTCGCCAATATCCAGAGTCAGCTGCAGCAGTTTGTCGGCACCTTCCACATGGTCGGCTTTGACGATTTTGGCGACGCGCAAATCCACTTTAATAAAGTCATCAAAATTGATTTCGGTAGCCAGGGGTTCGTCGGCTAATGGACCTTCCTGAGGCGCAACATTAGTGGGTGCCGCTGCAGCGGCTGCTTGTTCTTTTCCGGCTTCCACGATGGCGTTTACCTTGTCTTTTTCGATGCGTTGCATCAGCGGTTTGAATTTATTAATAGTATGGCCCAGCAGCGGATGTAAGGGGGCCGCCCAGCTGAGTGGGCTGTTTAAAAACGCTTCTGCTTGTTCGGCCATCGCCGGCAGTACCGGCTTCAGGTAAAGCATCAGGGTGCGGAACAAGTTGATACCCAATGAGCAGATGCCCAGTACTTCGTCGCCTTTGCCGTCTTCCTTGGCCAGCTTCCAGGGTTCTTTGGCGGCGATGTATTCGTTGGCTGCGTCTGCCAGGGTCATGACTTCGCGCATGGCTTTGCCGAATTCGCGGTTTTCGTAGTGTTCGGCGATTACGGGTTCCGCATCTACAAATTTTTGCCACAGCTGTGGCTCGACGATTTGGTCAGCCAAAACCCCGCCGGATTTTTTCACAAAACCGGCGCAACGGCTGGCGATGTTCACTACTTTGCCCACCAGGTCGGAATTGACCCGCTGCACAAAGTCGTCCAGATTTAAGTCCAGGTCGTCTACGCTGTTGGTGAGCTTGGCGGCGTAGTAGTAGCGCAGGGGTTCCGCAGGCAGATGATCCAGGTAAGTGCGGGCGTTAATAAAAGTGCCTCGGGACTTGGACATTTTTTTGCCGTTGACGGTGACAAAACCGTGGGCATTCACTTTAGTGGGTGTGCGGAACTGGGCGCTGTTGAGCATCGCGGGCCAGAACAGGGCGTGGAAGTTGATAATGTCTTTGCCGATAAAGTGGTACAGCTCAGCCTCGGAATCCTTGCCCCAGTATTCGTCGAAGTCCAGGCCTTGCTTCTCGCAGAGCACTTTAAAACTGGCCATATAACCGATGGGGGCGTCCAACCATACATAGAAGTATTTGCCCGGCGCATCGGGGATTTCAAAGCCGAAGTAGGGAGCATCGCGGCTGATATCCCATTCCTGTAATCCAGATTCCAGCCACTCGCCCAGTTTATTGGCTACTTCTTCCTGCAGGTGTCCAGCGCGGGTCCAGTCTTCCAAAAATGCTTCAAATTCCGGCAGTTTGAAAAAGTAATGAGTGGATTCCTTTTCGATGGGTGTGGCACCAGAAATGGCAGACACCGGGTTGATCAATTCCGTGGGCGAATAGGTGGCGCCGCAGGCTTCGCAGTTGTCGCCGTACTGATCTTCGGTTTTGCATTTGGGGCAGGTGCCTTTGATGTAGCGCTCTGCCAGAAACAGGCCCTTCTCCGGGTCGAAGGCCTGTTTGATCTCGCGCTTGGCGATATGACCGTTATCCCGTAAGCGGGTGTAAATCAGGCTCGACAGCTCGCGGTTCTCCTCTGAGTGAGTAGAGTGGTAGTTGTCGAAGGCGATCTGAAAATCCCCAAAATCCTTCAGGTGTTCTTGTTTGATATTGGCAATGTGTTCTTCGGAACTGATGCCCAGCTGCTCGGCCTTCAACATAATGGAAGTGCCGTGGGCATCGTCGGCGCAAACGTAGTAACATTCGTGGCCGCGCAGGCGCTGGAAGCGGGTCCAGATATCGGTCTGGATGGCTTCCATCATATGGCCAAGGTGAATAGAACCGTTGGCGTAGGGCAGGGCGCTGGTAACGAGGATTTTGCGGCGGTCGGACATTGCGGGGTGATTTCTCTGTACGGTTGGAAAGACGCGCAACTATACCGTTTTTGCTGGCGATTTTCAGGTGTTGAGTATAGGTGATGAGTGATTTCCCCGAGGGGTTGAAAGCGGTAAAACACATTGTGGCGGTGGCGTCCGGCAAAGGCGGTGTGGGCAAGTCCACCACGGCAGTCAATTTGGCGCTGGCGCTTCAAGCCGAAGGCGTGGCTACCGGGTTGCTGGATGGGGATATCTACGGCCCCAGTATTCCGCTGATGCTGGGTGTCAGTGAAGGCACTCGGCCGGGTACTGCAGGTGGTAACCAGTTGCTGCCAGTTGAAGCCCATGGCCTTAAAACTATGTCTCTTGGCTACCTGTTGGAAGATAAGGCCCCCGCCGTATGGCGTGGCCCCATGGCCAGCGGTGCGCTGCAGCAAATGCTGATGCAAACTCAATGGGGTGAACTGGATTGTCTGGTGGTTGATATGCCGCCGGGTACCGGTGATATTCAACTGACCCTCGCTCAGAAAGTGTCGGTGGCGGGTGCGGTGATTGTGACTACCCCTCAGGATATTGCCCTTCTGGACGCTGAAAAAGGCATCGAGATGTTTCGCAAGGTCAATATCCCGGTGATCGGCGTGGTGGAAAATATGGCTCTGCACATTTGCAGTCAATGCGGCCACAGCGAGCCTGTTTTTGGTGAGGGTGGCGGTGAGCGCATCGCTCGAGATTACCAAACCCAACTGCTGGGCTCACTGCCATTGGATCGCACCATCCGCGAGCAGGTGGATGGCGGCAACCCCACTGTGGTGGCAGAACCGGATGGGCAGGTGGCGGCAATCTACCGCGATATTGCTCGCAAGGTGGTGGCTCAGTTGCAGCAGACAGACAGTGCCATACCGGAAATTGAAATAGAGTAAATTAGAAACTGAACAGATTGAACAGCATGTTTTTTTGGGAACTATAAACGATGAGTATCAAAGCAGATAAATGGATCACCCGGATGGCCGCTGAGCACGGCATGATCGAGCCGTTTCAGCCGGGCCAAGTGCGCGAACCCAACCCGGGGCAGGACAAGGTGATCTCTTATGGGGTATCCAGCTACGGCTACGATGTGCGCTGCTCGGATGAATTCAAAATTTTCACCAATGTCCACTCTGCAACGGTGGACCCGAAACATTTCGACCCCAACAGTTTTGTGGATGTAAAAGCCGACCACTGCATTATCCCGCCCAACTCGTTTGCTTTGGCCAGGACGGTTGAGTACTTTCGTATTCCCCGCAATGTGCTGACTATCTGCCTGGGTAAGTCCACCTACGCCCGCTGCGGTATTATCGTTAATGTCACGCCGCTGGAGCCGGAGTGGGAAGGCCACGTTACTCTGGAGTTTTCCAACACCACTAACCTGCCTGCCAAAATTTACGCCAACGAAGGTGTGGCACAAATGTTGTTTTTCGAATCTGATGAAGTTTGTGAAACTTCCTACCGCGACCGCGGTGGCAAGTATCAGGGCCAGACTGGGGTGACCCTGCCTAAGGCATAATATTAAATGGCTGCGGGCAACGAGCTACTGGCCGCGTGCAGATCGGGTTTGATTTTATGTGTCGACCCTGTAATTCGGACTAAATAAGTGCGGCCTACAGGGTGCGTAGGGTCAAATCTCCGCTCGGTCTGCTCGTGGCGCGCGGCTCGTTGCCCGTAGCTGTTAATCAATCTTCCTGACAATCAAACCACCCACCCCCAAGCCATTTTGCAGGCGTATTGCCGCTTGCTCCGCAGCTCCTTGGCTATTGTAGCCGTAGGCTCGAATGCGGTACAGGGTGCGCCCTTGGGAGGGGTAGGGTTCCACTTTTGCGTCTGCGCCCAGAGCGCTGGCTTTGCCCGCGAGCTTGAGGGCGTTGCCGCGGTTGGACAGGGAAGCGATATTAATCACCCAGCCGTTGGGTTTTGGGGCCGCTTCAGCCGGTGCTTTTGCCACTGGGCTTGGTGTTTGTTTGGCGGTTGTGGTTGCTTGAAGCTGCTTTTGCAGTTGATCCACACGCTGCTGTAACTGCGCCATTTCGTCTTTGAGTGGCTGGTTGTTTGCTGCTGGCGCGACGGGTCTTTGAAGCTTCTGAATACGATTTTCCACAGCCTGAAGATTGTTCTCCAGGCGCGACAAGCGCAGGTCTGAACCCTCTGAGTTGCTGTCTACAGAAGTCGGTTGTTGTTGCAGTCGGGTGACTTCGCTGGTCAGCTCGACCAGGCGATTTTCTACGCCAGATAGCTGAATCATGCTCCAGGCGGCCAGTAATACAGCCATCGCCAACAGTGCCCACAACGTGAGATTGCCTACACCAATAGCTGGCTGTTGGCGCCGAGCGAATTCCGGGGGTGGCGGTGCTTGTCGCTGGCTTGAAGGCTGCTGAACCGGGGCTTCTCTGGATGGTATTTCATCGCTTTGTGGCCGGGGCTGCCTGGGTGGCTTGGCTGCCGTATTTGCTGTTGCTCTAAGGTTTGTCTGTTGTGGATCGCGTTTTGAGCTGATTGTTGCCTCAGATGGTGCAGGCTTGGCCGGCTGTGGCGCTTTGATTTTTGACGCTTGCGGTGCGTTGCCGGTTTTGGTCTCCGCCGTCTTTTCAGTCTTCTGGGTGGTTAGCTTGCTTGTGTCTACGCCGGCCAGAAACGGGTTGTTCGATTTATCAATCTTCTTGTGGGAATCACTGGGCCCTTGGCGGTTGCTCTGATTATCGGCAAATGGGTTGCGTGATTCCGCTTTCGGTGGTGTTTCTGGTTTGGCAGGTTGCGATTGGGTCTCTGTGGTGTTGGCCGTTTTGGTGGCATGAGCCGGTCCGTGGTCGCGAATATTTTCCAGGCTGCGGCTCAGGTGGCGATTGCGACTGCTGTCCAGTGGGGTAAATTCGTCGTCCAGTTCATCGTCTTCAAACGGGGTGTCATCTTTGATGTGCGGTTCCAGCCGCTCGTCAGGGTCGGCAAACGGGTTTTTCTGGCGTGAGGCGGCTTTGGATTTGGGCGCTGATACGGCTTGCGTTGTATCGTCGTCAAAAATGCTCATAGAAATTACTCAAAAGAGGTAGTTCAGAAACCGCCATTTATGCCGATAGACCGTATAGCGATAAAAATAAGGTCGCAATTATTGCACATTGGGGGCGACTCACAACCATGTTGGGAGAAATTACGCTCACTGGGCTTAACTCTCAGGGGGCGATAAGCAACCAGCTCCACAATTGGCGTGTGGGGCAGATACTGGAGGCGGTGGTGCTGTCTCGGTCGGCGTCTGAGCGCCTGCAAATACGCATTGGCAATGCTCAGCTGGAGGCGCGCAGCCAGGCGCCGATTCAGGCCGGTGACAGAGTACTGCTGAAAGTGCTGAGCGCTGGCACTTCGCCGACCCTGCAGGTGGTACCGGCCGCTGTGCCCAGTGGCGCTTCAGCGGAGCTGGTTAACCAGGCACTGCGGCAACTGCTACCGCGGCAACTGCCCACAGAGCGGGTACTGAACAATTTGCTGGATATTTTACAGGGCCGGTCTTTGCAGCGCGGTGAGTCGCTGCCGGTTCGAACCCAGGGTTTGATCGAAACCGTGCTGTCGCGTATCCCCCGTGGGGAAAAGCTGGCGGATTCTGCGCGTTTGCAGCAGTTGGTGTTGGAATCTGGGTTGTTTCATGAACAGGGTAAACAGCGCCCCAACTCAGGCAGCGGGCAAGATATCAAGCAAGCCTTGGTTCAGCTGGCAAAGGAGTTGGCCCGTCAGCGCCCTTCAAGTTCTGAAAATAATGTGGGAAGGGTGACAACTGCACCGCCTGCATCGACGTCACAGGGAGTACCAAGTGCTGGAGGAGTCGCCAGTAATCTGGCCAATGCAACCCCAGCTACGCCCTTGCCCGCAACGGTACAACCGCCTAAATCTGCTGCAACGGGTGTTGCCAGTCGCTCGGAAAGTCATGGGCAGCAGGGCATAAAACCGTTACCGCAAGTGCCAGTGCCCGCAAAGCCTGGTGGTGCGGATGTGATTCAGGGCAGGGAAACGCCAGGGGCGTCTGCCAGTAGTTCGGCGATATGGAATACCCAGGATTTACAGCGCCTGGTTGAGGGGGGCATTGCACGAATCGTCTCCCAGCAGATACAGAGTTTGCCCCAGCAGGGTCAGGACGGCGCCCGATGGGTGCTGGAACTGCCGTATCTGCAAGGGGATGAATACCGCAGCTTGCCGATGGTGATTGAGCGCGAGGCCAGCCGCGATGATCGTGCTGATAATGAATCGGGCTGGCAGGTTGAGTTGGGTTTTGAATTGCCAGAGCTGGGGTTGGTAGAGGCGACATTATTGGTGCGTGGCGACAAAGTATCGGTGTCTTTATGGCTGGAACGAGCGAACACTGCCCAGTTGGCTGAAGCGGAATTGCCCGTGTTGGAAGCAGCTCTACAGGCCAATGACCTGGAAATTGGCGCTTTGATTTGCCGCAAGGGCAAGAGCCCATCTGAGGTTCATACTGGTGGTATCAGCACATTATTGGACTGCCATATTTAGTCGCTACAGGAGAGCGTAGCAATGGCCAAGCGCACAAAGCACTGCTCGCCAAAATTGGCGGCGGCACTGAGTTACGACAACAGTGTCAGTAAGCGTTCAGCCCCCCGAGTGGTTGCCAAAGGGGAGGGTGCTGAAGCGGAACGCATCGAAGCGCTGGCCCGGGAATACGATGTTCCGGTTGAACAGGACGCTATGCTCACCGCGGCCCTGAGCACAGTGCCAGTTGGTGAAGAAATTCCAAGGCAGCTTTATGTGGCTGTGGCTGAAGTGTTGTCGTTTGTGTATTACCTCAAGGGTAAAGCACCGAAATAAGCGTTTTTGATTTGTGCATCAGTTGGCAGCTGATAAAAACATCAAGAGTAGAATGAAGTAATTGTGTATTGAAAAACGACTTTGTGGACAACATATGGCAGTGACGCCGGTTATTAATTGATAAAAATCAGAATGGTAAGGCTATGAACCAGGCTATCGGCACAGTCCATGCAGAAAAAACCGAGCGCGAATTGTTGTTGCAGCGCATTGGGGTTGAATTGACCCACTTGGCAGGAGCAGGTGACAACAAGCTGGACAAAATTCTTGAGAACTTGCGTATTGTATTGCGCGATCGCGTGTCGGGTGATGATGACGCATTGAATAAAGTATCCGCGATGTTGTTTGGCTACCTTAAGGAGCGGCCCCACAAGGAAGGATCAGAAGATAATGTTCAGCCACTGGCGGATGCCTTGCAAGCCCTGTTGCAGGAAATGCAGGTCCCCATGACCAATTACAGTGACGCTCAAAAGCTGGCTGTTGCGGCCGCCAGGTCAAAGAGCGTTGCAGAAATTATTGAGGTGCTGCAGCGCGGCCTGAAAATGTTGCGCACGATTAATGAGCAGGCTGCTGACCGGCCCCCCCCCCCTAAACTGGATAATGAACCAAAAAGCAGAGGCTGGTTAAAGCGCTCATCTGGGAAAAACAACAATGCTGCAGCCACTGAAATTTTTGATGCCTTAAGACCCGTTTTGGATAAGGTACTCGATAATGTGGCGCTATTGGACGATGTGTCTCGTCAAGTGGTGATTCTAAAGGCCCAGCTGCCGACCATCCGAAGTGCAGGGGAGATGCAGCAAGTCCTTGAGCAGGTGTTGGAATTGCTTGGTGGCATTGCCCGAAATATCAGTATAGAACGCAGGGATACTCAGCAGTTTTTAGGGGCTTTGCGAGAGAAATTGCAGGGCATTGAACAAGGCATTGTCGGGACGCTCGATAAAGGTTCTTTGAGCCGTGCTGAAAGTTTGCAGACTTGTATTGGTGAGCAGGTGAGCGATATTCAACAGGCCGTCGCTGGAGAAAATACCCTGGATGGTTTGCGTCAGCTGATCGAGGTACGTGTAGAGCAAATCAGTGATACCTTGAACACCTACCTGGAAGACGAGCATGAGAAGCATCGTAGCTCCGAGCGCCAGGTTCGTGATTTGACTCGCAGGCTCCGGGAAATGGAGCTGGAAGGGCAGCAGCTAAAGGCTAAGGTACACGAGAAACAGACTGCTGCTTCGCGAGATACGTTAACCGGTGTACTCAATCGCTTTGGTTATGAAGAGCGGGTTATTGAAGAATTTGCCCGCAGTCGTCGTATTGGCTTTCCGCTCACTATGATGGTCATCGATATCGACAAGTTTAAGATAGTTAATGATACCTATGGCCACAAGGCAGGGGACTTGGTGTTGCAGAAGGTGGTGGAAGTGATTTCTGCGGCAACTCGTAAAACCGACTGCCTGTGCCGGTTCGGCGGCGACGAATTTGTGTTGTTGTTGCCGGATACCGATCTTGAAGGGGCCAAAATTGTGGCAGAGAAGGCACGTGCTGGCGTCGAGGAGTGTGGTTTTCACAGTGGTGGGCAACGGGTCAATGTCACCATTTGTTGCGGCATCACCCAAGTGCAGGATGAAGATACGCCGGAAAGCGCCTTCGAGCGCGCCGACCAAGGCATGTACAAAGTCAAACGCAACGATCGTAACGGCTGGGTTGTCGTCTGAGTAATGGCTTCGGGCTAATGGCCTTGTACTGCAAAAGGTTCTAGCCTACGCCAACTTCTGTGGTTCGTGGCGCTATAAAACACATACTCGGTCTCTTCCGTCCTGCTTGGCCCGGTACATCGCCTTATCAGCGCGTTCAATCAGTGATTGAGCATCTTCATTGTCCAGAGTGCTACCACCAATGCTGGCACTTACCGGCAAGTTTTTGCCGCAAGGGGCAAACTCCAAGGTGCGAATACCGGCCAGTATTTTATCCGCTACTTGTTGTGCACCATGGAGGTCGGTGTTTGGTAGTTGCACAATAAATTCTTCACCGCCATAACGGTAAATACAGTCAGACCCACGAATGATACTTTCCAGCAGTAGTGCCAGTTGGCGCAACAAACGGTCACCCGCCGAATGGCCGTATTGATCGTTGATGCGTTTAAAGTGATCCAAGTCTATAAACAACAGAGCCAGTGACTCTCGGTTGCGCAGGGAACGCTTGATTTCTTTAGGTAACAAATGATTCAGTGCGTTGCGATTCAATAGCCCAGTGAGGCTGTCTGTGTAGGCGCTGCGAGCCATTTGGTGGTAGTCCACCGCATTGCGCAGGCTGTGAATAAACGTGCCCAGAACCCGCTCCAAATCGGTCATTTCTACTTCCGAAAAGCGCTTTGAGCGAGTTAATTCCAGCTGCCCGAGATGACGCCCTTGTAGGGTGAGTTTGTAATTGCAACTGTGTTTGCCGCCTTGTCCAACCCGCTGCTCCAGCGCTTGCTCTGGGTGGTAGTAACTCAAGCTATCAAAGGGCACTAGGCGGGGTAATTCAGTGATCAGACGATCAAGTAAGGTGTACACATCGAGCGTGGTTTGCCACAGCTGCGACAAGCGAAGCAAAACTTGGTCATTGATTGCCGATTCTTGAGGGGCCGAGCGGGTCGCCACCTTCAACCGCTGGTTGCCATTGGCTTTCGACAGACTTTTTGCTGTGGCGCTTTTGCCGTTGTTGAACTCTGCGATATCGCTCATTGCTTTAGGCCCTTCACTCAAAAGTGGTCGTTTAATCCTCGAATGAGCAAATGCAAGCTTTGTGCCACCGAATTTCGTACTTAAACCGAGTAAGAGTTGTCTTTATGCGCTGGAAAAATGACAGGAGATGGCCGATTGGTAGGTAAGCAACTAGTGTGACAAAATTTTGACGATCTTCGGCTGGTTGGAATATAGCGGTTAGGTGGTTACTATTGCCGGCCAGATAGTATGACCCAATACAGGGAGTGTAATAATGACTTTAGCAATTGATAGTCGCCTTTTAACCGTCGTATGTTTTTTGTTGGCGATTGTTTGCCAGCCGATAGTCGCAGCCCCAGCGGTTGAAGATTACGGCTTATTACCTCAGTACCGATCTTTCTCCATATCTCCCGACGGTGAGCATTACGCCTATATACAGCGCATCAAGCAGGATGATTACGTCATTGTTGTTAACGTTAACAGCAAAGAAATGGTTCGGGGGATAAACGCCAGCAAAGTCAAAGCGCGCTCAGTGGAGTTTTTGAGTAACGAGCACGTTATTTTACGCGCCTCAAAAACTGCGCGGCGCTTCGGTATACGCGGTCACTGGGAAAACAGCCGTGCCATCAGCCTCAATATTAAAACAGGCAAATTTAAGTACCTCCTCAATGGTACTGAGAATCTTCATTCAGCTCAGTCAGGCATGGGGCGTATCGTGGGGTTCAACCCTGACAAAAACCTTGTCTATATGCCTGCCTTTAAAGATACGGGCTTGTATAACCTTTATCGGGTCAGTTTGAGTTCGGGAAAAGGTCGTGTTCATCAGCGGGGCAGTAGTCATACCATTGATTGGTTTGTAAGCAGTAATGGGGATGCGTTGGCTCGAGAGGATTACGTAACCAATACTCAAGAGCACGAAATTTACTCGAAGGCTTCAGGTAAATGGGAAAAAATTTACTCACGAAAAACACCGATTCCCAACATTTCTATCCAGGGCGTTTCGTCAGATGGAAGTCAGCTACTTTTTATAGCAGTAGGTGATGAGAATGATGAAGTTTATTCCATGGATCTTACAAATGGTGACGTTGCTGGCCCACTTTTTTCAAAGCAGGATATGGATATTGATGGATTGGTGACAGACATCAATCGCAGATTGCTGGCGGTTAAGTACAGTGGTTTCAAATCCGTTTATGAATTTGCGGATCAGCAGCTATCTGATAATTTTGAGCGGCTTAATTTCAGCTTTCCCATGAGCAACGTGACTTACCTGGGGGGAACCTCTGGACACAAAAAAATTGTTTACAAGGTTAGTGGCTCAGAAGGTGCTGGTGTCTACGGCATTTTTGATACCGAAAAAGTACAGCTTTATAGCTTATTGTCTCAGTACCCCAAGGTTAACGACATCGGTGAGTTGAAGGCAGTGAGCTATAAATCCCGGGATGGCCTGAAAATACCCTCGATCATTACCTTTCCCCCCGATAAGTCGAAACGCAAAAACTTGCCGCTGATCGTTATGCCCCATGGCGGTCCTGAATCCTATGACAAGTTGTCTTTTGATTGGATGGCTCAGTATTTCGCCAGTATGGGGTATGTTGTATTACAACCTAACTTTCGTGGTTCCGATGGTTTTGGCTATGAGTTCACCAAGGCTGGTCATGGCAAATGGGGACGTGAGATGCAGGATGATGTGAGCGATGGCGTCAAAGCCATGGTGAGCATGAAGTACGCGGATCCGGATCGTGTGTGTATTGTCGGTGCCTCCTACGGTGGTTACTCTGCGCTGGCGGGTGGCGCTTTTTCCCCGGATCTTTATCAGTGTGTTATTGCAATAGCAGGCGTATCCGACCTGCCCCGTATGTTATCTACCGAGAAAAGAGACCATGGGAAGGGCCATTGGGTTGTCAGCTACTGGGAAAAGATAATTGGTAACTCCAAAACTGAGAGGGATAAGCTAAAAGCCATATCGCCAATTCACTTTGCCAATAAGTTTCAGGCGCCAGTACTCTTGGTGCACGGCAAAGATGATACCGTTGTGCCGATAAAGCAGAGCCAAGTTATGGCCAGGGCCTTGAAAAAGGCCAAAAAGCCTGTGGAGTTTATTACTCTAAAAGGTGAGGACCACTGGCTATCCACCAGCAGCAGTCGACTTGCGCTTCTCAAGTCTATGAGTGAATTCCTGGAAAAGCACAACCCGCCGGATTAGACCCTGGCAGCCATATTTATTGCCTGTCCAAAGTGCTAAAATCGCCCACCACATAAACCGGCAGGGCACTCACCTTGGACTTTAAAGGCTCCCATATTCTCTCTATTCGCCAGTTCGAGCGAGGCGATATCGACACTCTCTTCGCCACCGCTGACAGCATGGAACCTTACGCTCAGCGGCGTAAGGTTACCCGGGTTCTGGAGGGAGCTATTCTCGGCAATATGTTTTTTGAACCCAGTACTCGTACCCGAGTGAGTTTTGGTTGCGCCTTTAACCTTCTGGGAGGTGAGGTGCGCGAAACCACCGGCATCTCCAACTCGGCGGTGGTCAAGGGCGAGTCACTTCAGGATACCGCTCGGGTACTTTCCGGTTACAGCGATATTATTTGCATGCGCCACCCCGAGCCGGGTTCGGTAGCGGATTTCGCGTCTACCAGCCGGGTGCCGGTGATCAATGGTGGTGATGGCTCCAATGAGCACCCCACACAGGCGTTGCTGGATCTATACACCATTGATAAAGAGTTGCAGGCTCGAGGCCGTAACCTGGATGGCCTGCGCATTGCCATGGTGGGTGACTTGAAGTTTGGCCGTACTGTGCACTCCTTGTGCAAGCTCTTGATGCTCTACACACGGGTAAATATTACCCTGGTGTCACCGCCGGAGTTGGCAATGCCCGCTGAGCTGGTGGACGAGATGCGCAGTGCCGGGGTGCTGGTGACTGAGACTGATCAGTTGGACCAGGGTATCGCCCATGCGGATATTGTTTATTCCACCCGCATTCAGGAAGAGCGTTTTGCCAGTGCCGAAGAGGCGGATATGTACCGAGGCAAGATGCGTATCAACCAGTCTATCTATACGCGCCACTGTGAACCGAATACTGTCATTATGCACCCGTTGCCCAGGGATTCTCGTTCAGACGCCAATGAGCTGGATACCGATTTGGACGATAACCCCAATCTGGCTATTTTCCGTCAGGCGGACAACGGTATACTGGTTCGAATGGCACTGTTTGCCCAGGTTCTGGATGTGGCTCATCTGGTGGATGAATACAGCCGCGATGTTCGCTGGCATCATCGTCGTTGTTAAATATTTTTATATAAAAAATCAATAAAAACAAAATATTAAAGCTATTTTTTAAAGTGGGGGTTAAAGTTAGATGAGCGCTGATTTCGAAGATATTCGCCCCTACAAGGACAGCGAAGTCCCTGAGGTTTTAGCGCGCCTGATTGCCGACCCCGAGCTACACGATACCATTGCCAGAATGAGGTACCCTCGACTGGCTCGCTGGTTACCGTGGTTGTTTCGTGGCCCAATCAAATCTCGATTAAAACAAGCCTTTGCTGATGCACATGATGTGGATAGCTTCCAACAAGTGATTGGCCATTACTGGTGGGGGCTGATGGAAAGGCAGACTCGGGACATCACGGTTTCCGGGTTGGATCGGCTGAGTCCGCAAACACCGTACCTGTTTATCTGCAACCACCGGGATATTGCCGTTGATCCCGCGGTGGTGGGTATTTCCCTGGATCGCAATGGCTTCAGCACGCCGCGCATCGCCATTGGCGACAATCTTCTGACCAAACCTTTTACCTCTGACCTGATGCGTTTGAACAAGAGTTTTATCGTCAAGCGTTCGGTAAATGGTCGCCGAGAGAAACTGGCCGCTTTGATGCAGTTGTCTGGCTATATTCGTCATTCTATTTGCCAGGAAAACAGCTCTATCTGGATTGCCCAGCGGGAAGGCCGTGCCAAAGATGGCCTGGATCGCACGGATACTGCGTTGATCAAAATGCTGTCTCTCAGCAAGGGCAAGGAGCAGGACTTTGCGGAAGCCATGGGGCAGCTCAATATTGTACCGGTAACCTTGTCTTACGAATTAGACCCCTGTGACGGCTACAAAGCCCGTGAACTCTATGAAGTGGCGCAGCACGGCAGCTACCAAAAGTCCGAGCATGAAGATTTAAAAAGCATCTACAAAGGTATTATCGGTGAGAAAGGTTTGGTGCATGTGGCCTTTGGTGAGCCTTTGATCCCAGAGGAGCTCGAAAGCGCCGATACCATTGCCGCTGCCATTGATCAGCATGTGATCGAGAATTATCACCAACATTGCACCAACTTGATTGCTTACAATAGCCTCCATGGTGAACATCCAAAGGTCACCGCCATGTGCGAGCACTTGGAGCTCGGTGACCAGGAGTGGGCCGAGCGGGAGCAGCAGTTCAAACAGCGTATTGACAGCTTGCCTGCAGAGCACCGAGCCATTGCCTTGACGGGTTACGCCAATTCGGTGGTGAGCCAGCTGGAGCTTGCTGACTAATAAATCTTGCCCAGCCCTTAGGGGTGCGCTCAATTAGTGTTAATAGGCCCTAGGCTCCAATAGACAACGTGCCTCTCTCTGAAGAAATCAAACAAACCATTCAAAAAGGCTATCGCGACTTTCTCAATGCGCGCGAGCTAAAGCCACGCCTGGGCCAAAAGCAGATGATTGCCGCCATCGCCAACAGCCTGGCGGCCATTGAACTGGACGGCGATAAAAACCGTATCGTGTCTGCGCAAGTGGATGGCAGTGGTCTCTGTGTGGTGGAAGCGGGCACGGGTACCGGTAAGACCCTTGCCTACTTGCTGGCCACACTGCCCATCGCCAAGGCGTTGGGCAAAAAAGTCGTGATCGCCACCGGCACGGTTTCTCTGCAGGAACAATTGGTGCTGCGGGATATTCCTGAACTGCTGCAGCACACGGGCTGGAATACCCGCTTTGCCCTGGCTAAGGGGCGCGGTCGTTATTTGTGCCCGTTAAAGTTGGAACAGTGCCTGGATCAGGCCGGGAGCGCTCAAGCTGGACAAGGGCTTTTCCCGGACGAGCTGCTGTTTAATCCCACCGCCGATAGCATCCAGCTTTACAACAACATGGCCGATGCCCTGGCTGCCGGCAAATGGCAGGGAGATCGAGACAGCTGGCCCGATGGTGTGCCCCAAGAGCAATGGCAGCCGCTTACGGTAGATCGCCGTCAGTGTGCCGGGCGCAATTGCCGCCATATCAATAACTGCTGCTTTTTCCGCGCCCGCGATGATCTGGGTGAGGCGGATTGCCTGGTTGCCAATCACGATCTGGTGATGTCCGATCTGGCCCTGGGTGGCGGTGCCATTTTGTCGCCGCCAGAAGAGACGATCTATATTTTTGACGAAGGTCACCGCTTGCCGGATACCGCGTTGCGGCACTTTGCCAGCCACTGCCAATTGGAAAGCACCGGTAAGTGGCTGCAGCAGATCGATAAACAGCTAAAAGCCAGCGCCAGTAACTTTACCCCGGTGGAGGACCTGCACAGTCTGTGTGTTGACGTGGGCCAGCAAGCCCTGGAGTGCGCCAGCCAGCTGGCTATTGCTACGCCACAGTTCAGCGAGGTAGCAGACAGAATCGATACCGCAGGTGATCAGCAGTATCGCTTTGCCAACGGCGATATCGGCCCGCAACTCAGGGATGTATCGGCTTTGCTGGGAACCCGTTTCGCCCAGTTGGAAGTGCGCCTGGAATTGCTGAACGATCGCCTCAGCGATCTGCTAGAAGAGCCCCATTGCCCGGTGCCTCGGGTCGATCTTGAGCAATTGTATCAAGCGGCTGGTGGTTGGTTGTCTCGCACCGAGTCCAGTGCAGCGCTGTGGAGCGCCTTTGCCAGCGCGGACTCCAACGACGGAGCTCCCAGTGCCCGTTGGTTATCTGTTGAAACCGGTGCTGGTGGCAATATGGATATCCGGCTCAGTTGCAGCCCCATAGTGGCTGCTCCGTTGTTGCGAGAACAATTGTGGAGCCGAGCTTTTGCGACCATTATCACCTCGGCTACTCTGTGTGCGCTGAACAGCTTCGACCGCTTTCGCGCCCACGCAGGTACTTTTTCCAAAGCTCACTACCAACAGGTGCCCGGAGCATTTGACTACGCCAATGCCGGTGTTCTGGTGGTGCCTGACATTGCCGATGCCAGCGACGCTTATGCCCATACGGATGACTTGATCGACAAACTGCCCGATTGGATTGATGCCAACGAAGGTACCCTGATGTTGTTTGCCTCCCGTCGCCAGATGGAGCAGGTGTACGACGGTTTGCCCACAACATTAACCGGACAAATTCTGGTGCAGGGAGATTATTCGCACGCGGAAGTCATTCGTCGTCATAAACAACAAATCGATGCCGGGGAGGGCAGTACTATTTTTGGCCTTGCCAGTTTTGCCGAAGGCGTCGATTTACCCGGTGATTACTGTCGCCATGTGATTATTGCCAAGATTCCCTTTGCTGTGCCCAATGAGCCGATTCAGGAAGCCCTGGCGGAATGGATAGAAAATAAAGGCAGAAAACCGTTTTTTGAAATTTCCTTGCCGGATGCTTCGTTGAAACTCATTCAAGCGGCAGGACGCTTGCTGCGTACCGAGCAAGATACCGGTAAGGTGACTGTGCTCGACCGCCGGGTTGTGACCAAAGGCTACGGTCGTCAGTTGTTGGATTCGCTGCCGCCGTTTCGACGTGAGATTGAATAATTCGATTCTGCGCACACTGATTTAACCGCTATTGCTTTGCAAAAAATAACCAGAGAGTAAAACCATGAACAATGTATCTCGCCATAACGCCAAAGCTTACTGGAAAGAAAACCTGCGTCTGATGCTCGTGTTACTCAGCATCTGGTTTGTAGTGTCATTTGGTTGCGGCATTATTTTCGTGGATGAACTAAACGCCATTCCTCTGGCCGGTTTTAAACTCGGTTTCTGGTTTGCCCAGCAGGGCGCCATGTACGTGTTTGTAGCGCTGATTTTTGTGTATATCCGCGCTATGAAAAAGCTCGATCGCAAGTACGGCCTTGAAGAAGACAGCCCCAGCTATAAAGAGAAACCATAATGAGTATTCAAGTCTGGACGTTCTTGTTAATTGGGCTGTCATTTGCTTTGTACATTGGCATTGCCATCTGGGCGCGAGCTGGCTCCACCAAAGAGTTCTATGTGGCTGGTGGCGGTGTGCCCGCAGTGGCAAACGGTATGGCCACCGCCGCGGACTGGATGTCCGCTGCCTCGTTTATTTCGCTGGCGGGTATTATTTCGTTTGCCGGTTATGACGGCTCTGTATATCTGATGGGCTGGACGGGTGGCTATGTTCTATTGGCTCTGTGTTTGGCACCTTACCTGCGCAAATTTGGCAAATTTACGGTGCCGGATTTTATTGGTGACCGCTATTACTCACAGGCCGCTCGCACAGTAGCGGTGATCTGTGCGATTTTTATTTGCTTTACTTATATCGCTGGTCAGATGCGCGGTGTGGGGGTGGTGTTTTCTCGCTTCCTGGAAGTGGAAGTGGTGTACGGCGTGCTGATTGGATCGGTGATCGTGTTTTTTTACGCCGTGCTCGGCGGCATGAAAGGCATTACTTATACTCAGGTGGCGCAGTACTGCGTGTTGATTTTCGCCTACATGGTGCCGGCGATTTTTATTTCCTTGTTGATGACGGGCAACCCCATTCCACAGCTGGGTTTCGGCAGTGAGCTGGCGGATGGCTCTGGGGTATCGCTGCTGGATAAACTGGATGGGCTGTCTAAAGAGCTGGGCTTTGCCGCTTACACAGATGGTCAAAAAAGTACCATTGATGTGTTTTTTATTACCGCCGCTTTAATGGTGGGGACGGCGGGCTTGCCTCATGTGATCGTGCGCTTTTTTACCGTGGCAAAAGTACATGATGCCCGCCGCTCCGCCGGCTGGGCTCTGTTGTTTATCGCTATTCTTTACACCACCGCACCCGCAGTGGCAGGTTTTGCCCGGGTGAATATGATCGAGACCATCAATGGCAAAAAAGGGGCGGGTACGCTGCAACAAGAAGCGCCACAATGGGTGAATAATTGGCAGCAGACCGGCCTTATTGCCTGGGAAGATAAAAACAAAGATGGCCGTATGTTTTATTCCGGTGATGAGCGTAACGAAATGACCATCGACCGAGATATTATGGTGTTGGCCAATCCGGAAATTGCCAAATTGCCGAACTGGGTTATTGCTCTGGTGGCTGCGGGGGGTATCGCTGCAGCGCTGTCTACATCGGCGGGCCTGCTATTGGTGATCTCCACTTCCATTTCCCACGATTTGCTGAAGCGCAATTTAATGCCAGAGATCAGTGACCGTCAGGAATTGGGTTACGCTCGCCTTGCGGCGGCTATTGCCCTTGCTGCGGCTACCTACTTGGGAATCAATCCGCCGGACTATGTGGCCTCAGTGGTAGCATTTGCCTTTGGACTTGCTGCGGCCAGTTTTTTCCCGGCGATTATTCTGGGCATATTTTCCAAGCGGATGAATAAAGAGGGGGCCATTGCTGGCATGCTCACCGGCATTATTTTTACGGCGGCTTACATCATCTATTTTAAGTTTGTGAACCCGGCTGTGAATAATCCCGATCACTGGTGGTTTGGCGTATCCCCGGAAGGTATTGGCACGCTGGGTATGTTGTTGAACTTTGCGGTGGCGTTGACGGTACAGTGTTTTACCGCTGCACCGCCTGCCGAGGTGGGGGATATGGTGGAAAGCCTGCGTTACCCGAAGGGGGCTGGTGAAGCGCAGTCGCACTGACGGGTTATTTAATGATGCCCTTGGTGAGTAGAATATTTCCGTACAATCGGGTTTCCCCGGTGCTGATAATCGCATAAGCACTTTTCACCCGCTCATAAAAAGCAAACCGTTCCAGAGAGGAGGGCGCCACCGGGTTGCTTTCCTGCTGTTTCACAATGTCGTGAAATTCGGTGACAATTTCCGGTGTGGCATCCGGGTTACCGACCACTTGCATGGTGTGAACTGGGTGATCTACAAAGCTATCCAGTGGCAAAACAGACAGTACCGCATTTAGCACATCGGTGGCGCTGCAACCATCCAGCCGCACAAGGCGCGCGGCGTTGCTGTCGGCGGGGTAGTTGGCGTCCACGATGGCGATTTCATCGCCATGGCCCATGGCGCGCAGGGTTTTCAATAACTCTGGCCCCAACAGCGGATTGATGTTTTTCAGCATCAGTTGACCTCCATATAATCCCGATGTGGAAGCTCAGGGAACGGCGCTGTCGGCAGTGTCTGGTACCAGAACGCCACTGAGGCGATGTCATCCTGCAAAGGCAGGTAGCGGCGTTGCTCAACATCACCTCCCCAGTTGTGGAAGTCCCGCCAACCCAGCGCTTGGATATTCACCTTGAGGCTTTTTTCAAAACGCACCGGGTCGGGGATGTGCCAGCGGTACATGCCAAAGCGTTGTTGGGCTCTGTATACACCGTCAGGGCGTTGTACTTCCGGCACGCCCGCGTAGGCGGTGGTGTACTCGCTGTAGGCGTTAGGGTGACCTTTGACGGCGACGCCAATGTCGTAGTTGAACGAGCCGAGAAAGTAGTCTTCAGTGCCGGTACCGCAAATGGTGGGGAAGTCGGTATCGTCGTCCATAAAGAACTTGATTTCTCCCTCGCCCCACCAACCGTTGTTGTTGACGCCCCAGGCCATATAGGTACCCACGTACTGCCCTTGACCGCTGACTCCGTCCAATATGGTGTGTACCTCTTTAAAGGGAACAGGGTTGGTGCGGCGGAACTGAGCGTGGAAGTAAGCGCAATCTTCCGGTACCTCGGTTTCGGTGTAATTGATCTGGTAATAGATGATAACTTTTTGCAGTGGATCACGGTTTTCCAGGGTAATGCGGGCGTTTTTGCGATAGGGCATCTCCCAGAAACAGTTGTAGGCCAGGCCGGGGTTTACGGACACTGGCAGGGAGTCCACATGGGCGTAGTCTTCAAGGCCGTTACAGAAGAAATCCCCCAGGGGTACTTCAACGGAGGGGTGCTCCTGATCATCCCAGTACATGCGCAAAATCAAATCGCGTTTTTTTGGTCCCAAAGTGGTGATCCAGATTTGCTGGATGGCGCCACCTTGTTTGATATCCGCCAGGGTAAAGGTTTGCAGAGGCTCCACTTCAACAGATGGGGATATTTTCCAGCCCTGGCCCAGGTCGCGTCCTGGCATGGCGCCTGTGCCTTCGGTAGCCATACCACCTTTGCCGGGTTCGCCGGTAAAATTTTCCGCAGAAATGGAGCGGCTTTTGGCCTTGGAAAGCCGTGATAGATTGCCCAGGTTCATGCCTAAGCCGTTAAATTGACTCATGTTGTTGATCCTTACTGATGCTGATGGGAATAAGACCGCTCAGGTGGGGAAAAACCTCTATGGGGCCTACTGAACAGTAGTGGAGCGAATCTTGGGAGATAGTTGTATTGAGGTGGTATTTGACCGATTCACGCTGATGTCGAATGACTCTTCCAGTGTTGATAGCAGTATGTCTGTTTTTCCCGCGGGGAAATAACCGCCGATGGCCATATTGCGAATGGATTCATCGACGACAATTTCGGTATCGGTATAGCGACTGACTTCCTGCACCACCTCACCCAGAGGTTGGTTATCAAAAATCAGCATACCATTGCGCCAGGAAAGCTCCTTGGTCAGCTCCTGATCCGACTTCTGCTCGACCGTTTTGACGGTGTCTGCCAGTAGAGTACGCTGGCCTTTGCCAAAGCGCCCTAAGGTTTTTTTGTCTTGGAGCTGGCTTAGTGTGGGCAAGTTGTCGGCGGCCATATTGCCTATAGAAGACAATTCTACGGTGCCTTCTGAAACAATCACTTCTACATTGCCGTCTTTCTTTATGTGTACAGAAAATGCAGTTCCGATGGCCTGAACGGCAATGTCACCAGCGTAAACAACGAAAGGCTTGTCTGGCTGGTGAGAAACATTGAAGTGCGCTTCCCCGACTTTCAAATGCACCAGGCGGGCGTTGTCTTGATAATTTACCTCGGCATGCGTGTTGGTGTTTAGTTGCAAATCAGAGCCATCAGGCAGTCCGACTGTCTTGATTTCGCCAACGCGTGTGCTGTGGCTCTCCTCATAGTGGTTCCAAAAGCCCGATTTAGCGATCAGCAGTGAAGCAATAGAAACAGTAAACAGAAGACATACGGCAATATTGAGCCTGGTGTTGGAAAATAAACCCGTGTACTTATTCACAGCTGCCGTTGACTTTGTGGCATCTGCAGTTGCCTGAGGTAGAAGCTCTGAAAGGTAATCGTCAAGGCCGTCCCAAAGCTCAGCTATCCGCTTAAACTCTTCTACGTGGCTTGGGTTTTCGGCCAGCCATTTCTTGAAATCGTTGAGTTGTCTGCCACTGGGCTGGCCATCCAGCTTTGTCGCCCAGTAATAAGCCTGTTCGGTAGTCGACTGCTCCGATCGTCGGCTTGGCTTGTTGAAATCAACGACTGTCATCCCGAACGGTATTCCATATAGCGAGTAATGTTTCCTGAGCTTGAGGTTGGATTGCTTGTCATCAGCTTATTATCACCGCTGCGCGTCATAATATGATCACAACGCCTCATGCCATTGATAATGTGTTTTTCCACTGTGCTGACCGAAATGCCCAACTTTTGAGCAATTTCCTTATGGCTAAACCCGTAGACTTTGCGCAATATGAACACTTTTCGGCATTGGGCAGGCAGTGTTTCCCGAAGCATTGTATAAAATTTGCGCAGTTCTTGTCGTGCCATCTCACGGCTTTCTACAGAAGATTTACTATCTATGACCTCTGAGGCTTCAAAATCCTCTACATAGAATGTAATTCTGCGTTTATTTTGTGATATTTGGTTCAGTGCCAAGTTTCTGGCTACTTTGAATAGAAAAGGGCGGTGAGACTTGATATGAGTTGTTTTTTCAGCCTTTGAGACGCGTATATAGGTGTCTTGCAATATGTCCTCAACGTCTTCCTTTCGTACCAACATTTTTAGCAGGTAGTGCTTAAGTTCGGCTTCAATACCGAGGAAACTGCTGAGGATGCTTGGCTTTCTGGAAGGCTTTAAGTTAGCTGCCATAATTCGCGACCCATAATTTGAAAATTGTTTTTATATAAAAAATATTACCACCTGAGGCCCATAAAAGAAATGCTTGGGGATATTATTGTTGGTTATAGGTAGAATGCAGCCCTTCACTACCCAGCTTAAGAGTAGTTGTTTGTTTAATTGTCTGTATTTAAAGGAATTTTTATTTCTTTTGTGTTTGAGGTCGGCGTTCCAAAAAGGTGCAATAATTGCCTTTTAGGAGTAAACTTAGTTTTTTCTTATAAAAAAATTGATGTTTGTATAGAGGATTTTTTTGAGTAGCACGGTCTTCAGCATAAGCACAGTTGTATTGCGCAGCCTATTTGGCCCTGCAAACGCGCATGTGGCTCTGCTTGTGCGAAATAGTGTGAGAAATTGGCCGGTAGGTAATGTATTGCTGCTCAGTTTGGTGCTTGCTTTTGCCCCCGACCTTGAGGCTGCTGAAGATAAATACCATTTTAATATAGCAGCAGCAGATGCGGCACAGGGGTTGCGTCAATTAGCGCAGCAGTCCAACACGCCGCTTCTTTTCTCTCACAGTGAAATTCGCGATATCAAAAGTAATGCAGTTCGTGGGCGTTACACGGTTCGTGAAGCACTGGCTATTTTGCTTAAAGGTTCCCGGTATACCGGGCAATTTAACCAAAATGGGGTTTTAACCATTTCCAAGGTTGAGCCTGAGAAAAAAGAGGGTAGAGATATGCCATTTAAAAAAAATGGTTTGACGGCATTAATCGCAGCAGTTGCGGGCGCTAGTGCCTCCTTGGGGGCTGTTGCTCAAGACAATTCGAAAGATATCCAGGAAGAAATTGTTGTTAAAGGAATTAAAGGATCATTACAGCGAGCACTGAACATTAAGGAAAATTCGACTGGTTTTGTCGATGCGATCAGTGCTGAAGATGTGGGCAAGCTGCCTGACCAGAACGTGGCTGAAGCCCTGCAACGTGTTACCGGTGTGGCCATTCAGCGCAGCCGCGGTGAAGGTGACTTTGTGTCGATTCGAGGTCTGGGGCCTGATTTTGTTCGCGGTAGTGTAAATGGTCGATCTTTTCTCAGTGCTACCGAAGCCGTTGACCCTATTTTTAACGGTAACGAATTAACCACAACTGGTCGCGCTGCCAACTTTGATATTCTACCCTCTGAAATTATCCGTACATTAGAAGTAGCCAAGTCTACTTCTGCAAGCCACGTTGAAGGCGGTATCGGTGGTTCTGTCGATTTGAAAACAGCTCGCCCATTGGAACTTGGGCATAAGAAAGCTGGCACCTTAACTGGGACCTATCGCCAGTTTAACAGCGAGACAGATCCATCTATCTCTGGCTTATACAGTTGGGTTAATGACGATAATAGCTTTGGTGCATTGGGTTCTATCGCCTATTCAGAGCGCTCAATTCGCGAAGACTTTTCACGTACTTTTGGTTGGTTCCCCTCGTTCGGTATCGGTTCTCAGCTGGATACTGACAATGACGGTATTGGTGATGCTAGCCCCAATGACGTGCCATTCTCTCTATCAAATAACGCAGAAGCGTACGAAGAAAGCCGTGACCGTGTAACCGCCATGGGGACTTTGCAGTGGGATTGGGGCGAGTCGGGCCTTGTCGTTGACCTGCTATACAGCAAACGAGAAATTGATGAGTCTCATCAGAACTTTATCTTTTTGCCAATTATTTTCGATGATGACCTGGCTGGTAATACCGTCAACCCCGATGGCAGTGTTCAGGTCGGTGATTTGGTGAATGACGGTACCTTCTTTCGCCATATCACTACTCTGCGTCCCGAGCTGACTACAGACTTGCAGGATATCGAAGAAGACTTGATCTCTTTTGGTTTGAACTATGAGAAGCAGTCAGGTGCCTGGACAACAACAACAGATATCAGTTATTCGAAAGCTGAGGGGTCTAATGTTTTCGATCGCGTCAGGATCGATGGTGATCGAGGGACTTTTGCCTTTGATTCAACAATAGATAACGATGGCTTCGATATTACTCAGACGAACTTGGGTGATGGAGCAGCTGCCGACCTTGGAAATCCGGCCAACTTTGTTGTTTCTGTATTTGATGATCGGTTTGCCAGGAACGAAGATGAGGAATTCGCAATCCAGTTTGATGCGATTCGCGATATTGATCACGACGTTGTTTCATCTATCGAAATGGGCGTTCGTTATCGCTCGCGTGAAAAAGCCATTGAGAGGGCTAGTAACGGTAACGGTATCCCGGTTGTCGGTGCTGGTATCGGTGTTGACACAGTGAGTGCATTTAATCGGGGTGCGTCGGATTTTCTTGATGGTAGCTATAGAACTAACTTCGGCTTTGATTCGTTGATTTTCCCTGATAATGATGCGGCACGTGCTGCTGTTGCATCAAGAATTGCCGAATTGGCTGCTATGGAAGGTTCTTTGAGTGACGATGATGCTGGTTTGCTGGCAACACTTAGATCTTCGTTGGCACCTATTTCCCCGGACCCCTTTGGCTCCTTTGCTATTGAAGAAGACACGTTTGCTGGCTACTTTCAGGTTAACTTCGAAGGTGATCTCGCTGGCGTAGGCTACGTGGGTGATATCGGTTTCCGTCTGGTACATACCGACCTAACCGTAAACGGCTTCGATGCAGAGTTTGTGGTAACTGATAATGGTGGTATGGATACAACCATATTTGACACACTGACTACAGGAGCGGCTACGCCAGTCAGTTTTGAGTCCAGCTATACCAATGTGCTGCCCAGCCTGAACTTCAGGTTTGAGCTGGCGGAAAACTTGTATCTGCGTGTTGCTTCGAACGATACGATCACCCGGCCCACCTTTAACAGCCTTGCTCCAGCGTTTGATATCAATGCCAATGCCTCTACCAATGGCGGCGACAACTTTGCTGTCTCGTTGAATGCGGGTAACCCGGCACTGGAACCGGCTGAAGCAGAAAACTATGACTTGGGTGTTGAGTGGTATTTTGGTGAAGGCAGTGCGGTGTATGCCGGCTTGTTCCACAAAGAAATCGAAGGCTTTACCGCCAATGTAGTTAATACGGGTTCATTTACTTCCCTGGCAGGAACGCCCATTCGTGCTACCGGTGTAGAGATGGATGGAACTAGTCGCCCTATTCCTGTGGATATCATTAGCCAGCCGGCAAACCAGGGCCTAGCTCAAGTTAGCGGTGCTGAATTGGGTGTTCAGCAGGCATTTGAGTCCGGTTTCGGTTACATTGCCAATGTCACGCTAAACGATACGTCAGCGGAGCTTGAGAGTACGGGTGAGTCTATCGATTTTCCCGGCGTCTCTGACACCAGCTTCAACCTGACTTTCTATTATGAAAAAGGGCCTATCCAGGCGCGTGCAGCGTATACCAGCCGTAGCGAGTTCTTGCGGGTGGCCAATGCGATTGGTAGTGGTGGTCAAATCTTTAATGATGATTTCTCTCAACTTGATGCATCGTTCAGTTACGATATTTCGCCAAACTTAACGATATTCCTCAATGGCGTGAACCTCACCGATGAAGAGCAGGACGTTTTCCAAATACTGCCTGCTGGCCAGCAGCGGTGGGTGTCTACATCCTTCACCGGTAGACGTGTCGCTTTAGGTATTCGCGGTACTTTCTAAGCGGTTTTTCAGACCGATAGCCCCGACAATACAGTTTATTGTCGGGGCTGTTCTTTGATTAATTTTTTCAAGAAGTTGTCTGACTGACGTAGGAAAATATGACTGCGAAATTGAAGATTCGAGAAAAAATTGGTTTCAGCCTGGGCGATATGGCAGGTAACTTTGTATACCAATCCGTGTTGTTATTGCTGGCTTTCTATTACACCGATGTCTACGGCTTAAGTGCAGCAACCGTGGCTGGAATTTTTTTGTTCGTTCGTGTTTTTGATGCGGTAACAGACCCACTGATGGGGATGCTTGCTGACAGAACGAAAACTCGCTGGGGGCGCTATCGCCCTTACCTGTTGTTTCTCTGTGTACCCTATGCGACAGCATCAATTCTGGTGTTCACAGTCCCAGATATGAGCTTGAATGGAAAAACCATTTACGCTTACGTTACGTACGCCGTACTTATGCTGCTGTTTACTGCCACCAATATTCCTTATTTTGGTTTGGGCAGCACTATGACCGCAGACCCGGATGAGCGGGTTTCTCTGAATTCTTACCGCTTCGCCGCCGCTACTGGTGGCGGATTGCTCATCACCACGCTGGTTATTCCCATGGCGGACTGGTTTGGTGGCGATAACAAGGCGGTGGGCTACCAGCAGGCTATGATGGTGATGGCCGCCTTATCTGTAATCCTGTTTCTCATTACGTTTGCTTCCACTAAGGAGCGGGTCAAGCCCGCTAATACGGGGGCAAGTGGTTATAAAGACGATCTGAAGCAAATTTTTAAAAACGATCAGTGGCGCCTGATGGCATTGACTGTTTTGATCATGGTGACAGCGCAAACCATTAAGGCAACCACGGGTATCTACTACATCACCTACTACGCTGAGAATGCCGCAGCCATGGTAACCCTGTTTCTCTCCCTTTGGATGGTGGGTGGGATAATTGGCAGCTCATTGGCAAGCTCAGTTGCTAAACACATCTGCAAAAAAACGGCGTGGATGATCTTATGCTTTGTCTGTGCGTTTATGTCTGCAATTACTTATTTGATTGATGCCAGCAGCCTGGTCTGGATTATGGTCGCACAATTTATGGTTGGCTTTTTTAACCAGATGATGGCCCCCATGCTCACATCAATCATGGCTGATGTGACCGATTACGGTGAGTTGAAAAATAAACGCCGAATCGATGGTCTTGTCGCGTCGTTCACAGTGGGTATTTTAAAAGTTGGTTTGGCTATTGGTGGTGCGGTTGCAACCGGTTTGCTTGCCGTATTCGGTTATCAAAGTGGTGGTGTCGATCAAAACGCAGACACTGTGTCCGGTATTTTAATCATCTTTACGTTGGCGCCTGCGGTTTTCTTTGTTGTGTGCGGTTTTATTGTTCGTGCCATGAAGTTAGATAAAGAAACCGTTGCAGAAAACTCTAGAAAGCTTGAAGAGTTGCGAGCTAATAATTACTAAAAGCACGTTATTAAGAGGTAAGTGTTGTGTCTGAATTTAATGGTTTAGGGTTGAATATGGGCAATCTGTCGCTTTTGTCCAAAGCAAAAAGTCGCTCTATTTCACCAGAAAATTTCACTGGAGAACCGGGCAAAGGCGGTATGGCCACAGAAGGTATGGGGTCGATTCCATCTCGAGATTTGGGCCAAGGCTGGAAGGTTTCACCCTGTGTTGAAGTTCCTCCAGAAGAGACCTTTACTCTGGCTGATATTAAAAAGGGTGGTGCTATCCAACAAATGTGGATGACGGTTATTGGCCCTAAGAAACGCGATTTGATTTTGCGTATGTATTGGGACGATCAGGAGCATCCCTCTGTTGAAGTTCCCATCGGTGATTTTTTCTGTAATGGTTTGGAAGACTTTGCTCAGGTCGATTCAATGCCTGTTACGGTTAACCCTGGTCTGGCGTACAACTGCTTTTGGGAAATGCCTTACAAAAAGAGCGCTCGAATTACACTGGAGAATCGTGATCCACTGCAAAAGTGTGTGATTTTTTATCAAATCAATTACACCGAGACCGAGGTACCTGACAACTGCGCGTACTTCCATGCTCAGTTCCGCCGCAGCAACCCTCTGCCATACAAAGAGGTTCACACTATTTTGGATGGTGTTGAGGGGCAGGGCCACTACATCGGTACTTACATGGCTTGGGGTGTCAACAATAATGGCTGGTGGGGGGAGGGTGAAATCAAGTTCTTTATGGACGACGACACTGACTTCCCAACCATTTGCGGCACTGGAACAGAAGACTATTTCCTGGGTTCCTATAACTACGATATTAGTTTGGCAGTACCCAATAAGAATTGGCCTGAGGCATACACCGAGTATTCAAATGCGTTTGCCGGTGTTCCACAAATTCAGCGCCCAGACGGTATTTACAATGCTAACCAGCGTTTTGGTATGTACCGTTGGCATATTCCCGACCCCGTGCGTTTTGAGAAAAGCTTGAAAGTGAATATCCAGGCTCTCGGTTGGCGGGATTATCCGAACTTTGGTGGGGCTGTCGATAATCGCCGTTACTTGCCTCTGCAAGACGATATCTCTTCGGTGGCATTTTGGTACCAAACTTTACCGACGGTTCCGTTCTCGGAGTTGCCTCACAGAGATTTCTTGGAGGTTAACTAAACTTCTCTTAATAACTCTATCAAATATTACGGGGCATAATTTATGACGGGAAGTCGCTTAAAAGTCCGGGAAAAAGTCGGTTTTAGCGTCGGCGATATGGCGGGTAACTTTGTTTATCAGTCAGTGGTTTTGCTGTTGGCCTATTACTACACCGATGTTTTTGGGTTAGATGCCGCTACCGTCGCTGGCATATTTCTGTTTGTACGCATTTTCGATGCAGTGACAGACCCACTAATGGGTTTGCTTGTCGACAGAACCAATACCCGTTGGGGCAAGTATCGACCTTTTCTGTTATTTCTCTGTGTGCCTTACGCCATTATGTCGGTGGTGGTTTTTACGGTTCCAGATATGGACGTTGCCGGTAAAACCATCTACGCCTATGTCAGCTACGCGGTGCTTATGCTGTTTTTTACTGCCACCAATATTCCTTACTTTGCCTTGGGCAGTGTGATGACAGCGGACCCCAAGGAGCGAGTGTCGCTAAATTCGTTTCGCTTTGTAGCAGCCACCGGCGGTGGTTTGATCGTTACTGCGGGCTTGGTTCCACTGGCAGATTTTCTGGGGCAGGGCGATAAGACAACCGGTTATAAGTTAGCAATGATGGTGATGGCCGCGCTGTCTGTTGTTCTATTTTTGATCTGCTTTGCTTCTACCAAGGAGCGGGTGAAACCGGTAAATACCGGTACCAAAAATATTAAAAACGATATTGCCCAGGTGATGAAAAATGATCAGTGGCGCCTGCTGGGCTTGGCGGTATTGATTATGGTCACCGCGCAGACAGTCAAAGCGACAACCGGAATTTATTACCTCAATTATTACGCAGAGGATGCGGAATCCATGGTGTCGCTGTTCTTGTCCCTGTGGATGATCGGCGGTATGTTGGGCAGCGCACTGGCGAATCGTTTGACCTCTCTTATGTGCAAAAAGCGCGCTTGGGTGATGCTGTGTCTGATCAGTGCCGTTCTTTCCGGAAGTACCTACCTGATTGCGCCAAGTTGGATTGGTGCCATTTTGGTAATGCAGTTTTTTGTCGGCTTTTTTAACCAAATGATGGCGCCGTTGATTTTCTCAACTATGGCTGAAGTGACGGATTATGGCGAGCTTCAAAATAACCGCCGCCTGGATGGGCTGATTTCCTCGTTTACTCTGTTTGCGTTGAAAGTAGGTCTTGCGGTTGGTGGTGCATTGGCTACTTACCTGTTGGCGGTATACGGCTATAAAAGTGGTGGCGTCGATCAAAGCACCGATACGGTGTCGGGCATACTGGCGATTTTTACCCTGATTCCAGCAGTTGGTTTTGTAATCACTGCATGGATTTTAAACAAGATGTCGCTGACTTCAGAAGTGGTCGCCTCGAACGCGGTGAAATTACAAAAGCTGCGCGGCAACAGCCCTCAGCAAGTTTAAATGTTATCTATTGATTCAGGAGGTAGACGTGTTTCCCTGGCAATCTGAAGCTGAACGTTATGTCGCATCATCTGATCGTTATCAGTCAATGACCTATCGCCGCTGTGGCAGTAGTGGTTTGCAACTTCCAGCGATTTCTCTGGGCTTGTGGCATAACTTTGGCTACAACGTACCCTACGAAACCCACCAACAGTTGTGCTTTAAAGCCTTTGATTTGGGCATTACCCACTTTGATCTGGCCAATAATTATGGGCCGCCACCGGGTTCAGCTGAGGAGAATTTTGGCCGTATTCTTAGTAGAGATTTTGCCGCCTATCGAGATGAGCTAATTATTTCCAGTAAAGCTGGTTATTGGATGTGGCCCGGCCCTTATGGGGAGTGGGGCAGCCGCAAGTATTTGCTGGCCAGCCTTGATCAAAGCCTCAAACGCCTGGGGCTGGATTATGTGGATATTTTTTACTCCCACCGCTTTGATCCAGACACACCACTGGAAGAAACCATGGGTGCTCTTGATACGGCGCTGTCTTCCGGCAAAGCGTTATACGTAGGTGTTTCTTCCTACAACAGCTTGCGCACGGAAGAGGCCAGTCAGCTGGTGCGGGAGTTTAGTTCCCGCCTGCTGATTCACCAGCCCAGCTATTCCATGCTGAATCGGTGGATTGAGCGAGATGGTCTTTTGGATACTCTTGAGCAGCAGGAGATGGGCTGTATCGTGTTTTCGCCACTGGCTCAGGGAATGTTGACAGATAAGTATCTGAACGGTGTGCCTGATACCAGCCGAGCGGCACAGCAGGGCACCCTGTCTCAAGAGTTGTTGTCAGAAGAAAATATTGCCAATATCAAAGCACTTAATGATATTGCCGCACAGCGCGGGCAGTCACTGGCGCAAATGGCCATTGCCTGGGTATTGCGGGATCAGCGAGTAACCTCTGCATTGATTGGTGCCAGCAAAGTTGAGCAAATAGAAAGCTGTGTTGGCGCTTTGAAAAATCTATCGTTTAGCGATGACGAGCTGTTGGCGATCGACAAGTATGCTCAGGAGGGTGGTATTAATCTGTGGGCCGAGTCCAGCCAGACAAATAATTGAATGTGAAAGCCGTAGGGTGGATTAGTCGCGCAGCGACGTAATCCACCCTGCAGTGTTTATTCAGGGCAGGCTTCTACAGTTTGTCGTTGCACGCCCAAACCTTCGATACCCAGTTCAATCACATCACCCGGTTTTAAATATACGGGCGGCTTTTGACCCAGGCCAACCCCAGGCGGTGTGCCTGTGGAAATTACATCTCCCGGCTGCAGGCTCATGTATTGGCTCAAAAAGCTGACGATAAAAGCCGGGCTAAAAATCATGGTTGAGGTATTGCCGTTCTGGTAGCGATGACCATTTACCTCAAGCCACATGCTGAGGTTGGATACATCGCCAGCTTCGTCAGCGGTTACCAGGTAGGGGCCAATCGGACCAAAGGTGTCACAGCCCTTGCCCAAGTCCCACTGGCCACTGCGCTCTAACTGGAACTCTCGCTCCGATACATCGTTGCAAACAAAGTAACCGGCAATGCAGTTGGCCGCTTCTTCTTCAGTCGCGTAAGAGGTTTCCTTGCCAATTACCATGGCCAGTTCCACTTCCCAATCGGTTTTTTCACTGTTGCGGGGAATGACCACATTGTCGTTGGGGCCCATCACGGAGCTGGTAGCCTTCATAAATACCACTGGCTCTGGAGGAATGGGTGCGCCGGTTTCTGCGGCATGGTCGGCATAGTTCAAGCCGATGCAGATAAACTTGCCGATATTGCCTACACAGGCACCAAAACGTTGTTCACCGTCAACCAGTGGCAGACTATCTACGTCAATGGCTTTTAGAGCATCAAGGCCTTCCGCGGTCAGTACCGAGCCATCAATATCGTTCACCTTATCTGCCAGGCTGCGGATGTTACCGTCGTTGTCGAGGATGCCCGGCTTTTCGTTTCCGGGGTTACCATAACGCACTAATTTCATAGTTGGTTCCTTGATTAATTATTCAGGGTGACAAAGCCACCGTCGATGGGGAAGTTGCAACCGGTGATAAACGCAGCTTCGTCCGAACACAGGTAAGCGATTAAACCGGCCATTTCTTCCGGCTTACCCATGCGTCCAATGGGTTGGGTGTTGGAAAGTTTTTCAAACATTTCGTCGGTATTGTCCGGATAGTTTTGTGCCAGAAAGTTATCGACGAAGGGTGTATGTACTCGGCCTGGAGCAATGCAGTTGCAGCGAATGCCATCTTTGATAAAGTCCTTGGCCACCGAGTAAGTCATGGTAAGTACTGCGCCTTTGGTCATGGAGTAGGCAAAGCGATCCACAATGCCCACGGACGAGGCAACAGACGCCAGATTTAAAATGGCTCCTGATTGGCGAGATTTCATGGCTGGAATAAGCGCAGCCATGGTGTTGTAAGTGCCTTTAATGTTTACCTGGTACAAACGGTCCAGATCGTTTTCCGTACATTGTTCGATGCTGCCAATATGGGCGATGCCTGCGCTATTAACCAGAACGTCGATAGGCTGTTTGTCGTCTAATTCCTGCAACAGGGTTTTGGTGGCTTCGGTGTCGGAAATGTCGCAGCTGTGGGCGCTGGCTTTGCCACCAGCAGCTACGATTAAATCAACGGTTTTTTGTGCCGCTTCCAAATTGAGATCGATAATTATCACCTGGGCGCCTTCATTGGCCAGGCGCAGGCAAACACTTTGGCCGATGCCGCTGGCACCGCCGGTGACTAATGCGGTTTTGTTAGTAAATCGTTGGGTCATGTTTTTCCTATTTTCTTTATCTGTCATCCTGGCAAACAAGGCGACGTCAAGCTTCAGGTTTCAGAATGGCAGTGGTGTTTCACTACGCTGACAATGGCAAGCAACTCGGCCCAATGGGCTCAAACTGTTTATACGTTAGAATAAATTCCTGATGCCCCATTTCTTCGGACTTGCTGGGGCTGCCTGCTGCAGCGGCAAGCACCTGTTGGTAAATCTCTTCACCAACGCTGTCCACATCGCCGTCGCCATTCATGATTTTGCCGGCATTTACATCCATGTCGTCCGCCATACGTTGGTAAGTTTCGGGATTGGCACAGACTTTAATGACTGGGGAAATGGCAGAACCGACCACCGATCCACGACCGGTGGTAAACAGCACCATATGGCTACCAGAGGCAATCAGCTCAACAATTTCCGCATTGTCGGAAATATTGGGGAAGCCAAATTTTGGGTCGCCATCGGGTACTACGTCCATTAAGTACAAACCGCCAGTGGGTGGTATGTCGCCGGGCTTAATCAAGCCGTGAATTTGTGAATCGCCGGATTTGCAGTAGGCGCCCATGGACTTTTCTTCCTGGGTGGTCAGGCCGCCTTCGGCATTGCCGGGGGCGAAGCTGCCATAACCCATAGCGGTGTAGTAATTCGCAGCCTTGATCATGGCGGATTCGATTTCTTTGGCCAGTTCCGGGGTGGCAGCCCGTTCGTACATGGTATCTTCGCAGCCGATCAGTTCGCCGGTCTCCTCAAAGATACACGTGGCTCCCTTGTCGACTAACTTGTCGAAACAGCGCCCCACAGCGGGGTTGGCGGTTATGCCACTGGTGCCATCGGAACCTCCGCAGATGGTGCCCACGATGAGCTCATCGACTGCCATGGGAACTTGCTCTACTGTGCTGGCTTGAGCCAGCAGTTCACCAACTTTAGCGACCCCGGCATCGATGGTTTTTTTGGTGCCGCCCTGTTGTTGAATGACCAGTGTTCCCACCGGACGGCCGCTGGCAACGATACTCTCTTGCAAGTGTTCGCGGTTAAAACCCTCGCAGCCCAGAGAAACCAGCAGCACACCGCCTACATTGGGGTGAGTGCACAGCTGCTTCATCATATTGAGCGCGTAGTCATTGGGGTAGCAACCGGGAAAGCCGATTAAGTGCACCTGATCGGTGTTGTTCTGCATTTGGCTGCGCATGACGATTTGCCGAGTGACATGGTGGGCACATTCCACCAGATACGCCACTGCTATGACGTTGCGTATGCCTTTGCGGCCATCTTGTCGTAAATAACCGTTCATTTTTACCTCTATTGGCTAATGCCTTCCCGTGTATAGCTGGCGATATAGTCGCTCTTCATATTGTGCAGGTGCACATGGCGGCCGGTTTCGATAACAGCGGTGGCGGAGCCAATGGGCGCGCCGTATTTAAGGATTTTGTCGCCGTCGCTAATGTCCGCCAGAGCTACCTTATGGCCCACGGGAATATTTTCAGCGACGCGCACGGCCTGGCCATTGATGGTGATCATTTCATCCACGCTCAGGTTGCGGCGGCTGACACCAATATTGTCACTGCCGTGCAGCCGGATAATGTCGTCGATGGTTTCAGTCATCCCTATACCTCCTGTAGCTGGTAAAACACTGCGGCGTTTTTGCCCAGCAGCTGCTGTTGTTCGTGTTCGGGCAGCTCGGCCATCAACGCCAGACTCAACGCTCGCCAGTCGCTGTAGTCCATACTCAAATTAAGCACTGGCCAATCGCTGCCCCACATCAAACGATCGCCACCAAAGCTGTTGTACAGATGATCAAAGTAGGGCTGCAGATGCTCTTTGGCGGTACGCTCACCGGCTTCGGTCACCAGGCCAGAGACTTTGCAGTAAGCCTGAGTGTGTTCGGCAATAGCGGCGATATCGGCCTGCCATTGACTGCTGCTGTCGTTGGCAATATCTGGCTTGGCGCCGTGATCAACAACGGTGCGCAAAGTGGGGTAGCGCTTTAACAGGGTCAGCAGATTGGGCAGGTGCCTGGGCAATACCAGTGCGTCAAAGCTGAGTTTGTTGTCGAGCAGGGCATTAAACGCGCTATCCAACTCTGCGCGCAGCATCCAGTCATCGTCGGCGATGTCCTGGATCATTGGGCGAATGCCTTTTAAATAGGGGTTTTGCGCCAGCTCGCCAATGCATTCGGCGGCATCGCTGGCGGCCATATCCACCCAGCCCACCACACCGGCAATAAAATCCGTTTGCTCAGCCAGCCCCAGCATAAATTGGGTTTCTGCTTCGCTGTCGGCGGCTTGCACCAAGATGGTTTTTTTAATGCTGGCATCGGCGAGCATGGGAGCCAGATCGGCGGGCAAAAAATCCCGATAAATTGGCCCCAGATCCTCCGTCAACCAACCGTAGTCGCCCCGGGCAATTTGCCAAAAATGTTGGTGGCTATCGATCACAATCAAGCGCCTCCAGGTAGGGGTGCGGCATCTGCAACCAGACTTTTGCTGCGCAGTGCTTGCCAGAATTCGTCGGGAATCTGGGTGTCGATTAGCGTTTGGGTTTGGGCGATACGCCTTGCACTGCCCATGCCGGGAATCACCGAGGCCACTGCAGGGTGGGCAAGGGGGAACTGAAGGGCCGCGGCGGCCAGCGGAATACTGTACTCATCGCACAGGTCTTCCAGCTGACGCACTTTATCGACAACGGTCTGAGGGGCAGGGCCGTAGTCGTAGTGCAGGGTGCCGCCGCCGCGGGTTCCGGTGGCGAGGATGCCTGAGTTGTAGGCGCCGCCAATCACAATGGAACAGTTACGCTGCTCGCACTTGGGTAAAAAGGTTTGCAGGGATTCCTGCTCCAGCAGGGTGTAGCGCCCGGCCAACAGGAAGCAGTCCCAATCACCGTACTCTAGCGCCTGCTCGCATACTTCATGCTCGTTAACGCCGAGGCCGATGGCTTTTACCAAACCCTGGCTGCGCAGGCTGTCCATGGCTTTATAGCCGCCGTCCATGGCGATGGCAAAGTGGTGATCGTTGGCATCGCCGTGGGTGACGCGGCCAATATCGTGCATATAGAGGATGTCCACCCGGTCCAGGCCCAGCCTTTGCAGGCTGTCCTCGAAGGAACGCATAACCGCGTCGTAGCTGTAGTCGTAGTGAATATCGAAAGGCATGGGCGAACGGTAGCAGTGGCGTTCTTTCGCGTAGCCTGCCGGCTTCAGCAAACGGCCTACTTTGGTGGACAGCACATAATCATTGTGGCCGCGCAGAATGTCGCCGGTACGGCGCTCTGATAAGCCCTGGCCATAGTGAGGAGCGGTATCAAAATAGCGGTAACCACCGTCCCATGCAGTCTGTAGCGTGTTTTTAGCGTCTTCGTCACTGATTGGGTTGTAGAGGTTGCCCAGTGGCGCGCAGCCAAACCCAAAGGTGTGTATAGCCAGGCCGGTATTGCCTATTTGCCGTTGTTCAACGCTCATAGACTTGCCTTTTCTTTGTTTGCCAGCTTGGCGATACGTTGGTTGGCGATAAAGTCCACCAGCTGCGACAAGCCGTATTGCCATTCGGGGATGCGGTCGCAGTGGTTCACCCAGTTCACCAGTTTGCCCAGTTTGGCGGAGGATATTTCTACCCGGTCGCCTATCTGGTGAGTAAAGCCCAATCCCGCTTCGCCACGGTCTTCGGTGGGGGCAAACATGGTGCCCATAAACAGCACCAAACCGTCCGGGTATTGGTGAGAGCGATTGCAGGTTTGCGCGACCAGGCTTTCCGGGGTGCGACTGATTTGACTCATTTTGTTGGCACCGGAAGAGCGGAAGCCGTCTTCGCCCACCAGAGTCAGTTCCACTTCTGCGCTTTTCACATCTTCCAGGGAAAAGCTGTCGTCGAACAGACGGAACAGCGGGCCCAGGCAGCAGGTGCCATTCTGATCTTTGGCTTTGCCCAATAGCAGGGCACTGCGGCCTTCGTAGTCCCGCAAGTTGACGTCGTTACCCAAAGTAGCGCCAATGGCCCGGGCATCCGGTGTTACCAACAACGCGATTTCAGGTTCTGGGTTGTTCCAGTGGCTAGTGGATAGTACGCCCAGCTGAGCACCGCTGGTGATGGCGGACAACACCTGAGATTTAGTAAACACCTCGGCGTCGGGGCCGATGCCCACTTCCAGATACTGTGACCACATGCCTGCTTTGATCAGTTCGTCTTTCAGTGCCATGGCGGCTTCGCTGCCGGGCACCAGGCTGTGCAGGTCATCACCGATACTGTTGCGAATTACGGCGCGGATTTCGGCGGCTTTGTTGGGGTCGCCGCCAGCCCGTTCTTCAATCACCCGCTCCAACATGCTGACGGCGAAGGTAACGCCGCAAGCCTTAATGGCTTGCAGGTCGTTGGGAGCCAGCAAATGGGGTTTGTCGGCTTGAGTGGCATCCTCTGGCAAATTGTGAAACAGGCTGTTTTCCAGCAGCTCTTCCAGTGAGCAAACGGTGTTGCCGTTGGCATTGCGCACCGCACTCACCGGGTCGTCTTTGCTAACCAGGTCGGCGATGGTTTCCAAATGGCCAGATAGCTCGATGACCTGCTTATCGCGCACGGTAATCAAGTGCGGTCCCGCGGTGCCGGTGGGGCTGTAGCTGGCGGGCAGCCAGGCACGGCCTACCCAGGTACCTTCGCGGCAATTGTCTGGCAGGCTATTGGTCAGTGATGCGTCTTTGACGGTGTTGTAAGCAGCGATAGTCATGGGTTTTTATGCCTCCTGGCTAACGGCAGTCTGGGTAAATTGGCCATCCACTAAGCGCCATAAGCCCAGGGGGTTGGCGTTTTGCAGCTCCGCTGGCAGCAGGGAATCCGGGCAATTTTGGTAGGCGTTGCGCATGGTAAAGCGTGTTGCCGCGGCTGTGCCGACACTGGTGGCCACCGCAAAAGACGAAGCCGGATAGGGGCCGCCGTGTTGCATAGACGGACATACCTCCACCCCAGTGGGGTAGCCGTTAAACAGCACTCGGCCGGCAACTCGGCTTAGTTGCTGTAGCAATTCGCTGACTGCAGGACTGTCGTAATCTTGAGTGTGAATAGTGGCGGTGAGGTTGCCTTCCATCGCTTTGGCAACTTGCTGCATCTGTGCCACGGAATCGCATTCCACCAGCAGAGCGGCGGGGCCAAAGACTTCGTGCAACAGCTCAGGTGTGGCCAAAAAGCGCTCGGCGTCGATGCGCATCAGGGTATTGTTGGGCTGCAGTGGTTGATCGCCCACTGGGCCGCCTGCAAGCACATCAATGGCCTCATTACTGGCGCGCTGGGACAGGGATGTTTGCAGGGATTCAGCGATACCGGGGTTAAGCATTACTCCCCGGGCTTGAGCGGACAACTCATTGGCCAGTTGTTCGCCCAGATCACCTTTCAGGGTCACAATCAGGCCCGGTGAGGTACAGAACTGGCCCACACCCATGGAGATGGAGCCCGCCAGGCCGGTGGCAATCAGATTAAGATTGCTTTCCAGTGCGTCTGGCAAAATAAACACCGGGTTGATGCTGCCCATCTCAGCAAATACGGGGATGGGCTGTGGGCGTTTGGCGGCGATATCCATCAATGCGCGGCCACCGGCTACGGAGCCGGTAAAGCCCACTGCTTTAATGGCTGAATTCTCAACCAGGGCACCGCCCAGGGCATTACCGGTGCCTTGCAGCAGGGAGAATGTGCCCGCAGGGAAACCACAATTTTTGATGGCGCTATCCATGGCTTTGGCAAACAGGGTAGAGGTCATGGGGTGGCTGGGGTGGCCTTTCACTACGATGGGGTTGCCGGCTGCTAGCGCCGCTGCGCTATCGCCGCCGAGGCTGCCAAAGGCAAACGGGAAGTTGGAGGCACCAAATACAGCCACTGGGCCGATGGGATTGAGCAGGGCGCGCACGTCCGGTTTTGGCAGCGGTGCTCTGTCTGGTTGCGCAGTATCAATACTGGCCTGGCGCCAGGAGCCTTCTTCCACCATATCCGCAAAGGCGCGAATCTGGCCGCAGGTGCGCCCGCGCTCCCCTTGCAGGCGCGCTTCCGGCAGGCCAGTTTCGCTCATGCCAGTGGTGATCAATTCGTCCCCCAAGGCTTCTATTTCTGTAGCCAGCTGGCGCAAAAAACCAGCCAGTTCAGCAGGGGTCTTTTTCGTCAGTTCGTTGGTGGCGGAGACTGCCGCTGCACAGGCTAGAGCGATCTCGTCATCTCCGCAGGTGCCGCAGCTTTGCAGTGCCTGATCCGCGGTCGGATCCCAGGAGCTGAAGGTTGAGGCAGTAGGGGAATGCCATTGACCGGCGATATAAGACTGTGGGGTACTGGACATGAGCTTTCCTTAAACAGATTCGTTAGAGTCATCTACCAAGCAGTTGGGCAAATCCGCCACGGTGGCGCAGCCCAGCTGGTTCATGACCTGGGTTAATTGGGTAGTGAGCATATTGATGGTGTGTATACCGCCCTTGTCACCGAGGGCGCCCACGCCATAAACAAAGGAGCGCCCCAGAAAGGTAAAATCCGCGCCGCAAGCCATAGCGCTGGCGATGTTGGAGCCAGAATTGATGCCTGAATCCATAAATATCTTGATTTTGTCACCGTAAGAGCGCGCTGCTTTTTTCAGCGCTGGCACCGGAGATTCACCGGGATCGAGCTGGCGGGCGCCGTGGTTGGACATCACCACCGCATCGGCCCCCAATGAGATAGCGCTGGCTACGTCTTTTTCGTTAATCAGGCCCTTGATCACCAACGGGCCTTTCCAGAAATCCCGAATCGGCTTCAGCCCTTCCATATCCACCCGGCCCATCACGGTTTTGTTCATAAACGCGGCCAGTTGATCGGTGGGCATGCCCTTGGGCATATAGGGTTTTAAGGTCTGCATTTCAGGCTTGCCAGCTTTGGCCGTAGCCAGTAGCCAGGCGGGGCGGGCCAGCATCTGGCAGATGTTGGAAAGCGACATTTTTGGCGGCATGGCCAAGCCATTGCGAATGTCCCGTGGCCGGTAGCCAAAGGTGGGTACATCCACAGTGACCACCAATACTGGGTATTGGGCGGCGGTAATGCGTTTGAGCAGATCCTCTCGAATGGCAGGGTCTGTAGGGTTATACAGTTGGTACCAGGCTTTGCCTTCGGACAGTTCGGCGATGTCTTCCAGCTTGGCGGAAGACACCGTGCTTAATACAAACGGAATGTTTTTCTCAGCTGCGGCTTTGGCCAGAATCTCTGGTGCCTTGGGCCACATCAGCCCCTGCAGGCCTACTGGTGCAACCCCAAAGGGGGCGGAGTAGGTGTGACCAAACAACTCTACTTCCAGGTTGCTGCCAGAGAAAGGTTTAAGCAGTTCACTGCGCAGCTGCACTGCCTGAATATCCTGGCGGTTGCGTAACAGGCCAATTTCTTCGTGACAGCCGCCCTTTATGTATTCGTAGGCAAAGCGAGGAATGCGCTTTTTGGCCTGTTTTTTCAGGTCGGCTGTGCCGGGGAAGCGAGAGTCGAAGAATTGACTATTCATTTCATTTCTAAAATAATTTTTCTAATGTGAAAATTAGATAATGCTCGACTCGATAAGTCAAGTGAAAATTGGCCTTTCGAAGGAGGCGCTTTTAGGTGAAAATGGCTTTCAAATGAAAAAGAGTATGGATATCCAATGACCGCTAAAAAAACGGCAGCCCCCGCCTCTCGACGTCAATCCTATTCGGCACCCGCTTTAGAGAAAGGGCTGGATGTTCTTGAGCTGCTTTCCCGTGAGCCGGACGGGCTTAGTTTGAGTGATATCGCCAAACGCCTTGGGCGGTCAGTGGGGGAGCTGTTTCGCATGCTGGTGGTGCTGGAGCAGAGGGGTTATTTGATATTGCCCGCGGGCAGTGATCGCTACCAGCTGTCATTAAAATTGTTTGAGCTGTCTCACCAGTTCCCGCCGGTCAAGCGCCTTACTGCTGCCGCTACCAAGGTCATGAAACGACTGGCGTATCAAATAGAGCAGTCCTGTCATCTGGTGATTTATTACGAGGGAAGAGGGCACGTTGTGGTACAACAGGATGCCCCTTCAGCGCGAATTTTTAGTGTTCGCTTGGGAGCTGAAGCATCTTTGGTAGACACCTGCTCCGGACACATACTGCTTGCTTATGCGGATGAGGCTCAACAGGAGGCTATGTTCAATAGCATCCCCAAACACCACAAAAAGCCCACCAAAAAACTGGTTAAAGAGCTAAGTAAGCGAATCTGTACTCAGGGTTATGAAAGCATTTCCAGCGCTCAGGCTCACGGGGTGGAAGATATCGGTTGCCCTGTATTCGATCACAATGGTTCTATTGTCGCTGCTTTAGTCATGCCATTCCTCTCCTATAAAGATGGTTCACACCCCAAAACGCTGGACGAGGCTTTGGAACAGTTGCAAAAAGCAGCGGTGGATATTTCCGAGGCGTTGGGCTATCGAAGCGAGTAGCTTTACAATTCCCTCATGATCAAAACCATTGTTCGCCGTTCCGCTGACATGGGCGGAACGCATTTTTCTTCTGATATTCCATCCTTGTTGCAGCGTGTCTACGCCGCTCGTGGCGTGCGCGATGACAGCGAACTGCAAAATCATCTCAAACACCTGCCCAGCCCTCAGCAATTAAAGGGGGCAAACCGGGCGGTTGATTTATTGTGGGAGGTCCTGCGAACTCAGCAGTCCATCCTGATCGTTGGTGATTTCGATTGTGATGGTGCCACCAGTACCGCTCTGGGTGTTCTGGCGTTGACTGCCATGGGCTTTCAGCGGGTCGATTATTTGGTGCCTAACCGTTTTGATTACGGTTACGGCTTGACGCCGGAAATCGTTGGGCTGGCCGCAGCCAATAAGCCCGATTTAATTATTACCGTGGATAACGGTATTTCCAGCATCGCGGGTGTGGCAGCGGCGCAACAGGCAGGTATCAAAGTGATTGTTACCGATCACCACCTGCCCGGTGAGCAGCTGCCAGATGCGGATGCCATTGTGAATCCCAATCAAGCGGGCTGTGATTTTCCCAGTAAAAACCTGGCGGGTGTCGGGGTTATTTTTTATGTGCTCAGTGCACTCAGGGCTATATTGCGGGAAAACAACTGGTTTTCCGAACAGGGCATTGCCGAACCGAGTATGGCAACTTGGCTGGATTTAGTGGCACTGGGTACGGTGGCAGATGTGGTGCCTCTGGATCGAACCAACCGCATTTTGGTGCACCAGGGCTTACAGCGTATAAGAGCCGGTCGCTGTCGCCCGGGCATACTGGCGTTAATGGCTGCCGCCGGGCGCGATTATCGCCGCGCTGTGGCCATGGATTTCGGCTTTTTTGTGGGGCCGAGGTTGAACGCCGCGGGTCGCCTGGACGATATCAGCCACGGTATTGAATGCCTGCTTACCGACAGCCCGGATATTGCCCGCGAATTTGCCCAAGAGTTGGATGGGCTGAACCGGGATCGCAAACTGATTGAAGCGCAAATGCAAAAAGAAGCGGTTGCTTTGGTGGATCAGCTGCAATTGGATGATGATGGTTTGCCTTGGGGTTTGTGTTTGTACAATGCCGATTGGCACCAGGGTGTCGTGGGGTTGTTGGCGTCTCGTATCAAGGAAAAAGTCCACCGTCCGGTAATTGCCTTTGCAGACGCCGATAACGGCGATGTCAAAGGTTCTGCCCGTTCCATTCCTGGCTTACATATTCGCGACGCGCTGGATGCGGTGGCCGCTCGTCACCCGGATCTATTGAGCAAGTTTGGCGGTCACGCTATGGCGGCGGGTATGAGCTTGCCGGTGGAAAAGCTGGGCGACTTTAAAGCGGCCTTTGACGACGAAGTGCGGCGCCAGCTTCGGGATGATGATTTACAGGCTGTGCTGCACAGCGATGGTGAAATGACGTCGCAGGATTTTACCCTGGAGCGGGTAGAGCAGCTGCGCGACGGCGGCCCCTGGGGGCAGCATTTCCCGGAGCCGCTGTTTGATGGGGAATTTCGTTTGGTGCAGCAGCGCATCGTGGGGGAAAAGCACCTAAAGCTGGTGCTGGCCCATGATTCCGGCGAGGCCATTGACGCCATTGCGTTCAATATCGATCTCAATCAGTGGCCGGCAACCGATGTGGAGAGGGTACGATGTGCCTTCAAGCCGGATATCAATGAATGGCGAGGTAATCGCTCATTGCAACTGATTGTGGAGCAGATGGATAAGGTGGCCAGCTGATGCATTACGGTGTGGATGTGGGCGGTACCAAAATAGAATTGGCACTCTTCGATGAGAGCCTGCAACCCGTGGATTCCTGGCGAGTGCCAACGCCCAAGCACGATTATGCAGAGTTTGTGGATACGATTGTCGGGATGGTTGAAAGGGCGGATGCACTCACTGGTGTAAAAGGCTCAGTGGGGATTGGTATTCCAGGTTTTTTCGATGCGAACGAAAATACAGTGGCGGTGAATATCCCCGGTATCCATGGACGTCCGCTGTCGGTGGATTTATGCGCCAGGTTGGCTCGCCCGGTTGTATTTGAGAACGACGTGAATACATTGGCATTGTCGGAGGCTCATGGCGGTGCTTTGGCGGGGCATACTTACGCCATGGGGGTTGTATTGGGCACGGGTGTGGCCGGTGGCTTTGTGGCCAATGGGCAACTTTGCAAAGGCAGTCAGCACATTGCCTGTGAGCTCGGCCACTTACCGCTTTCCGCCCGGTTGCAACAGAAATACGACCTGCCTTTGCGCGACTGTGGCTGTGGCTTGCAGGGGTGCATTGAAAATTACCTGTCTGGCCCCGGGTTGGGCTGGATGTGCCAATATTTCGAGTCTGGTTACAACAGTCCAGAGTCTATGGCCGAAGGTTTAAGGCGCAAAGAGCCCAAGGCACAGCAGGTGTTTGATATCTATGTCGATTGCCTTGGCTGCTTTTTAGCGCAAGTCACGCTGAGTTACGACCCTGGCGCGATTGCACTGGCAGGAGGGCTTTCCAATTTGGCGGAAATCTACCCACGCATCGGTGAGTCCATGTCGCGGTATTTATTTTCAGCGGCAAAGCCGCCAGCAGTGGTACCTGCGCAATTTGGTGATTCCAGCGGCGTACGGGGTGCTGCTTTGTTGGGTCTTCAGGCCATGGAGAGCGGATGAAAACAGCGTTGATCAATGGTTGTGTCTTCGACGGTGAACAGCAGTTCGACGGCAGGGCGGTAATACTGGATGGTGGTCGTATTGATTCGCTGGTGGCTGACAAAGACCTTCCAGCTGATGTTGCCAGTACCGTCGATTTGCAAGGACACTTACTGGTACCCGGATTTATTGATCTTCAGGTCAATGGTGGAGGGGGAGTCATGTTGAACAGCTCGCCCACCGTGGATGCTATTCGCACGATGGCGTCAGGCCATCGTCAATATGGAACTACCGGGTTGCTGCCCACGTTGATTACGGCCAGTTTTGGCACTATGAGGCAAGCTATTGATGCGGTCGACCAGGCAATGGATGAAGGGGTTCCCGGTGTGTTGGGAATTCATTTGGAAGGGCCGTTTTTAAACCCGGAAAAAAAAGGCGCTCACGATGCTGGAAAATTCTGTACTTTGGATGAGCAGGGCCTGGAGTTGGTGTGCTCACTGAAGCGCGGTAAAACCGTTGTTACTATTGCACCAGAGTTAACGTCGCCAGAAATGATTGCCGACCTCAAAGCCCGCGGAGTAATTGTTTGCGCTGGCCACAGCAACGCTAGCTATGAGCAAGCCAGGCAGGCACTGCAAGCGGGTGTTGAGGGCTTTACCCATTTGTACAATGCCATGACACCATTGCAGAGCCGTGCTCCCGGTATGGTGGGTGCGGCTCTGGAAGATCCCAAAAGCTGGTTCGGCATTATTGCAGATGGCCACCATATGCACCCGGCGGCCTTTTCTGTGGCCGTGGCCGCAAAGCAAAGGGGTGGAGTTATTTTGGTGACTGATGCTATGTCTACTGTGGGTGCGGAAGATACTTCCTTTGTGCTTGATGGCGAGGTGATTCACGCGGAGGGGGGGCGCTGTATCAACGCTGCCGGTAACTTGGCGGGCTCTGACTTGAATATGATGTCTGCGGTGAATAACGCCTGCCATTTTGCCAACATTGATTGGCAGGAAGCGGTGCGAATGGCATCTGTTTACCCAGCGAAGGCACTGGGATTGGAGCATGAGCTGGGCTGTATTAAACCGGGTTTTCGGGCAAATTTTGTGTTGGTCAATAGCGACAAAACCGTGCTAAAAACATGGATTGACGGCGTTGCCAGTGACTGACTAAATCCCGTCGTCATCAGAATCGGGCGGACTATTTGTGAGGCAACCCCCCAAAGCCGCTCAGTGCCTCAATCAAACACTCTGTTGATGGGTCCCATTCGGTTGTCGCATCGTCGTTGGCCAATTGTTTGGCGATTTTTTTGCCCAATTCTACGCCCCACTGATCAAAGGAATTGATGCCCCAGATAACGCCTTCGGCAAACACTTTGTGCTCATAAAGAGCGATTAATGCCCCCAGGTTAAAAGGCGTGAGCTGATCCATTATTAAAGTTGTGGAAGGGCGATTGCCCGGGTATTTAGCATGGCCAGTGCCGCTGGGGTCGGATTGCCCCTTCATCAGAGCTGCGCCTTGGGCCAACATATTCTGAAGCAAGATGTTGTGATGTTCCGGGTTGCTCAATTCATCATTGGCCGCGCCAATAAATTGTACCGGTATTAAATGGGTGCCTTGGTGCAGTAGCTGAAAAAATGCGTGCTGACTGTTGGAACCAGGCTGGCCCCAGATAATACCCCCGGTGTTGTAGGTCACCGCTTGGCCATCTTGTCGCACCGATTTGCCGTTACTTTCCATTTCCAGCTGTTGTAGGTAGACCGGTAAAAAGTGCAGGCGTTCGCAGTACGGAATCACTGCTGTGGATTGTGCGTTAAGGAAGTTGCTGTACCAGATATTCAACAATGCCAAAATAACCGGTATGTTTTTTTCGAAATCGCTTTTAAAAAAATGTTGATCCATGGCTTTGGCGCCGTTCAGGAACTCCACAAAACGGTCGTAGCCGATGGTGATGGCAATGGTCAGACCAACGCCACTCCATAAAGAGTAGCGGCCGCCGACCCAGTTGCCAAACTCCACAATTTGGTTCGTGGGAATGCCGTACTTCAAACAATTGTCTCGGTTGGCGGTAATACCAATAACGTGGCTGGAGCTTTGTGGTTTATCCAGTTCCAGCTTTTCTCCCAACCAGGCTAATGCAGTTTTGGCATTGAGTAGGGTCTCCTGAGTGGTAAAGGTTTTGCTAACAATAATGATCAAGGTAGTTTCGGGGTTGAGTGTTTCCAGCAGGCTGAAAATTTCTGCCCCATCTACGTTTGAAATGAAATGACAGCGAATATCTTTGTGTGCAAATTGCTGCAAGGCTTGGCATGTCATTTTTGGCCCTAGGTCAGAACCTCCGATACCAATGTTGATAACATCAGTCAATGCTTTTCCTGTACTACCTAGCCACTGCTTGTCACGAATTTTTTCGCTGAATGCCTGGATGCTTTGTAAGCCGTCACCCACCAATTCGCTTACGCCGTTGCCGTCTACTTTAAAGTCAAAGCTCTCTGGGGCGCGTAAGGCGCAGTGAAGTACCGGGCGATCCTCTGAACAGTTAATAGCCTCACCGCTGACCATGGCCTCCATTCTTTGTTTCAGTGGGGAGACTTCGGCTAATGCAAACAGAGTATTCAGTGTCTTTGAGTTGATCAGACTTTTGGCGTAATCGAAGTAGAAATTTTCCCAGCTTACGCGCAGTCGATTTGCGCGATCTGATTCGTTGGCAAGTAAATCGGCAATATGGATACTGCTGCTATCTGCGGCTTGTTGCTGAAGCTGTTGCCATTGAAGGGTAGCAGAAGGGTCGAAACTTGAGTTGTTATTCATCGATTTATCATGGCCAAAAGAAAAGGAGTTTATGCCTCAATACTACCTGATCATAGGTAGAAAATTTGTTACAGCATGGCATAAACCCGAAAAGGATGACACCGGATTTACAGCGTACCGATAACCAGAGCATTGTCGAGCATGCGATTGGAGAAACCCCATTCGTTGTCGTACCAGGCAAGGATTTTTACTTGATCTGCAATTACTTTGGTTTGTGTCTTGTCGAATATGGAAGATGCGGGATTGTGGTTAAAGTCACTGGACACCAATGGCAAATCGTTGATTGTCAAAACAGAGCCAATCTCCCCGCAAACGGCTTCTTCAACAGAGCGGTTTATTTCTTCTACAGAAGTTGTTTTGCTGGCCTTAAAAGTGAGGTCAAGTAGCGAAGTATTGATGACCGGCACCCTTACGGACAAGCCGTCCAGCTTGCCACATAGCTCTGGAATGACTTCACCTATAGCCGCAGCGGCCCCGGTTTTTGAAGGAATCATTGATTGGGTGGCAGAACGGGCGCGTCGTAAGTCAGTGTGGTAAGTATCGTTCAGCACTTGGTCATTAGTATAGGCGTGAACGGTGTTAGCCAGTCCAGACTCAATACCCACCGTGTTGTGCAATACTTGTGCAATAGGGGCGAGGCAGTTAGTGGTGCAGGACGCATTGGATATAAGCCGATGCTTCTTTGACAGAATATGGTGATTGACGCCATGTACGATAGTTGCATCCAGATCTGTACCTGGAGCAGAAACCAGTACGCGCTTGGCGCCAGCAGCCAGATGCTTGCTGGCATCGGCACGTTTTGTGAACAATCCCGTGCATTCCATCGCCACGTCAATTTGCAGGTCTTCCCAAGGAAGCTCTGCGGGGTCACGTTTAGCAAATACCTGAATAGTGTCACCGTCAACTAAAAGCCCTTGCTTGGTAACCGCAATACTGGGGCCAAAGTCACCATGTACGGTGTCGTGACGCAATAGATGGGCATTTACCTCCGGGGAGCCCAGGTCATTAATGGCGACAATCTGAATGCGATCGCAGTAGCCACCTTCATAGCAGGCTCGGAGTACATTTCGGCCGATGCGGCCAAAGCCATTGATGGCAACCCTGATCATTGAATACCTCCCCAAGAATTGGTTAGCGGGGAGAGTATTCTGTAATTAAATTACAAAATCAACCAAAAAATTTCATTGAACTATGAAAAATGTAAGTAAATTAATTGGTGGTCTGCTTGTGTTTGCGGGTATTAATCAATGAGTCTTTGATTTTCTTTAGGTGGTTGGAAAACTGTGGGCCTCGTTTTACCGCCACGGCTGTTGCCAGTACATCGATCAGTACCAGGTGGTTAATGCGCGATGTCATGGGCGTGTAGAGATCCGTATCCTCTGGGGTGTCCACAGGTAGGACAATATCGCACTGCTCAGCAAGCAAGGATTTGGCGTCGGTAATGCCAATTACAGTAGCTCCAGCCTCTTTGGCAACTGCTGCATTGTCGATGATTGCGGTAGTGCGCCCTGTATATGAGATAAAAACCACCACGTCCTGTTGCCCCATTGCGGCACAACTCATACGCTGGTTAAGGATATCTGTATGGATAATTACCGGAGTGTTAAAGCGGAAAAATTTGTGCTGCGCATCCATGGCGACAGAGCCAGAAGCGCCTAGCCCGAAAAACGCGATACATTTGGCTTGCGCCAAAGCGTTGACGGCCATTTCCAGGGTGTGGGTGTCTATAGAAGACTGGGTGCTGTGAAGGGTAGCGCGAGTGGATTCAAAGATTTTTTCTGTCAGGGTGTCAAGGCTATCTGATGCTTCTACGTCACGGGTCATTAGGGGTTGTCCGCTGGAAAGCTCTTTGGCCAGCTTTACCTTGAAGTCGGGGTATCCCTTGCAGCCAAGGCGGTGACAGAAACGATTAACGGTGGGTTCGCTCACCTTGGCTTGTTTGGCTATTAAGGCGATAGGGGTGTGTATGGTCTCTTCTGGAGAAACCAGTACAGCATTGCAAACTTTGCGCTCCGATTTGCTGAGATGAAGGTTTGGGCTTTTCAGTAGCGACAGCAGGTTCATTGAGTCAGGCCTTTTTCTTGGTTGCCAGCTTGGCTTGATGGCAGTGTTGCCATGATACGTTCATTGTGGTCGGTGTGAAAGCTAAGCGATCAAAAATGTAATTTAATTACATTAATCATTGTTTTTTGTGATTGTGAGCTGTAGTTTGTAACCAAGTTAAGTGTTGAGGTGGCATTGTGCCTTGTGATGTATTGATTTTTGGCGGCGTAGGCGATTTGGCGTATCGCAAGCTCTATCCGTCTCTCTACCTACTCCATAAGAACGATAAATTACCTGATGGGCTGCGAATTTTCGGGGTGGCCAGAAGAGAGCTTCCCGAAGAGGAGTTCCTAAGTGCGGTACGTCAGGGTATCTGTCGTAATGGCGATGTTGATACAAATGTTTGGCAGGGCTTTACGAGCCGTTTGCAGCTGGTATATGCCGATGCCACCGCTGTAAAGGATATCCGTGCACTCAAGCATCAGTATTTTGAAGATGAACAGCGTGAATTGATGGTGTATTTGGCGACGCCGCCCAATATTTTTGCGCCTATCTGCCAAGCCATGGCTGCGGTTGGGATGAATCGGCCGGCCACCCGTATTGTGGTGGAGAAACCGCTGGGTGATGATCGCGATTCCTTCTTGGAAATCAATAGCCAGCTCACCGAAATCTTTGATGAGAGCCAGGTTTATCGAATCGACCACTACTTGGGTAAAGAAGCCGTTCAAAATCTACTTGCCTTGCGCTTCGCAAACGCTTTGTTTGAGCCTTTGTGGAACAACAATTTTATTGATCATATCCAGATCACCGTAGCCGAAACCGTTGGTGTGGAAGGGCGCTGGGGTTTTTACGACGAGGCGGGGGCGATGAGGGATATGGTGCAAAACCACCTGTTACAACTGCTCTGTTTGACCGCGATGGAACCGCCAGCTCACTTGGCAGCAGATGCGGTGAGGGACGAAAAACTTAAGGTATTGAGGTGTCTCAAGCCCATTACCGCCAACACGATCAAAGAGTCGGTTGTGCGTGGCCAGTATGTGGCCGGTGCTGTAGATGGTGCGCCTGTGCCTGGGTATGAGAGTGAAGAGGGGGCAATGAGCAATTCCGATACTGAAACGTTCATTGCTTTGAAGGCTGAAGTAGATAACTGGCGCTGGGCCGGTGTGCCTTTTTATTTGCGTACTGGAAAACGACTGCCGGTGCGCTATTCGGAAATTGTTATTCAGTACAAGGAAATCCCGCACTCAATATTTGGCAACTCCGCCAGTGCCCCGAATCGCTTAATCATTCGTTTGCAGCCAGATGACGGCATTCAATTGAGCCTGATGAGCAAAGTTCCCGGCCTGAAGAAGGGCATACCTCTGCAGTCCGTAGCTTTAGATTTGTTTTTTTCCGATGTCTTTGAAGGCAATCAGGGTGTCAGTGCTTACGAACGTTTGCTGTTGGATGTGATTAATGCCAATCCGACTTTGTTCGTGCGTTCTGACGAAGTGGAAGCCGCTTGGTGTTGGGTGGATGGTATTCGTGATGCTTGGCAAGAAGTTGGTCAAAAAGTGGCGCAGTATACGGCTGGTAGCTGGGGGCCGACTGCTGCCATCGCATTATTGGCGAAAGACGATCGACAGTGGTATGAGGAATTCTAAGATGCTTCAACAGCAAGAAGTGAATACAGGTTCGATCTCCCTGAACGATTATTCCAACTCAGAGCAATTAGCGGAACAGCTGGCGTCGACAGTGGCTTGTCAGCTACGTCAAGGTATTGATAAACACGGTGTAGCCAGCTTGGCGGTTTCTGGGGGCAGTACCCCAAAAGTCTTTTTTCGGGTGCTTTCCAGCCACCAGCTCCCCTGGGAAAAGGTAGTGGTTACTCTGGTGGACGAACGCTGGGTGGAGCCTCAGCACAGTGATTCCAACGCTCGTTTGGTGGCAGAGAATTTGTTGCGTCATAAAGCACAAAAAGCTCGTTTTATAGCACTGAAAAATCGTGGCGAGACTCCCTTTGAGGGAGAAGATGAGTTAGAGCAAAGCCTGCGCGAGCTGCCGTTGCCATTTGATGCCGTGGTTTTGGGAATGGGTGTTGATGGCCATACGGCCTCATTTTTTCCTGGTGCTGACAATCTGGCGGATGCTCTCGATATGCATAGTCAGCGTATTTGTTTGGCCACCAGGCCGCCGATGGCGGTGCATGGTCGCATGACATTGACTCTGCCAGCCATTCTCAACACTCGATTTCTGGCATTGCACTTTGAGGGTGCCAGCAAGTGGCAAATTTTCCAAAAAGCACTGGGCGCAGCAAGCCGAGGCACTTATCCAGTCTCTGCTGTTCTGCAGCAGGATAAGGTGCCGGTCAATGTTTTCTATACAAGGGGTGGCGAATGAATCCGGTTGTTGAGCAGGTAACAGCGCGTATTCGCCAACGCAGTCGCCAAGGTAGGGCGAACTACCTGTCTGCCATGGCTCAGGCGCTACGGGATAACCCACCAAAGAAGCGCCTCTCCTGTGGCAATTTGGCTCACGGTTATGCTGCCTGCAGTGAGGAAGACAAGCAAACGATTCGCCTGATGAACAGTGCCAACCTGGGTATTGTTACCTCCTACAACGATATGCTGTCAGCTCACCAGCCGTTGTTGGATTATCCAGAGCAAATCAAAAAAGTGGCTCGTGAGGTGGGTAGCAGTGCCCAAGTGGCCGGTGGTGTTCCCGCTATGTGTGATGGTGTCACCCAGGGGCAGCCGGGTATGGAGTTGAGCCTGTTCAGTCGCGACGTGGTCGCTATGGCAACTGCAGTGAGCCTTAGCCACAATCTGTTTGACGGGGTGTTGTGCCTGGGGGTATGTGACAAAATTGTCCCCGGCATGATGATTGGTGCGTTGCAGTTCGGCCATCTTCCAACGGCATTTGTACCTGCAGGCCCAATGCCGTCTGGTATTCCCAACAAAGAAAAAGCCGCTGTACGCCAGCGTTTTGCCGAAGGCAAAGCCTCTCGCGAAGAATTGTTAGAGGCAGAATCTGCCTCCTACCACAGCCCAGGTACTTGTACGTTTTACGGCACGGCTAATAGCAATCAAGTGCTGATGGAAATGTTGGGTGTACAGCTGCCAGGCAGCTCTTTTGTGAGCCCGGAAGACCCCATGCGCAGTGCGCTGACTACTGAGTCGGTGTTTAAAGTGATTGCAGCTGCCGACTCGACCAGTGGTATTAAACCCTTGTGTGAAACCGTCAGTGAAGAGTCTCTGGTGAATGCAGTAGTGGCCTTGTTGGCTACCGGGGGCTCTACTAACCACACCTTGCATTTGGTGGCTATTGCTGCTGCTGCTGGTATTGATTTGCGCTGGCAGGACTTTGATGAGCTGTCTCGAGTCGTGCCATTGTTAGCCCGTGTTTACCCCAATGGTGAAGCGGACATTAACGCCTTTCAGCGGGCTGGTGGTATGGCTTTTCTGGTGCGCGAGCTCCGCGCTGCCGGTTTGCTGAATGAGAACGTGCATTCCCTGATGGGTGATGGCTTGGACAGCTTCGAGCTGGCGCCCCAATTATCAGACAATGGCCGTGTTATATGGCACCAGCCAGTGCTTGAGTCCCGTCTGCCGGATGTATTGACAAGTGCTGCTGAACCGTTCGACAAAGAAGGTGGCTTGCGTGTGCTCAAAGGCAACTTGGGCGAGTCGGTAATCAAGGTTTCTGCGGTAAAACCGGAGCACCGGGTCGTCTCCGCTCCCTGCCGGATTTTTCATGCTCAGGACGACATTAAAACCGCTTTTGACGCTGGCGAACTGGAGGGCGACTTGGTTGCAGTGGTTCGTTTTCAGGGGCCTAGAGCCAATGGTATGCCTGAACTGCACAAGCTGACCCCTTACTTAGGCTTATTGCAGGATCGTGGCCATAAAGTGGCACTGGTTACCGATGGTCGTATGTCTGGCGCGTCGGGCAAAGTGCCTGCCGCCATCCACCTTTCTCCAGAGGCGGTGGATCAAGGGCCTATCTCATTATTAAAAGATGGCGATGTGATCACTCTGGATGCGGAGCGTGGAATTCTGGAGGTGGCTTTAAGTGATGCCGATTTAGCGGTTAGAAAGCCTGTTGTTGCCCCAAGGGAAACCCAAAATTTGGGCCGCAACCTGTTTGCCGCTTTTCGCCGAACAGTGGGGGAGGCCAGTAGTGGTGCCTCGTCCTTAAATAGCTGAGGTCGAATTTTTATGACACTTGTCAGAAAACTATCCGACATTAAGGTGCTGCCCGTTCTAATTATTGAAGACGAAGGCGTTGCAGTGGATCTCTGTCGAGCCTTATCCAATGGTGGAATTAAAGCGGTAGAGATTACCCTGCGAACGCCCAGTGCGGCAGCGGCTATCTCCCGGGTTAAGCAGGCACTGCCAGAGTTGGGAGTATCGGCTGGCACAGTAATCAGTCCGGACCATGCCCAGCTTGCTGCTGATGCCGGTGCGGATTTTTTAGTGAGCCCGGGTATTACCGAAGTGCTGGTAAAAAAAGCGGATGCTTTAAATATTCCTTTACTGCCTGGGGTCGCTACTGCGTCAGAGGTCATGCGTGGTACAGAGTTGGATCTGGACTGCTTTAAGCTGTTCCCGGCTGTGGCTGTGGGCGGTATACAGCTGTTGAAGTCTCTGGCTTCACCTCTGCCCAATGTCTCTTTTTGCCCCACTGGTGGCCTGAGCAGGGATAACTTTGTCGAGTTTCTTGCCTTGCCAAACGTGGCTTGTGTTGGCGGCTCATGGATGGCTCCGAGAAACGCTGTCGCAGAAATGGACTGGCAGAGCATAGAGCGGGAGGCCAGGGATACGCTACTGCAGATATCTCAGTAGCCAGTGTATTTGATCTGCTTTGCTTCAACCTTTGATTTCTAGCCAACAAAACTCTGATGCTGTGCTGCTAAAGAGTTCTTTCAAATTGCCAGGATCTTGCGCTATTGCGGCAGTATTGGCTTCAGTGTCGCCTTTATCTTAGTTGGTATCTGCAGCTGGCGACTTGCTTCGTAGTGACGAATATGCGGTCTTCCTGTAATATTCGGTTTTGTATTTATAAAAATTGATTTTATATTTAATATGCTGGTTTTGGCTTAGACGTTAATTAGCGCTCAATTTTGCACGCTAACTTCACGCAAAGCCTGCGTTATCAGATGGTCGATTTTTAAGTCATTACCTTTTTCAGGGCTTTGGATCTGACCACAGGGCTGCGACTTGGGGGAAATATGTCACTAGGTTTATACGTTTTAAATACTGTGATCTTTGAGGGTTTTCTACCCAGCCATGCGTCAAGAGTCATTTGGGGGCAAAAGTAAATATGACGGGTAAAGTTGCTGTGTCTAAAGGTTTATATCGTCTGGATGAGTTCAAGGACAGCTGCGGTTTTGGCCTGATCGCCCACCTGCGTGGTGTGCCGAGCCATGGTCTTTTACAGCAGGCTATTGGTGCTCTGGCCTGCATGACCCATCGCGGCGGTATCGCTCCAGACGGAAAAACCGGTGATGGCTGCGGGCTGCTGATGCAAAAGCCCGACAGCTTCCTGCGCAATATTGCCCGCAGTCACTTTGCGGTGGAATTGCCCTCAGTGTATGCGGTGGGCGCCATTATGCTGAGCCAGGAAGAAGTGCAGCGAGACAGTGCCAAAGCGGTGCTGGCAGAAGAAATTCTAGCCCAAGGATTAAAGGTTGTAGGCTGGCGCCATGTGCCGGTGGACGAAAGCTGTCTGGGGGAAATCGCCCTGGAATGTTTGCCCGCTATTGAGCAGCTATTCGTGGCCAGTGAGGAGTTGGATAAAGCCAATTTTGAAGCCCGCCTGATGATTGCTCGTCGCCGTGCTGAGAACCGCTTGGCGGGAGACGAAGACTTTCACGTGGTCAGCCTGTCCAGCGGTGTTTTGGGCTATAAAGGTCTGATGATGCCGGTGGATCTGTCGAAGTTTTATCTGGATCTGGCGGATAGTCGCCTGGAAACCGGTATTTGCGTATTCCACCAACGCTTCTCCACCAACACCTTACCCCGTTGGTCTCTGGCCCAGCCGTTCCGCATGTTGGCCCACAACGGTGAAATCAATACTATCGAAGGCAATCGCGCCTGGGCACGTGCGCGACGCAGCAAGTTTGCTTCGCCACTGTTGCCGGATTTACTGGATGTCGGTGAATTGGTGAGCAGTTCTGGTTCCGATTCCTTTAGCCTGGACAACATGCTGGAACTGCTGGTAGTGGGCGGCATGGATATGCACAAAGCGGTACGCCTGCTGGTGCCACCGGCCTGGCACAACGTGGAGGATCGCGATCCGGAAGTGCGCGCCTACTACGAGTACACCGCCATGCATATGGAGCCTTGGGACGGTCCTGCGGGCCTGGTACTCACCGACGGCCGCTACGCTATTTGTACGTTGGATCGAAACGGTTTGCGCCCTTCGCGCTGGACGTTGACTCGCGACGATCATTTGGTTGTAGCTTCCGAAATGGGGGTTTGTGCAGTGGCCCCGGAGGATGTGGTATCCAAGGGGCGCTTGGGGCCAGGAGATATTCTGTCAGTGGATACCCACACTGGGCGTATTTTCCACCGAGACGATGTAGAGCACGGCTTGGCTTCACGAAACCCTTATAAAAAGTGGTTGCGGGCGGGAATGACCCGCCTTGAATCCACTATGGAAGACGAAAGCATTGAGCTGGAAGGCACTCTGGAGCCGGACCAGATTCGCACTTACATGAAGATGTTTAATCTCTCCATGGAAGAGCGTCAGCAAGTGATGCGGCCCCTGGCGGAGGGCGGCAAAGAGGCGGTGGGTTCTATGGGTGACGATACGCCTATCGCTGTGTTGTCGAGCAAACACCGAGGTTTATTTGATTACTTCCGCCAACAGTTTGCACAGGTGACTAATCCGCCTATTGACTCTCTGCGAGAGGTCACCGTCATGTCCCTGGGTACTGTGGCAGGGCGTGAGCACAATCTGTTTGCAGAGACCCCAGAACACGGCATACGCATCAATATCAACAGCCCGGTGTTGTCGCCGCGCAAATACTTCGCCTTGAAGCACAATGAGCACCCGGATTTCCAGGCGCAAAAGTTTGACCTTAACTACGACCCGTCACAGAAAAACCTGGAGCAGGCCATTAAAGACCTGTGCCTAGACGTGGAGCAGAAAGTGCGTGACGGCGTGTTGTCGTGCATTTTATCCGACCACAGCATTCGCCCCGGTTACCAGCCTATACACATTCTGTTGGCAGTGGGGGCCGTGCACAACCATTTGATCAATACCGGCCTGCGGTGCGATTCCAATATTATTGCCAGTACCGGACAGGCTCGTGATGCTCACCAGATTGCCACGTTGATCGGTGTTGGTGCCTCACTGGTTTACCCTTATTTGAGCTATCACACCCTCTATGATTTGAGCTGCAGCGACGAACTTTCCTGCAGCGTCAACAAAGCGTTCAAGCAGTATCGCAAAGGCATCAATCAGGGGCTTTTGAAGATCATCTCCAAAATGGGCATCTCAACCCTGGCTTCCTATCGTGGGGCACAATTGTTTGAGGTGATTGGCCTGTCGAAAGAAGTGGTGGAACTGTGTTTCCCGCAGACCACCAGCCGCATTGCCGGTGCCACCTTTGAAGATTTGGAAAAAGATCAGAGCGCCCACGCCCGTCGCGCCTGGCAGATTACCCGCAAGCTGGAGCCCGGTGGCCTGCACAAATTTGTCTATGGTCAGGAGCAGCACGCCTATGACCCGGATGTGGTGAAAGCCCTGCAAAATGCAGTGCGCAATGGTGGTCAGGAGCATTGGAAGCCCTATGCGGCGCTGATTAACAATCGCCCCACACTGGCACTGCGGGATATGCTTAAGCTCAAACCGGGGCACCATTCAATTTCCATCGACGCAGTGGAGCCGGTAGAGAATATTGTTCGCTGCTTTGACTCCGCTGCCATGTCTTTAGGGGCGCTTTCCCCGGAAGCTCATGAAGCATTGGCGGTGGCCATGAATCGCCTGGGTGGGCGCTCCAACTCCGGTGAGGGCGGCGAAGACCCGGTGCGCTTTAACACCGAAAAAGTGTCGCGCATCAAACAGATTGCCTCTGGTCGTTTTGGTGTCACTCCCCACTATCTGGTGAATGCGGACGTTTTACAGATCAAAATAGCACAGGGGGCAAAACCCGGTGAGGGCGGTCAGTTGCCCGGTCATAAGGTCAATGATTTGATTGCTCGTCTGCGTCATTCGGTGCCGGGGGTAACTTTGATATCGCCACCGCCGCACCACGATATTTACTCCATCGAAGACCTGGCTCAGCTGATTTTTGACCTCAAACAGGTCAATCCTACGGCACTGGTGTCGGTAAAACTGGTGTCTCGCCCCGGGGTGGGCACCATCGCTGCGGGCGTGGCGAAAACCTATGCGGATCTGATCACTATTTCCGGCCACGATGGCGGCACTGGTGCCAGCCCCATTACTTCCATCCGTTATGCGGGCTCGCCCTGGGAGCTGGGATTGGCCGAAGCCCACCAAACCTTGCAGGCCAACAACCTGAGAGACAAGGTGCGATTGCAAACAGATGGTGGCCTGAAAACTGGCCTCGACGTGGTAAAAGCCGCGATTTTGGGCGCCGAAAGTTTTGGTTTTGGCACTGCGCCTATGGTGGCGCTGGGCTGTAAGTACCTGCGTATTTGTCACCTCAATAACTGCGCCACCGGCGTCGCCACACAGGATAAGCACCTGCGTGACAAGCACTTCGAAGGCACTGTGCAAATGGTGATGAACTTCTTCTTGGGGGTGGCGGAAGAGGTACGCGAGTTGATGGCACAGTTGGGGGTGAGCACCCTTCAGGATTTGATTGGCCGTGTGGATTTGCTGGAAACCCTGCCGGGGGAAACGGATAAACAGCGGCACCTGCAACTGGACCCGATTGTTCACACTGATGCCTACCTGGATAGCAAGCCGCGCTACTGTATGTTGGAGCGCAATCAGCCCTTTGATAAAGCCGAACTGGCCGAGCGCATACTCAACGACACTCGGGACGCCATTCACAGCGGCGAAGGCGGTGAGTTCCACTATCAAGTTAATAACGGTGACCGCTCCATCGGAGCCAAATTGTCCGGTGAAATTGCTCGCTGCCACGGTGCCGAGGGCATACCCAAACCACTGAAATTGCATCTCAGCGGCATTGCCGGGTTATCACTTGGCGTTTGGAATGCACCGGGCCTGGAGCTGTACCTGAAAGGGGATGCCAACGACTACGTTGGTAAAGGCATGGCCGGTGGCAAGATTGTGCTTTGCCCGGCGGAGGGCAGTCAGTTCTCTACTCAGCTGGCCCCCATTATGGGCAATACCTGCCTTTACGGTGCAACCGACGGACGGCTGTATGCATCCGGTACCGCCGGTGAGCGTTTTGGCGTGCGAAACTCCGGCGCTGTTGCGGTGATTGAAGGGGCAGGGGACCACTGTTGTGAATACATGACCGGTGGCGTGGTTGTGGTGCTCGGCAAAGTGGGTCACAACTTTGGTGCTGGTATGACCGGTGGTTTTGCCTTTGTGCTCGATATGGAGCGCAACATGATGGATCGCATCAATATGGATTCTGTGGACATTACCCGTATCTCCAACGAGGGTGCCCAAGCTTATCGTACCCTGCTCAAGCAGCTGATTCGCGAGCAAGTGGTGGAAACCGATAGCGCTTATGCCCGTGAGATCGTTGAAAACTTTGAGGACTACCGCTCCAAATTCTGGTTGGTGAAACCAAAAGCCGCCAACCTGGAAGGCTTGTTGTCCAGCTACCAGCAACGCGGCGAATAAGAGGGGTCAGTCAGTGAACAAGCCAGTAAAAATACCTGTACACAAGCCATCTTTCGACAACAACGACTTTCAGTTTGTGGAAGTGCCGAGAGAAGACCCGGTGAAAAAGCCGGTAGAGGTTCGCCGCGCCAAATACGTGGAAATTTACGACGTATTCGAAGCTGAACAAGCGGCGCAGCAGTCTCACCGTTGCCTGGATTGCGGTAACCCTTACTGTGAGTGGAAGTGCCCGGTGCACAACTACATACCCAACTGGTTGAAGTTGGTGAGTGACGGCAATATTGCCGAAGCGGTGGAGTTGTGTCACCAGACCAATTCATTGCCAGAAGTTTGTGGGCGAGTGTGTCCGCAAGATCGCTTATGTGAAGGTGATTGCACTCTTAACGACGGTTTTGGTGCGGTTACCATTGGTAATGTTGAAAAATACATTACCGATACGGCCCTGGATATGGGCTGGAAACCGGATCTCTCGCAAGTAAAGCCTGTCGACAAAAAAGTGGCCATTGTCGGCGCTGGCCCAGCGGGTTTGGCCTGTGCGGATGTGTTGGCACGCAATGGCATTCAAGCGGTGGTATTTGACCGCTATCCGGAGATCGGTGGTTTGCTGACCTTTGGTATTCCCGAGTTCAAGCTGGAAAAATCCGTGATGGTGAAACGTCGGGAACTGTTTGAAGGTATGGGTATTGAATTTCATCTCAACACTGAAATCGGCAAAGACATCCCATTTCAACAGCTAATGGATGATCATGATGCCGTATTCCTGGGCATGGGCACTTACACCTCTATGAAAGGCGGTTTGCCTGGCGAAGACCTGCCCGGTGTGTATCCGGCGCTGCCGTTTCTGGTGGGTAATGTGAAAAACAACCTGGGTATGGAACAAGGGGACAGTCCCTATATTAATCTTGAAGGCAAAAGAGTGGTGGTGCTGGGGGGCGGTGATACTGCCATGGACTGCAACCGCACCTCCATCCGCCAGGGGGCCGACAAGGTGACCTGTGCCTACCGTCGCGACCGGGAAAATATGCCCGGTTCCCGCAAGGAAGTAGAAAACGCAATAGAAGAAGGCGTACATTTCTTGTTTAACCGCCAGCCAGTTGAGATTATTGGCGACGGCCGGGTAGAAGGCGTCAAATTGGTGGAAACCCGCATGGGTGAGCCGGATGCCAGTGGTCGCCGCCGCCCGGAAACGGTACCTTGCAGTGAACAAATTATCCCTGCCGAAGCGGTGCTGGTGGCCTTTGGCTTCCGGCCCAGTCCGGCGCCCTGGTTTGCAGACTTCGACATCAAGCTGGACGACGGCGACTGTGTGGTTGCCCCGGAACATCAGGAACTGCCATTCCAGACCGGCAATCCAAAAATTTTCGCCGGTGGCGATATGGTACGGGGCTCGGATCTGGTGGTAACCGCCATCTGGGAAGGGCGCCAGGCGGCGCGGGGGATTATGGATTACTTAGAGGTATAAGTTAGAGGTGTGAGTTTAGAGGTCTAAGTTAGAGGTGTAAGACTTGAAGTGTGATCAGCCAGAGCGGCTTGCCTCCAGTTGCAGGCGTATCTCATGAGCTTTTTGCTCGGTGATTGGATAGCGGCTAACTGCCCAGATCGCCAGTAGTGAGGCGAACATGGGAATCAGTACATCGAACAACCGCATCAGGAAGATAGTTTGTTCACTTTGATTACCCTCAAGAGCCACGTCAAAGCCGGTGGCATTGAGTAAAAAGCCGCCGATAGCGATGGCCGCAGCCATGCCCAGCTTCACCACCCACCAGTAAATGGAACCAAACATGCCTTCCCGGCGTTGTTTGGTTTCCAGTTCATCCATGTCGCAGACATCGGCGATCATGGAACCCATTAACGTGAATAACCCGCCGAGACCAAATGCCATCAGTGGTGTTGGCAGCAGTAACAGCCATGGTGTGGCGGGTGAATAACACAGCCACTTCAGACCATAGCCGACCACAGAAATGCCGATAGCCACATAGAAGGTATTGCGTTTGCCGATTCTGGAAGACATCCAGCTGACAATAAAAATAACGCAAAATGTAGAGATTGCCGACAGCGTACCAGCCCAACCTGCATACTGTGCTCCCAGTTCTTGGTCGCCACCAAAAACGTAATAAATGATCACATAAAACTGGAAGGATGAAACCAGCATAAAACCATTAAAAACCAGGAAGGTAGCAGCGCACAGATAGAGAAACGGTTTAAATTTTATGGTGGCGACAAAGCCTGTAAAAAATCCTTTTATGCCTGTTGGAAACTCTTCAAATTGACTTTTGTTGTTACTGCCGATTTCTGTGCGTTGTGGCGGCGGACGTTTTCTGTGGACTTCTTTCAAAAAAATTGCCGGCAACACGCCAACAAAAATGGTGAAAGCCGCGATAATAATGGCTAGCCAGCCGGCCCCGTTGACCATGCCGCCAAACCACTCCAGCTGCATAAAAAATAGGAACCAGGGGGCAATTAAATAAGCCATTTGCCCCATAAAGTTTTGCACCGCCATCAACCGGGTTCGTTCGTGATAGTCCGGTGTTAACTCGTAGCCAAGGGCTACCCAGGGCGTAGCGAAAACCGTATAGGCCAGGTAGAAGATGAAAGATCCAGTGAGGAAAAACCAGAAATAGTAAGACTCATTTTTCCCTTCAGGTAGCTGCCACAAAAGGGCGAAAATAATACCGGCAGCAATGGCACCCCAAAATATATAAGGCCGCCTGCGTCCCCACTTTGATTTTGTATTGTCTGAGATGTAACCCATGAGTGGGTCGGTGATCGCATCGGTAAGTCGCGGCAGGGCACCCAAAAGACCCACCAATGCCGGGTTCATACCCAATCCTAAATTCAGCACAATAGTCATTCCACCAATGGCGGCAGCCAACAGGTTATTTACAAACGCCCCAGCACCATATACCAGCTTTTTAACAAGCGGTATGCGATCCTCAGGGGCAGTTTCGTAGTGTTGGTCAGTCATCGTTTTTAGGGAATATTTTTGTGACTTTGCATCAAGCCTATCCGGGATGATGCTGCAAAAATATGTTAATGCGTTGAATGGAGCTTGCGATGGGACAAGCTGGCCTTGGTGAGGCTGTATGTCAGGCAGTTCGTAGGTTACAGTCGATACAGATTTTTCTGTTCGATAAAGCTGTGCCGCTTATTTGTCCAAGTTATCTCAACCGTGATCCACCCCGTCCCATTTGAATTGTCTACATTGTCTCAAGTGCGTAGTTTTACACTGAGTTCGACTGTCTAATAACTACCGATTATAAAAGAGAAGAAGTGGCGTATGTTTGATTGCAACCCGTTGGAAGATCAATATAGCCAAGGAGGCGATATTCCACAAACCGTCGAAAGTAAAGTCTGTGATCTGATTCAGGGTATGAGCCTGGATGAAAAAATTGGCCAAATGAGTCAGTTACAAGCTGGTTGTGGTCACATTCCCGACTATCTATCTAATGCAATTCGTGAAGGCCAGGTTGGTTCGGTGCTCAACGAAGTCGATGTGAATGTAGTTAATGAGTTGCAGCGCATCAGTGTTGAAGAAACCCGCTTGGGTATTCCCTTGTTGATTGGCCGCGATGTTATACACGGCTACAAAACTATTTTCCCTATACCTTTAGGCTTGGCGGCGAGCTGGGACCCTGACGAGATTAAGCAGGCCTGCCATATCAGTGCCTTGGAAGCAGCCTCCAACGATGTTAATTGGACATTTGCCCCCATGATTGATATCAGTCGTGACCCTCGCTGGGGGAGAATTGCCGAATCTTTAGGAGAAGACCCTTATCTTTGCGCCGAGTTAGGCGCCGCGATGGTAGAGGGATTCCAAGGTAAAAATCTCGATGAGAACGGTGCCATTGCTGCCTGCGCAAAACACTTTGCCGCTTATGGTGCTGCAGAAGCCGGGAAGGACTACAACACAGCTAATGTTCCAGAAAACGAGCTGCGCAATGTGTATTTGCAGCCCTTTAAAAAACTGGCTGACACAGGTGTTGCTACGTTTATGACCGCATTCTGCGATTTGAACGGAGTTCCGGCGACAGGAAACAGCTGGCTGCTGGATGAGGTTCTGCGCAAGGAATGGGGGTACCAGGGGCTAGTGGTTAGCGATTGGGACTCAGTGATAGAGCTCAGTGTTCACGGCTTTACCCATGACGACAGAGAATCTGCTTACGAGGCGGCTAATGCAGGTGTCGATATGGAAATGGCCAGTTCAGCATACCGCCATCACCTCAAACAGCTTGTGGACGAAGGTAGGATTAATATTGAGCAGATCGACACTATGGTTGCTCGAATATTGACCCTCAAGTTCAAGCTCGGGCTGTTCGAAAATCCTTATACGTCAACTTCTGACTACCCGCCATTACTGAATTTGGAAAACCTGCAGAAAGCCAAAGCTGCTGCTGTAAAGAGCTGTGTATTACTCAAAAATCAACATCAGGTTTTACCTTTGTCTGCCTCTGTTTTGGAGTCTGTTGCGCTGATTGGCCCGTTGGCTGATGACGGCTATGAGCAACTGGGCACCTGGGTATTTGATGGTGAAGCGCAACACAGTATTACCTGTAAACAAGCCATGGAAGAACTGCTTTCCGGGGAAGTGACAGTTAACTACTGCAAAGCCATGGAAACCACTCGCTCAGATGGCCAGCAAGGCTTTTCTGATGCACTTGAAGTGGCTGCCGGGTCTGACGCGGTAATAGCCGTTGTGGGCGAAGAATCTTTTATGTCAGGGGAAGCCCATTCCCGGGCAGATATCAGCCTTCCAGGAAGGCAGGAAGAACTGATAAGAGCGCTGGGGGAATTGGGTAAACCATTAATAGTGGTAGTGATAGCAGGGCGTCCGCTGACACTGGGTAGTGTTGTAGACAGTGCGGACGCTATTCTGTACGCCTGGCACCCGGGAACGATGGGTGGGCCAGCTATTGCGGATCTTCTGTTTGGTAAGCAGGTGCCGTCGGCAAAGCTGCCGGTGAGTTTCCCCAGGTCAGTTGGTCAAATCCCCATGTACTACTCCCACAAAAGAACTGGAAGGCCGACTTCTGAGGAAAGTTGCTTGTCGATGGCAGATATTCCGAGTCGACCCGGCCAGACTTCTTTGGGGATGACCTCTTTCCATCTCGATGTTGACTATCGACCGCAGTTTCCATTTGGTTTCGGGTTGTCCTACAGCCACTTCGAGTATGCAGATATAGGTGTTTCTGAGAATAGAGTTTCTTTGGAATGTGATGTGGAAATCACAGCTCGGGTGACTAACGCAGGCCAATACGTTGCTGAAGAAGTTGTGCAGTTGTATGTGCGTGATCTTGTGGGTAGCGTCACGCGACCAGTCAAAGAGTTAAAGGGCTTTCAGCGGGTTCAACTCTCTCCAGGAGAGAGCAAGGTTGTAGTTTTTAAACTGAATACAAGCGATTTGGCCTTTTACGGAAGAGACATGACATTGAAAACCGAGCCAGGGGCTTTTCATGCCTGGGTTGGTGGTGATTCAAATGCGCACCTTCAGACTGAGTTTGAGATTTACGATGATCAATGAGAGAGGTGGTTATGATCTATTGGGCTAAAAACCTCACCAAAACCCTATGTGCTTTTGCAATTTTTGGGCTATTACTTGTAGAGACTTCTGTAGCATCCACTGCTGTAAAAGTCGAAATCGTGGAAAGTAATGGTAAGTACCAATTGCTGCGCGATGGAAAACCCTACTACGTTAAAGGCGCGGGCATTGATGATGGAGATATCGATACATTTGCCAAAAATGGGGGCAATTCGTTTCGCACCTGGTCAGTAGTGGATGGCAGTGGTAGAACAGCGCAACAGCTGCTGGATAAAGCCCAGAGTTTGGGTTTGACGGTATCGTTAAATTTACCTCTGGGAGCCGAGCACTGGGGGTTTGACTACAACGATGAAAAGGCGGTAGCAAAGCAATTTGATCAGGCCAGGGAATCGGTACTGAAATACAAGGATCACCCGGCGTTGCTGACGTGGATTATTGGTAACGAGCTGAATTACGATTTCGAAAACCCCAAGGTGTACGATGCTGTCAATGATATTGCCGAAATGATCAAAGAGCTGGATCCGAACCATCCGACAACCACAACGTTGGCAGGTTTTGATAAACGAGCTATTAAAGTCATTGAGGAGAGAGCACCAGCGGTAGATTTCCTCAGCTTTCAAATGTACGGATCGCTGGTGGTATTGCCGAAATTTCTTAAAGAGATTAATTACAAAAAGCCATTCTTTGTTACGGAGTGGGGTGCTGTTGGTCACTGGGAGGTGGGCAAGACTCTGTGGAAAGCACCGATAGAATTTACCAGTAGCGAGAAGGCCGACAATTACTTAAAGGGCTATCAAAAAACCTTAAACTCAGTCTCCGACCAGCTGATTGGGGATTACGTTTTTCTTTGGGGGCAAAAGCAGGAACGAACGCCCACCTGGTACAGTATGTTTTTAAAGTCTGGTGAAAGTACCGAGACCGTCGATGTTATGCACTATCTGTGGAATGGCAAATGGCCTGAAAACAGGGCTCCGGTGGTTAAAACATTACTACTCAGGGGGCGTAATGCACACAGTAATATTGCGCTTTTACCAGATAAAGAGGTAAAGGCACGCTTTATTGTAAAAGACCCAGATAAAGACAAATTGCGTTATGAATGGGTGTTAATGTTTGAAAGTACAGCCACAGAGGCCGGTGGTGCCAAAGAAGTTATTCCGCCGGTTATTACCGGGTTAATAAAAAATAATGGCAAATCGAAAATTACGTTGACTGCACCGGGCAGGGTGGGTGCTTACCGGCTTTTTGCTTATGCTTATGATGATAACGGCCATGTCGCCCATGCGAACATTCCGTTTTATGTGACCAAGTGATTAGCCGCGCACGATGAATGGATAGAAAGACTATGAAAAGTTCACTGACAAGCAAGGATGTGAAGCACAAAGTCGAATCTCTGCTGTCGCGAATGAGCATTGATCAAAAAATTGGTCAAATGACGCAGACAGAGAGAATGTCTTGTACGCCCGAAGATGTGAAAAATTTTCATCTGGGGTCTGTGCTTAGTGGCGGTGGATCATGTCCAGGAGACAACCGGCCCAACGATTGGGTAGAAATGAATGATGCTTACTGGACAGCCTCTATGGAGGAAAGTGATCAACATCTAGCGATTCCAATTATCTACGGCATTGACGCTATTCACGGTAATAACAATGTTCTGGGCGCGACTATATTTCCCCATAATATCGGTCTTGGTGCTGCGGATGATCCGGAGTTGTTGCATCGCATCGCCAAGGCGACTGCCCGCGAGATTTTAGCAACTGGCGTTGAATGGACGTTTGCACCGACATTGGCCGTGGCCCGTAATAATCGTTGGGGGCGAACCTACGAAAGCTATTCTGATCGCAATGTCATTACCAGTACCTACGCAGAACAGTTTGTTCGTGGCTTGCAGTCCAGTGATGATGAAGATGGCGTTGTGGCCTGTGTTAAGCACTGGGTAGGGGATGGGGGAACAACGAACGGAATTGATCAGGGTGAAACAACCCTGAGCTTTGATGAGTTAAAACGAACTCATATCACACCTTATTACCCGGCAATTGATGCTGGTGTTATGACTATTATGGTGTCTTTTAACAGTTGGAATGGTGATAAGTGCCATGGCCACAAATATCTTATTTCGGATTTGTTGAAAAAAGAAATGAGATTTGATGGTTTTGTCATTTCCGATTGGGATGGCATAGATTACTTATCAGAAGATTATTTTGAAGCCGTTGGCAAAGGTGTTAACGCCGGCATTGATATGTTTATGGTGTCTGAAGAATGGCGCCCATTTATCAGCCATTTGAAAACCCATGTGCGCAACGGCAGTGTGCCTCTGAGCCGGATTGATGACGCAGTACGGCGCATTCTCACGGTCAAGTATGCTTCAGGCCTTTTTGAGGTGCCTTGTCCTTCTCAGCGGCGTTGGTCTAACCACAGTTCATTTGGTAGTCATGAGCACCGCGAAATCGCTAGAGAGGCGGTGCGTAAATCGCTGGTCTTATTGAAGAATGATAATGGCTGTTTGCCTTTGGATAAACAGGCGCGCATCTTGGTTGCTGGGAAGAATGCTCACAACCGAGGTCACCAATGCGGCGGCTTCACTGTTGATTGGCAAGGTGTTCTCAACAATAAGAAAATCGAAGGTGGGACTTCCATATGGGAAGGCATTCAACAGCAAACATCCCAAGCAGTACTGGATGAAAGTGGTCTGAGTGCAGACCCTGAAAAACACGATGTTGCTATCGTTGTTATTGGGGAGTTGCCCTATGCCGAAGGTATGGGAGATATTCGTGACGGCAATGACTCAATTATCGAAGCGGGTTCGCAAATTCGTGGTCTGATGAAAGTTCTTGAGCCCTACGGTCACACCACAGAGCTCGCAGAACTGCATCCGGAAGATCTGCGTACGATCAAGCACATTGCTGACCAGGGCATTCCTGTTGTTACGGTGCTGATATCCGGAAGGCCCTTGGTTGTTAATAAAGAGCTTGCTGACTCAGAGAGCTTTATTGCTGCTTGGTTGCCCGGATCAGAGGGGCAGGGGGTGGCTGATGTCTTGTTCGGAGATTACGGCTTTCAGGGTAAACTTTCGTTTTCCTGGCCAAAAAATACAGAGGTAAACAGTTGTAATGATGAACCACTGTTTCCTTATGGGTATGGTCTCAATTAATTGTTCAGTCTTGCCCACCTCTGAATTCTACTCCTGCGAAAGCGGGATTTTTTTTGCGTTGTTTTTTCTTTAATAGCGATTTAATTCGAGTGTAACAGTGGCTGTAAAAAAGGCGTATCTCATAGAGATACGCCTGGTTTGAAGAAAGTTCGCGGATACAGAATTTGTGTTTAGAACAGTGCTCTGAGTCGCAGGCCGTAAGTCCGCGGACGAGAGAAGAAACGGGTATTGTCGAACTCAGTAATGATTATGGCCTGTTCTTTCTGCTCATCGGTTACGTTGTTCACGTAAAACTCAGCGCGGTATTTATTGTCGAAGCCGTAAGAGAATCCTAAGCCAAAGTCCAGAGTCCAATAGCCTTCGACTTCATCGTCCAAGCGCCCACGAGGGTTATCCGGGAAGCGGAAATCAACACCGTTAAAGATTGTTAGATGTTGACTTGAACGATAACCGGCAGAGAGAACACCATCAAATTGACCGTAGTTGGTCACAAAAGCTTTTGACAATGAAGCATTGAATTGTAGATTAGGTGTGCGGGGCAGTTCGTTGCCTTCAATGGAGACGTTCACGGCATCTTCCGGTGAAACGTCTGCTTGGAAACGACTGTCACTGACTTCAATGGAGTCTTTCACTTCCGTGTCGATGTACAGCAAGTTGTAACGAAAATTCCACTCGCCGGGGAAGTCAAATCCGCCTTCAAACTGGGCGCCTTTAATTTCCGCGTTGGAGGCATTGAAAGTGAAGTTGACTACGTTACCGCCCAGTGCTTCAAGTTCTGCATCGCTGAGTGTGGAAACATCAAAGCCTTCAAAGTTAAGGATTTGCAGGCTGGAAACCAGGGTGTTCAACTGCAGGTCTTTGTAGTCGTAGTAGAACGCTGTGGCGTTGAATGTAGCGGGGATGTCGCCCAGTGTGAAGGCGTTTTTCAAACCCACTTCGTATAGGGTAACTTTTTCCTCATCGTAGGTGGGCGCTAACGTGTCGGTATCAAACGCACGAGGGGCGCTCCCGGCAGGGTTGGGGGCAACTACGCCTTCGGTACCTGACAGGTTATCGTTAAAGCCGCCAGATTTATGGCCGGTGGCGACCAAACCGTAGAGCAAGCTGTCGTCGAAAACATCCATTTCTAGCCGAATGCGCCAGTCCACAAATTCGTTTTCTACACGGCCATTTTGCAGGGCTATGTCGTTACCGGGAACGATAAAGGATAAACGATCCGCGTTGCCAGGGAATATGCCATCTACAAAACCACCAGCTGTGGGGCACCCTGTGCCTGATACCAGAAACTCAGGACAAAGAGGCAAGGTAGTAACATCTCCGTCAATGCCGCTGCCGGGTACTTCGCCATTGGCGAGAATATCCCCCAGTCCATCGCGAGCACCGAAGGTACGCACGCCGTCCAGGAAGAAGTCAATAGACTCGTTGCTGGTCACCAGACCGTCGCCATCGGTATCGGGATTAAAAATGGTGCGATCAAACCCGTTAAACTCGAAGCCCTCTGTGCCAAAGGCACTGGCTCCCAGTTGGAAGCCTTCCACACCTTGGAAGAACACGTAGCGGGCATTGACGCCAAAACGTTCTTTTTCATCGGATGTGTAACGCAAACCACCAGTCAGGCGTACTTTTTCACTGATTTCCCAAGTGGCATCGGTGTAATAAGAAATACTTTCCGTATCAGTCGTTTGGTTGAATTCGTTGCCAGCAAAGAACGCGTTGCGGTCTGCAGTAGCACCCAGGAAGGTACGTTGGGCTTCTTCAAAGTAGAAGACGCCGGCAGACCAATAGCCTTTCGCTGAACCTATACCATCCCCGGAAAAGCGCAGCTCGTGGATGTCAGACTCCGAATCGGTGATAAATTTGACCCGTGCGAAATTATCAAAGGTTTCGCTGAACGGAGTAGCGCCGATAGGTGGTGTGTCATTGCGAAGGGTATCCAGTGCACCGGGATATAACGGTGACAGTGCCGCGCCTCCGAACTCGTAATCGTAGATCAGGTGACGACGGGAAACGGTGTATTCCACATCGAAGTTGTCGGCGCTGTACTTGACCCGGCCTTTCAAACCCCAGTGAGATGTATCTTCCTCGGGAGTAAACGCACGGCCAAATACCGCTCTGGGATCGCTAATGCTATCTGGGTCAATACCATTGCCCAAGAGGTTGGCGTAGTTGGTGCCGGTATAGCCAGTGCCTTTTTGTTCAACACGATCGTAGGTCAGTTGCATGTCCCATTGATCCGTTGGCTTATACAGGTAGGAAATGCGCACACCTTCATCGTCTGCAGCTTCAGCAACACCAATGCCTTCACTTTCTGCCACGGGAATATCCAGGCCCAACTCATCACTGGTTGGAGAGATATTGCTGTAGTAGCTATCGTGTTCGCTGATAAAGCCAGCAATTCTGAGTGCGGAGTTATCAGTTAAGGCAATATTGGCTACACCTTCAAGGCGTTGCTCCCCGAAGTTACCAAAGGAGAGATCAACGGCGCCATCCGTATTACCGATCCCTGGAGACCAAGGAATGATATTTACGGTTCCAGCAGTGGCATTACGTCCGCGCAATGTTCCCTGCGGGCCTACGTTAACTTCTACACGCTGAATATCAAAAAACGAAGCGCCGATACCTGCTGGTCGAGGCACGTAAACACCATCCAGGTGAGTGGCAGCTGCCGGATCGCCCAATTCGGTATTATTGGAGGAGCCGATACCTCGAATAAAAACTTCGATATTACCTTGGTTGTTGGCGATGGAAAGGCCAGGAATGGATGCGTCTATATCTTCAATACTGGCCACACCCAGCTGTTTGAGATCTTCACCGCTGATTTGAGCAGCGGTTCCAGCATAACTCTGAAGGGACTGTGCTCGTCTTTCAACGGTGACAACAATTTCCTCCATAACTGACTTGTTGTCGGTGTCCTCTTCGGCAATGCTGAGGGGAGATAACATCGCTACAACGGGCAGTATAGTAGCGTTTCGCTTAAACTTATCATCAAACACGGCATACCCTCTCACGTTAGTTTTTATTCGGCTAAGTTCATTACTTTGCTCAAAATACACCTTACGCCAGTGCTGTAACCTCCTCTATGTATTTGCGGTAAAGGGTACAGGGTATGAGATAAAATGGTTTATGAGGTTAGGCCCTGTTACTTATTATATTGACTAGCCTTAGTACCCAATAAGTTCTCCAGCTCTTCCAAAGATTTGCCTTTGGTTTCCGGTAGTAAGCGTAGCGTTAGAAAAACGCCTATCAAGGCAAATGTGCCGAATAGAGCAAAGGTAGGCGCCGCGCCGATGGTGGCGAGTTTCCATGGGAAAGCCAGCTGGATTAGAAAGCTGACAGCAGAGTTGATTAGCCCTACAAAAGAAATGGCTATTGCACGAATGTGATTGGGAAAAATTTCCGAAAATAAAACCCACATGACAGGGCCTATGGAAATGGCAAAACTTGCTACGAATCCGAGTATGGCAATTAAAATGAGTTTGGAGTTCATGGTGGCCGCCGCGGTCAGTATTGCTGCTTCGTGAGCTTTGGCGAGATTGTTGCCCAATGCATCAACAACTGCCGCTTTGAAACTGAGATCGCTTGTATAAACAACGCCTTCAAGTGCTTTTAGTGGTTCTCTAATGTTTTCGGAAAGGCCACTGATCGCTTGTTCCGTCAGTGTATAAGTTGCCGATTGAAAGCCGTAAGACAGCAAAAACATGAAGGCCGCAATACCCATGAGGCCAATAACGAGTAACGGCCTTCTACCCAGCTTATCGACCATTAGAATTGCCAGGATTGTAAACAACAAATTAACCAGCCCAACCAGGATAGCTTGCACAAAGGCCGCGTCGGTACCTATGCCTGATTGCTCAAAAATCATAGGTGCGTAGAAAAAGACAGCGTTTATTCCAGTAATTTGCTGAAGTATGGCTATGGATAATCCAAGAATCATCACCAATCTCAGCGAGGGATGTAAGAGTTCGACAAATGACGGCTTTACAGCTCTGGCCTCTGTATAAATGCTGTTGCGAATATTTTGCAGAGAGGAGCTTGCCTGGTGTTGATCGCCTGTTTTTTTCAGTATTTTTAGCGCCTGCTGGTCTAGCCCTTTCATGACCAGCCAGCGCGGGCTTTCAGGAACAAGAAACAGAAAAACAAAGTAAAGCAGGGCGGGAAGAGCCTCAATACCAAGCATCCAACGCCAATTCCAGTCGCCTAACCTCAGTGTGTTGGCCAGAGGCGAGTCTGCCTGCCCGGCTGTCAGAATCAGGTAATTGCTGAAGAAGGCAGCGGATATACCAATAACAATGTTGAGCTGGTTAAACGAAACCATGCGGCCGCGCAGTTTTGGTGGAGCAATTTCGGCGATATACATGGGGGCGATAATCAGAGCAGCACCAACGCCAAGCCCTCCGATCATGCGCGCCAATACCAAGGTAGAAAAAGAGGTGGCTAGCGCAGAAGCCAATGCTGAAATAAAGAACAGTAAGGCGGCTACCTTTAAGACTTTTTTTCGGCCCCAATGGTCGCTGATGGGACCACTTAGCAGCATTCCCAGTGTGGCTGTAAGGGTCAATGATGAAACTGCCCAGCCCAGCTCTATATCGCTGAGGCTGAATTCAACCTCGATAAAGCCTACCACCCCGGAAATTACCGAAGCGTCGAAGCCCATCAGAAAACCACCAAGAGCAACAATCAGGGCTACGTACGCTGTATAAAATCCGCTTAGGCGGTTCTGCATCAAGTTTGAGTTAGTTTTCGAATCATTGTTCATCAGGTGAGTGCCACTAAGACATCTTCGTATTCTGAAATTCGGGGAGCAGTGGAACAAGCTGGATGCGACGAACAGAACACTGTTTGCGGTAGAGTGGAATCGTCAGCAGATTTTGTGCGATATGCTCAATGTACTATGCTGTTACTGGTCTACTCAATAAATACACACGAGTGAAAAGTGGTTTGCGTTTCTAAAACTCGTCAATGCGAATAATATATCTTTGATAACAATTGATTTGATAGAAGCCTGATCCATGAGAGATAACCAGCATTTTCACCACATTTGGGTTTTGCAGATCGTTTTCTGGATAGGGTTTGTTATCGTTACCTTTACTACGCTGACGTTGTGGTACGGACAAACATCCTGGGTATACATTGGCCACAATCTGTTACAAGCAGCTACTGCGGCGCTGTTGTCAATGCTCTTGCACTCAGTCTTTGATCGTATCTGGGATTTTTCCATTACTCTGAGAATCGTCATAAGTCTCATGGCGGTGCTGGTGATTGCTCTTGTCTGGACGGCATTTAGAATCGCATCATTTATATGGATGACAGACGAGAGCAACGTTTGGGCGGATTTTGGTGGTTGGTTCTTCGGCGCTATTTTTATTTTTTTATGCTGGAGTACCTTGTATCACGGTGTTCGCTACTTTTACTTGCTGGACTCGGAACATCGAATGAAAGTCAAAGCAGAGGCGATGGTCGGTGCCGAGCAAATCAAACGCCTACACGCTGAGTCGGTAGCCAAGGAGTCACAACTGCAGATGCTGCGCTACCAGCTAAATCCTCATTTTCTGTTTAATACCCTCAACGCCGCAAGCTCTCTCGTACAATTAAAGAAACTCGATCAGGCCAACGGTGTTATCGTAAAGTTAAGCCGTTTTCTCCGCTATTCTCTGGATAATAATCCAGATATGAAAATCCCCCTGAGTCGGGAAATCGACGCGTTAATGCTCTATCTGGATATTGAAAAAACTCGATTTGAAGAGCGTTTGCAGTTGAACTTTGACGTATCAGAGAGTGCAAAAAGGGCGTTGATACCCAGTTTGTTGTTTCAGCCGCTTATCGAAAATTCAGTGAAGTATGCCATAGCGAAAAACCCGGATGGCGGGACAATTCACTTTTCTGCCAACAAAATAGGTGAGAGATTGCATATGTCGTTGAGTGATACGGGCAGTAATCAGGAGGTTTTGGGCAGTAGGGGGCAGCGCTCGAGTGGGCGTGGTATAGGATTGAGAAATACCTTGGATCGCTTAAAGGTAGCCTACGGAGATGATTACAGTTTTGATTTGGCGAGTGGCAGCGAAGGTGGTTTAAAAACCACTATTGAAATTCCATTCGAAGATTCTGGGGAGGATTTTAGCTAAATGAGCAACAAACTCGAAAGTATTGGGAGTGTCAGCTCTGCAGTGAAATTGCGTACCGTCATTGTGGACGATGAGTCTCTGGCTCTTGATTTATTGCGTTCCTACCTCAGTGAAATCGAATCCATAGAGATTGTGGCTGAGTGCAGAAACGGTCATGCGGCGGTCGATGCAATTTTGGAACATCAGCCGGACCTTGTATTCCTCGATATACAAATGCCAGGTCTTAATGGTTTTGATGTGATACATAAACTGCAGTCGGATATCGTGCCACTTATCGTTTTTGTAACCGCTTATGATGAATATGCATTGAATGCTTTTGATGTCAGTGCTGTCGATTACATACTCAAGCCTATTGATTCAGCCAGTATTACACGGGCGGTGAGTCGAAGCCTGGATCGTCATACCAGTGCCAATGGCCGAGTACGCGATAAGTCTTCAATCGTCAACGCAGTCACTAAGATAAATCAACGGAAAAACACTGAAGAAACGTCTATATCGTTTGAGCCGAGCACTACAAATTCTCATATCGTTGTCAAAGACCAAGGTGTCGTGACGCTGATTGAGCAGGAAGACATTGAGTGGGTTGATGCTGCCGGTGACTATATGTGTGTTCATGCATCCGGTGAGACCCACATTATGCGAAGTACTATGAAAGACCTGTTAGAGCAGCTCAACCCCAATGTCTTTAAAAGAGTTCATCGCTCTACGATTGTTAACCTTGCTTGCATTAGCAAAGTATTTCCCAGGGCAAAAGGTGAATACTTTTTGCAACTGCGGGGCTCTGAACAGGTAAAAGTCAGCCGTAATTATCGAGCGACTATCAAAGATTTTTTGGCAAGCTTTACGTCCAGGTCGGCTAACCATTCGCAGTCAGATTGAGCTCAGTGTCAATCGTGTTAACCGTAAATTATTGAGCGGAGCTCCAAGTGATTTCTAGTCTTGAAAATTGTTTAGTGGCGGATGTTGGCGGCACCAATGCCCGTTTTGCCACGATCGATAGCCGGGGGCGCCTGCAGGGCGTAGAAGTATTGGCGACGTCTGATTATGCGGGTCCTGAAAGAGCCATTGCGGCTTATCTAGAGAAAGCTGAGTTGAAGTCTGTTTCAGCAATTTGCTTTGCGATTGCCTGTCCGGTAAAGGGCGAAACTATTTATATGCCCAATAACCATTGGAAATTTACACGCGCACATCTTGAGAAATCCTTAGGGGTTCCCCTGTTGTTGATCAACGATTTCAGGGCGCAAGCGCTCTGTTTGCGCGATTTTTCGGAAGGTGGCATTCAATGGTTGGGGGGTATGCGCCCAAGCACTGATCGGATGAAGGTGATTATTGGGCCGGGAACTGGGCTTGGTGTTGCCATGATTACTCCCGATGGTGCTGTACTTTCATCTGAAGGTGGGCATATGGGCTTCTCTCCGTCGAGTGATCACCAGATGGCGCTTTTGAGTGTCTTGCGAAGAAAATACCACCGCATTTCCCTTGAGCGAGTGATATCCGGGCAGGGCCTGGAAAACTTGTATTGGGCTAATTCCGTTCTTAGTGGTGAAGAAGTGAATCTGCGAGCTCATGAGGTGACCGAACTGGCCCACGAAGGGGATACCTTGGCACTGAAAACCATTGATGATTTCTTCGAAATATTTGCTGTAGCCTGCGGTGATATGGCTTTGGCCTTTGGCGCTGAAGGGGGAGTTTATCTGGCCGGGGGTGTTATGGAAAAGCTCGCTTGCTTTGTTAGTGAGGAAAGCTTTCGGTTCCACTTTGAGGATAAAGGGCGCTTGGCCGATTATTGTGCAGCTATTCCGGTAGGAGTGGTGACGCTAAAAAACCCAGGTTTGCTAGGTTGCTACGCGGCGCTGAGGCAAGCTTTGGTTTCTGCTTAGAAGCTTTATATCTATTTCCTGTATTTTTAGAATTAAGGTTTTGCACTATATTGGTGCGATTAGGTTTTAGCTTTTATTTTTGCACTAAAGCTGTGCAATTAATGTTGTTTTTTTTATGGTGTACTGCTTAAGTTATTGAATAATAAGTAGATAAATAAGTTGGCACGGTATGTGTAATAGAGGGTTTGAATTTTTTTAACCCTCTAAAAGGAGTACATAACTGTGCGTAACTTGACGTTTAAATCCCTGATATTCGCTCTTGTTCTGCCTGCTGGCGTCGCCCAAGCGGAAGACTCGATTTCTGCCAACATAACCTTGAACACCGACTATGTATTCCGTGGTCAGTCCCAGACTGGTGAGCATGGTTCAATTCAGGGTGGCTTTGACTATGAAGCGGAATCCGGTTTTTACGCCGGTGCCTGGGCGTCCAATGTGGACTTCGGTTCCTCTGCTCAGGTTGAGTTGGACTTCTACGGTGGTTACGCCGGTTCTTTCTCTGAGGGCGTGGACTACGACATCGGTGTGATTTTTTACACCTACACCGGTGAAAGTGCTCTGGATTACGAAGAACTCACCTTCTCTGTCAGCTTCTCCGATATCAGCCTGGGGTTGATTTACTCGGACGAATACTTGGGGGAGGGGGGTGAAAGTTTCTACTACCTGTCTTCCGATTACTCCATTTCTTTGCCGCAGGAATACGCCCTGGATCTGCACCTGGGTCTTAACAGTGCCGACGATATGGACATCACCTTCGATGGCAGCGGCGATGACAGCTATATCGATTGGTCGGCGGTTGTCTCTAAAAACTTTGCTGGTGCGGACTTCAGCCTGGGGTATTACGGCACTGACATTGGTTCCGGTAACCAACTGGCTGATGACCGGCTGGTGTTCTCTGTCAGTAAGTCCCTGTAATCACTTATTGCTTCCCAATTATCTTTCTGGAGACCCATTGTGGAAAATCAAATTTTTGAACTGCAGTTCGCCATAGACACCTTTTACTTTCTGGTGTGTGGCGCTCTGGTTATGTGGATGGCGGCGGGATTTGCCATGCTGGAATCCGGCCTGGTGCGGGCCAAAAATACCACCGAAATTCTTACCAAGAACGTCGCACTGTTCGCAGTGGCCTGCACAATGTATCTGGTGTGTGGTTACCAGTTTATGTACGACGGCGGCTTCTTTTTGTCTGGAATTATGGGGGGTGATAATTACGCTGCTGAGCAGCTGGCGGCGTCTGCTGAAAACGGCTTTGGTGGTGATTCAGTCTACTCCGGTGCTTCAGACTTTTTCTTCCAGGTGGTGTTTGTGGCGACTGCTATGTCGATCGTCTCCGGCGCGGTTGCTGAGCGTATGAAGCTGTGGGCTTTTCTGTTGTTTGCTGTGGTAATGACCGGTGTTATCTACCCGCTGGAGGGTGGTTGGACTTGGGGCAGCAAAGATGTCTTTGGCCTCTATAACCTGGGTGACCTTGGTTTCAGCGATTTTGCCGGCTCTGGCATTGTGCACATGGCTGGTGCCGCTGCGGCGTTGGCGGGCGTTCTGTTGCTTGGCCCCCGTAAAGGCAAATACCGAAAGGATGGCAGTGTTGTGGCTATTCCGGGAGCTAACCTGCCAATGGCAACACTGGGTACTTTTATCCTGTGGATGGGGTGGTTTGGCTTTAATGGCGGCTCGGTGTTGAAGCTGGGTGATATTTCAAGTGCTCACTCGGTGGCTATGGTGTTTACCAATACCAATGCAGCAGCGGCAGGTGGTTTGGTTGCAGCGCTATTGGTGAGTAAGTTGGCTTTTAAGAAGGCTGATCTGACCATGTGCTTGAATGGTGCCCTCGCAGGCCTGGTGGCCATTACTGCAGAGCCATCGACCCCGACCCCTCTGCAAGCGACGCTGTTTGGTGCTCTTGGTGGAGTGTTGGTGGTGTACAGCATTGTGATGCTGGATAAGCTGAAAATCGATGATCCAGTGGGAGCCATTTCCGTACACGGTGTAGTGGGTTTGCTGGGGCTATTGTTGGTGCCATTGACCAACGATGGTGCCACTTTTGGTGGCCAATTGGCCGGCGCGGCAACCATCGCCCTGTGGACGTTTGGTGCCAGTGCACTGGTTTGGTTGCTGTTGAAAGCCACTATGGGTATTCGTATCTCTGAAGATGAAGAGTACGCTGGTGCCGATTTGGCCGAGTGTGGCTTGGAAGCTTACCCTGAATTCACCAATCGCTAATGGCTTTGCAGGAGAAAAAATCATGAAACTAGTATCAGCTATTATTAAGCCGTTCAAGATGGATGATGTGCGTGAAGCCTTGGCGGATGTTGGCGTGCAGGGTATTACTGCCACCGAAGTAAAAGGCTTTGGTCGCCAAAAAGGGCATACCGAGCTTTATCGCGGTGCCGAGTATGTGGTGGATTTTTTGCCCAAGGTTCGCCTGGATATTGCGGTTGCCGATGACCAGGTGGACGTGGTGGTAGAAGCCATCGTCAAGTCTGCGGCTACCGGAAAAATTGGTGATGGAAAAATCTTTGTTTCCGATCTGGAAGAGGTGGTGCGTATTCGTACTGGGGAAACCGGAGTGGATGCCATATAAAAGAAATCGGTAAAAGGCGACAATTATTAATGTGACGGACCACATTAATAATTGTCGTTAATAGAGAGTATGTCACATCAAGCGATATCCAATTCATATCTACCAATAATCCGATGATTACCAACTTAGAGCTTACTGATCCGGCCATTTTGTTTCCCGGAATCTCATTGTTACTGCTTGCCTACACCAATCGAAATCTGGCTTTGGCCAACATTGTGCGTACATTGAGTATCCTAACTGAGGATTGTGAGGACAAAAATCGCTACCAACAGATTCAAAATTTGAAAATTCGAATAGAGCTTATTAAATACATGCAAGCGCATGGAGTTATTTCATTTATATTTTGTGTCATCACGATGTTGTTTTTGCACATTTCTCTAGAAGCCGTGGCTCCATACCTATTTCTGATCAGCTTAATTAGTATGTTGGTTTCGCTCAGTTTTGCCTTGCTTGAAATATTGCAGTCCGGGAAAACGCTCGACTTGGAACTGGAGAGGACTCAAATAACCAGGTTTTAAAGGGAATACAAATAGCTGGCGCTTTGATCTGAAAGAGAAGTGCGAGCCACGTTGTTATTGGTTAATTTGATAGCGCCCTAAAAACACCGCAACAATTTCCGTCAGAGCGTGCTGCTTTTCTTTTTTGGTGGGGGCTGGCATGTCAAAAAACAGCATGGGATGGTGGCCGAGTTCGTGAATCATGCCTCTTAGCATGGCAGCAGCAAACTCCACCTCTATTGGTTTGATACGATGATCGGCAATGGCGGCTTTTAGCCAGCTGTTGAGGCCGTCTTCGTGTTGTGTAATGCGTTCCATGGTTCGCTGGGACATGGCTGGATTCTGCATATATTCGCTGAGAATGACCCGCGCGAGTTCAATAAGCTTTTTGGTGGTGAGGGCGTCCCAGGCTCCGGAGAGTATGTCAAAGAGTTGTTTATCCAGGGGTTGCTTACGGTCGTAGTTCACCGTACTTGAGCGCACCACACTTTCAATCAATAGATTGGTGATGTGCTGAAACAGCGCTTCCTTGTTAGCGAAGTGGTTATAAATGGTGCGCTTGGACACTTGTGCCCGTTCGGCAATGGCATCCACGCTGGCGCCGCGGTAGCCGCATTCAATGAATATCTGTTCCGCAGCCTGAATAATATCCTGCTGCTTTTGCTGTGATCGGGTGATCGTCTTTTCTTGTACTGAACTCATGGCGCCTCCGCAGTTGCGGCAAATAATACACTGATGAGTTTACTTTTGCATGTGGATTTATGTAAACTGTGCGGTGTACTTTATTGCTTGATGGCTGACTATAGGGCATCTCTAAAAATAGTGATATTTTCGTGACAGCAAGACGGCGGCGCACGGAGACCCGCAGTGTATAAGACATACATGAGGAGTCGAGTACGACGCCAACGCCGCTGTTGCGGAAATAGCGCATTTTTAGATGTGCCCTATACTCAATCAGTAGTCTCAGGATTATTAGATATGAACTTTTTTACCCATACTCGGCTTGTGTCACTGCGGCTGTTGGCGGCTCTGTTGTTAGTGCAAGTGTTTGCACAAGCAGCAGCGGCCAGGGATTACCGCATTGCAGTCATCAGCGACGGCCCAGATCAGCAGCTGAGTTTTATTGAACAGCTGTATCGCCAGGAGATCACGGCTCTTACCGAAGGTGAGTTTGATGTCAGCTTCAAATCCTTCCAGGGCGGTTGGCGTGCAGAAGATATTCAACGGGCATTCCAGCAGGCCTATTCGGATCAAAATGTGGATATGTTGCTGGTGTCCGGTGTTGCAGCTAACCAAATAGGCGCTGCCCGCAAGAGCTTCCCGAAGCCCACGTTTTTGCCGCTGGTATTTGATGCCCAGTTGCTGGGTGTGCCATCCAGTGGTGCGGGCTCTGGTGTGCGTAACCTCAATTACCTGGTGGACAGGGTGGAGTTCAGCGAACAGCTGGCCAGCTTCCGGCGGGTGGCTCCGGTACGCAATGTCGCTCTGTTGGTGGATGAAGTGATTCTGGCCGCTGTACCGGTACTGGCTGAAAAAGCCCGGCAGTTGGCAAGGCAGCAGGGCATCAATATGCACTTTGTCGGCCACGATGGTGTTGATCACAACCTTCTGGACAAGCTGCCTGCCGACGCAGACGGCTTGATGATTGCCGGATTACCACGGCTGCCCAAAGCACAAATGGCGCAGTTGATAGAGGGGGCTATACGGCGTCAACTACCCAGTTTCAGTTTGCTGGGCTCCGATGGAGTGCGTCAGGGCATGCTGGTGTCTGATTCTCCGGCAACAGACTGGCAACGTATGGCCCGCCGCAATGCCTTGAATATGCAGGCGGTGATGCTGGGCGAAAAAACGGCTGATCAACCTATTCAATTTGAAGGCAAAAGGCAGCTGACCATCAATATGGCCACCGCTCGTCAAATCGGTTTGTCGCCGCGCTTTGATGTACTCAGTGAAGCCATTTTGTTGAATCAGGAACAACAGGATCAAGGGCCGACATACAGTCTGGCCAAAGTGGCGCAACTGGCTCTGGCTCACAACCTGCAGCTCAGCGCCGAGGCTTATGGTGTCGCCGCGGGGCAGAATGACGTGATCAGTGCTCGCGGTAATTTACTGCCGCAATTGTCGGTGGGTGCCGCCACTACCCGGCGCAAAGTATCGCCTTTGGTATTAGCGGGCCAGCAAGCGCAGCGCTCTACCGACGGTTCGGTGGATTTCAGTCAACTGGTTTACTCCGATGACGCCTGGAGCAACTACCACATTCAAAGTCATTTGCAGCGCAATCGCGAAGCGGTTTTTGATCAATTACAGCTGGACATTATTCAAGCGGCCACCGTGGCGTACCTGAATGTGTTGCGGGCAAGGGAGCAGTTACGCATTCAACAGGACAACCTGAAACTCACCCGCGATAACCTCAGTCTGGCGCAGGATAGAGTCAAGGCCGGTTCCAGTTCCGCTGCCGATCAGTATCGCTGGGAAAGCCAGTTAGCCAGCGATCGCAGTGCACTTCTGCAAGCGAGGGCGGTGTTTAAACAGGCTCAGGAAAATTTGAATCTCTTGCTGCACCGTCCTATTACAGAGTCTTTTCAGCTAGCCGGTGCGCAGATTAACGAGCCTTTTGTGATGTCTGAGGCTGAGTTTAATGAGCTAATCGACAACCCCAGAAACCTGGCGTTTTTGACGGATTTTTCCGTACAGCGAGGCGTTGAGTTATCGCCCCAACTGCGACAACTAGAGGCCCAGTTGGCGGCCAAAAAACGGGAGATTAGCAATCGCAAACGGGATTTCTGGTTACCGGATTTCAGTGTTCGCGGTCAGTACGGCAGCAACCTGAGCCAATCCGGTGTGGGCGCAGGCCCCAATGAATCCTTGGACGATTGGTCGGTATCCCTGAATGCCACACTCCCTCTGTTTGCCGGTGGCAGTCGCAAGTCGGCACTGTCAAAAAGCAAGCTGGAATTGCAGCAGCTAAATACTCTGGTGGCTGCCACCCGTGAACAGATTGAACAGCAAGTTCGTGCCCAGGTGCACAGCACCAATGCGGCGTATTCATCCATCGAACTGTCTCGCCAAGCGGCGCAAGCAGCCAGTAAAAACCTCGAGCTGATCAGTGATTCTTACGCCAAAGGCGTGGTGTCGGTGATTGATTTACTGGATGCCCAAAATGCCGCCCTGCAAGCCCAGGGCGCTGCCGCCAATGCAGTCTATGACTTTTTAATTACGGTGATGAATTTGCAGCAGTCAGTGGGCGAGTTTGAATTTTTGTTGCCGCCGGAGCGCCGCGGACAATTGGCGGAGCAGCTGCGCGACTATATTCGTGGGCGGCAATAACATGAAACTGATTCAGGTATCCAAAATGAAAAATACAGTAGTTTATCTAGCACTGACGTCTGCAGTTGTTTTGCTGTCGGCCTGTGACAACAAAACCGAGCAAGCTGAACCGCAACTGCGTCCGGTGCGCACCATCACTTTGGAACAGCCTACCAGTATGCGCTCCCGTACCTTTTCGGGCAGCAGTCACTCCAGTCAGGAGTCCCGCCTCAGTTTTAAAGTCTCTGGCACCATCGTTGAAATGGCTGCTCAGGTGGGTGATCGTTTGCAGCCCGGCGAACTTATTGCCCGGCTGGATGAAACTCCCTATCGCCTGCGGGTTCAGCAGGCGGCAGCTTCCCTTGAGCAAGCCAAGGCCACGGCCCGCAGTGCCGATGCCAGCTACCAGCGCACTAAAGACCTGTACCAAAACAGCAACGCTTCCCGCAATGATCTGGACACCACCCGGGCGCAGGCGGAATCCACGAAAGCCCAGCAGCGGGCAGCACAAAAAGCCCTGCAGCTGGCAGAGCTTGAACTCTCCTACACCAGCCTGTTGGCAGAGGGCGACTGCAGCGTTGCCGAGTTAACCGCCGAGGTGAATGAGAACGTAGGGCAGGGCAATCCTGTGGCCAAAGTGAATTGTGGCGATGAGATTGAAATTACCGTCAATGTACCGGAAAACCTGATTGCCAATGTGCAGGCAAACGACACTGCCAGCATTCGCTTTGGTTCGGTGCCGGGTCAGGTATTTAACGGCAGGGTAACGGAAGTGGGGGGCGTGGCCGATGGCGCCGCATCAGTATTTCCTGTGAATGTAAAAGTGCTTCAGCCCTCCGCAACGGTTCGTGCTGGCCTGGCCGCAGAAGTGACCTTTACGTTTGCTGGCGATGGCAACCAAAGCGCTTATTTATTGCCGCTGTCCGCCATTGTCAAAGGCAGTGAAGGCACCTTTGTGTTTGTGGCCAAAGCCAATGGCGCTAAGCAGGGTGTTGTTGAGCGCAGAACAGTGGCCTTGGGAGAACTGACTGAGCAGGGTGTTCAAGTGCTCAATGGCCTGAATATTGGTGACCGGGTAATTACCGCCGGCGTCAGTGTGATTCGCGAAGGCCAGCAGGTGCTGTTGCCATGAGTGTAAAACAAACATTAACCGGCTTTGCCATCGCCAAAAACCGCATTACCTTTGCGTTGGTGGCCGTGTTGTTTATTTCCGGCCTGGCGGCCTATTACGCGTTGCCCAAAGCCATGGATCCTGGTTTTACCGTGCGCACAGCAGTGATTACCACTCGCTTGCCCGGTGTGGCACCAGAGCGCATGGAGCAGCTGGTTACCGACAAAATTGAGAAAAAAGCTCAGGAAATGCCGGAGGTGGATTTTATTGTCAGCGAATCCCGCACCGGTATTTCTGTAGTGAACGTCAATTTTAAGGAGAGCTATAAAAATATGCGCCCGATCTTTGACGATCTGCGGCGCAAGATTGGTGATGTGGAAGGGGATCTGCCCAACGGTGTTGATGGCCCCCATGTGAACGATGAATTTGGCGATGTGTTTGGCAGCGTCTACACCCTGAGCGGCGATGGTTTCAGTTACGCAGAACTGAAAACCGTTGCCGACGAAATTCGCGACCGTTTGTTGAAAGAGCCGGATATCGCCAAGGTGGATATTCATGGCGCTCAGCAAGAAGTGGTCTTTATCGATTACAACAACGCTCGCCTGACGGAGCTGGGCTTGTCGCCACAGCAACTCAGTGGTGTGCTCAACAGCGTGAATATTTTGTCGTCCGGCGGCAACATTACCAGTGGCCGAGAGCGCATTACTCTGGAACCCACGGGCAACTTTGAGTCTGTGGACGACTTGCGCAATACCGTGATTCAGTTGCCTCGTGGTGGGCTGATTTCTTTGGGGGATATTGCTGAGGTCTACCGGGATTATGTGGATCCGCCATCCAGTATCGCTCGTGCCAACGGTACCGCGGCGCTGACGCTATCGATCTCCATGACGGACGGTGGCGATATTCTCAAACTGGGCAAAAAACTGGATCAATTGATTCCGCACATTCAGCAGCAATACCCCTGGGGTATTGAGTTGGAAAAGGTATGGTTTCAGGCCAGCCTGGTGGAGGAAAACGTCAACAACTTTATGTCCAGCCTGTTGCAGGCTATTGCCATTGTGGTACTGGTGATGGTGGCATTTTTGGGGCTACGAACCGGTGCCGTAGTCGCCACGTTGATTCCCACTACCATGGTGATTACGTTTTTTGTGATGCAGCAGTTCGGTATTACCGTGAACCAGATTTCACTGGCGGCGCTGATTATTTCCCTCGGTTTGTTGGTGGATAACGCCATTGTGATGGTGGAATCTATTTTGCTGAAACGTGAAGGCGGTATGGGTGCTGTCGCTGCAGCGATAGAAGCTGGCAGCGAATTAAAAGTGCCACTGTTAGTATCGTCACTCACCACTGCTGCGGCGTTTATGCCTATCGGTTTGGCGGAATCCGCAGTGGGTGAATACACCGCCGATATTTTCTATGTGGTGGGCATTACTTTGCTGTGTTCCTGGGGTTTGACCATGACCCTGATTCCGGTGCTGACAACAGTGATGCTGAAAATCAAACAGAAACACAGCAAAGACGACTCTATTTTTGATGGTGGCGGCTACCGTTTTTATCAGAAATTTTTGCTTACCTCGTTGCGCCATCCAAAAACATTTCTGCTGAGTGTGGTGGTGGTGTTCTTCCTTGCCATGCAGGGTATGGGGTTGGTGCCGCAAATATTTATTGCCCCCTCGGAAGACCCGGTGTTTACCGCCAAACTGGAAATGCCTTTGGGGACGTCCATTGAAACCACAGAAAGCGTTATTGCCGATCTCGACAAATTTATGCGAGAGCGTTTTTATAATCCGGAAAGCGGCGAGGCAACTGCTGGTATCGCAACGGTAAGCAACTGGATGACGTTTATTGGCACGGGCGGCCCCCGTTTTGCGCTTGGACTTGACCCAGCCAACCCCAACCCTGCCAATGCTTTTATGATCGTCAACACCGCCAATGGCAAAGTGGTGGACGAGATTATTACCGATATCAACGGCTACTTGCGTCAAGCCCATCCGGATTTGGCCACGCAATTGTCTCGCCTGGAAAATGGCCCGCCGGTGGGCTACCCCATCCAAGTGCGTTTGTCGGGCAGTGGCTCTGAGCAGCTGTATCGAATGGCGGAACAGGTAACCGATCAGCTTTATGCTACGCCCGGTGTCAGTTCGGTAAAAAATAACTGGGGCTTGCCCACCAAAAAATTATTGGTGAATGTGGATCAAGATCGCGCTCGGCTGGCCGGTGTGACCAGCGACGATGTGGCCTATTCATTGCGTACCGGGCTGGCTGGTATTGAGCTGACCCAATACCGGGAAGGAGATAAGTTGATTCCGGTTAAGCTGCGCACCGTGGCTAGCGACCGCCAGGATGTGGGCAAGCTGGATGGCCTGAGTATTTACGCGCAGTCCTCTGGTGATCGGGTGCCGCTAAAACAAGTGGCGGATGTGGAGCTGGTGTTTGAGCCCGGCATCGTGCGACGTCGCGACCGCGAACGCACCCTTACTCTGAATGTGCAATTGCAAGACGGTGCCACCGCCGCCGAAGTCAACAGTAGCCTGGTGCCCTGGCTGAAACAAACTGCTAATCAATGGCCCAGTGGTTACCGTTTTGAAATGGGTGGTGAATCGGAATCGTCTGGTGATGCCAACGCCTCCATCGCCGCCAAATTGCCATTGGCATTGATGGTGATTGTGTTGCTGCTGGTGGCGCAATTTAATTCCATTCGCCGGCCGATTATTATTCTCACCACCATTCCGCTGGGGCTGATTGGCGTTACCATCGGCCTGTTGGTGGCCAATTCGTCCTTCGGGTTTTTTACCATTCTCGGCATCATTTCTCTGGCGGGCATTATTATTAACAACGCCATTGTGTTGATCGACCGCATCAAAATCGAAATCGAAGAGCAGGGCAAGGCCCCGGCAGATGCGGTGGTACACGCCTGCCTGCAACGGCTGCGGCCGATTATGCTTACTACCGCCACTACGGTGCTCGGCATGATGCCCCTGTGGTGGGGTGGCACCGCCATGTTTGTGCCCATGGCAGTCACCATTATTTTTGGGCTGGCCTTTGCCACATTACTGACGTTGTTGGTGGTGCCGGTGTTGTACGCGGTGTTTTTCAGAGTTCGTTTTAACTGATAACTCTTGACGTTCCTGCTGCTGGAAGGTTTATAGTGCTGTTCATATCTGGAGTAGCACTATGAACATTGGCGATCTATCCAAACAAAGCGGCATATCTGCCAAAACCATCCGTTACTACGAAGCGCAGGGCTTGTTGCCTGCGCCACCACGGCTTGAAAATGGCTACCGGGATTATCCGGATTCTGCAGTTTCTGAATTGGGCTTCTTGCGCCGTGCCAGACAGTTCGGTTTTTCTCTGGAAGAGTGTGGTCAATTGGTGCAATTGTGGCGCAATCCCAAACGCCGCAGTGCAGAAGTTCACCAATTGGTCACCGAACGCCAGCAGCAGGTGGTTCAACAAATCGCTGAACTGCAGGAAACTCAGCAGTTGCTAACTGACCTGCTTTCTCGTTGTGCCGATAACAACTCGCCTCATTGCGCCATTATCGATTCCCTATCGGAGCGTTCCAATGGCTAACTGCTGTCCGCCAAAACCACAAAAGCCAACAACCAGCTGCTGCCCAACCCCGGAAGGCGAAAAGGCCAGGCCAGATTATCTGTTGTGGGGTTCGGGCCTGATAGTGGCCGTCAGCTATGGGCTGTATTGGCTGTTTGGGGATAACTCAACCCCGCAATGGTTATGGATGATCACTTCTGGCACTGCCCAACTACTTCACGAAATGTGGTGGGGGCTGTTGGCCGCGGTGGTGTTTGTGGGGCTCTTGGAGCGGGTGCCGCGAGAACTGGTGATGTCGGTGCTGGGGCACGGGGGCTCGGTGCGCGGTGTGGTGCGGGCGACCGGTGCCGGAATATTGCTGGATTTGTGTAACCACGGCATCTTGATGGTGGGGGTCAAACTCTACGAGCGTGGCGCCAGCCTGGGGCAGTTGATGGCGTTCCTGATTGCCAGCCCGTGGAATTCCCTGTCGCTGACCATTGTGATGATTGCCCTGATTGGCTGGCAGTGGACACTGTTGTTTATTCTGCTGTCAGCGGTGATTGGTATTGTTACCGGAATAATTTTTGATCGTCTGGTAGCGCGAGGTACGTTGCCAACTAACCCCAATCAGGTAGAAGCTGTTGAGCCGGTAAAGTTTTGGCCAGAACTGAAAAAGCTGCTCAAATCTGCACAGATAACGCCAAAATCCACCGGTGCTGTTCTCAAAGATGGAATACGTGATTCAAAAATGGTGTTTCGCTGGCTGCTGTTCGGCATTGTGCTGGCGGTGCTGATTCGCGCCTTTGTGCCGATGGATATTTACCAAACCTATTTTGGCCCCACTATGATTGGGCTGTTCCTGACTTTGGCAGCCGCTACCATTATTGAAGTGTGCTCCGAAGGCTCAACCCCCATCGCGGCGGATTTGCTGACACGCGCCGTCGCGCCGGGTAACAGCTTTACCTTTCTGATGGCGGGTATTGCCACTGACTATACTGAGGTGATGGTGCTTAAGGATCTGACCAAATCCTGGAAAGTGGCGTTATTTTTGCCACTGGTTACCTTGCCTCAGGTGTTGATTATTGGTTGGGCACTAAATACGCTCGCTGGGTAAGTACCAAAACCACAAGTGATTAGGGAAATAAAAATGAATAGGACTATTTGCAGTTTTTCGGGGATGCTTTTTATTGCTTGTGTAGCGTTTTTGTCGGCGTTGTGGCCAAACCAGGCAAACGCTCAGGCACAACGAGACGACAGCCTTAAATACGCCTGTCTAGCCCAAAAAGAACTGATCGGTACGGATGTCGATGAAAATTGGTGTCAATGCCGCAACGATTATTTTGCCGGTCTGCTGACTGACCAAGACTGGGTAAAATACACCCAAGATTACTTTGCGCTGACCACCCGCGAAGCCAGCCAGAGATCCACCAAGCCCTACAGTTACGACCGCTATATTACGTTGGCTAACAGCCATTGCCGCACCTGCAAAGCAAAAGACTTCAAGGGCTGTATCAGTGACGATGGCCGCACTCCCTCCCATAAAGCCTACACCCGAATACTCAACGATATTGGCGACGGTATCTTTAACAGTGTCCCCCGTGATTTACTTTATGAGAAGTTTTTTATGGACTATTTGGCGGGGTATTCCGCATTCTGCCGCCATAACTTGCGCAGCGACTATACGGTTCGCACAACGGTTTGGGAGGAGTGGACCCGTTCTGGTTTTTTTGAGTACAAGTCAGATGGAGGTGTATACCAACTGTTCATTCATAACCGTTTCCTGGACAGTTTTGATCGCTACACGGCAAATCGATCCCGGCAGGAATCGTTGGACTTTATTACTGGATTACTGAACGATCTCAAACGCCAAGACATCAACTTTCCATCAATGCAGGACTACCTCAAATCAACAGTTGATAGTCTTGTGTTTATGAAAGGGCATTTGCAAAATCGTTGCGATGCGCCAGATGTTCAACGTGCCTATCAAAACCTCCATCGGTTTGAAAAAGGTCAGGCGCCTCTCGTTGCTCCCGGCGCTGTGGCAGCAAGGCAGCAACGCCAACAGCTCGAACAGGTAAAGCGTAAAAGCATCGAAGACGCTACCCAAAAATCCTACGAACTGGCAAAAATCAACTGGGAAAAAGAAAAGGCTCGCCGTGCGGCTTTGCCAAAAAAACAAATCGCCTGCGATGCTCAGTTAGAAAAAGCCACAACACTCTGGCATGGCAGAGGCTCACAAGATGGCATGAAACTGAATGACATGAATGGGGTCTGGCGCGGCAGTATCAATGGCACAGCGGCAGAGCTTGCACTGTGGAGTCGGCGGCCGGGGCCTTATGGAACAGGCTTTATATTTTTCCCGGAGAAAAACTGTTTGATGCAGGCTGGCTTTTCCCCTCGTAAAGTGGGTCGCAGTGTAAATAGTCGTCGCAGCGTCGGTAATTTCACGCTGACTGCCTACAGCCCTAAATGGCGGCCGAATAACTGCGCCTCTTTGGTGTTAGAGGATCGTGATCGGGAAATCCACTTTTTCTCTGGGGGTGGGGTTACCAGTCATGCAGCCAATACTCGCGAATTTGTTTGGTACCCCTCAAATCTTAAACTCAGCCGATTGACGCCCCAGAGTTGCGGCGGTCTTGAAGTGACATTCAAGCCGGCAAAATTGTCACCGGCCTTTGCTAGAGAGTTAAAGAAATACAAACAGCCGGGGCGTTATGGAGAAAAAGCGTCACCGCAGTTTATTTCTCGGCATAGCCGATGAGAAACAGTATGAGAGTGGTTAGCCTGGGCGCTTTCCGGTAAAATCGCCGCCTTTCGATTTGATGACTGGAAGCCCACTGTGCTGGAAGTAGCCCCCCTGAAAAATACCCTCGACGACCTGCAGGCGCGCACTGACGTGCTTAGGGGGTATCTTTGACTACGATAACAAGAAAGAACGCCTTGCTGAGGTAGAACTGCTGCTGGCAGAGCCAGATGTGTGGAACGAACCGGAGAAAGCCCAGGAGCTGGGTCGCGAACGCTCTATGCTGGAGTCGGTAGTCAAAACCATCGATGACCTGGACGGCGGTGTGGGCGATGCCCGGGAACTGCTGGAATTTGCTGTGGAGGAAGACGATGCTGACGCGGTGGCTGATATCCAGGGTGAGATCAATACCATGCAGGCTCAGCTGGGTAAGCTTGAGTTTCGCCGTATGTTTTCCGGCGAGATGGACCCCAACAACGCATTCTTAACCATTCAGTCTGGCTCCGGTGGCACCGAAGCCCAGGACTGGGGCGAGATGCTGTTGCGTATGTATCTGCGCTGGGGTGAAGGTAAGGGTTTTAAAACCACCTTGGAAGAATGTTCAGCCGGTGAAGTGGCGGGCGTCAAAAGCGCCACCATTCGTTTTGAGGGGGAGTATGCCTACGGTTGGCTGCGCACCGAAACCGGTGTTCATCGTTTGGTGCGCAAGTCGCCCTTCGATTCCGGTGGCCGTCGCCATACCTCGTTTACCTCCGTGTTTGTGACTCCGGAGATCGATGACAATATCGACATCGATATCAACCCTGCGGATGTGCGCACCGACACTTACCGCGCTTCCGGTGCCGGTGGTCAGCATGTGAACAAAACCGATTCCGCAGTGCGTTTGACTCACGAACCTACGGGCATTGTTGCCGAGTGTCAGAGTCAGCGCTCGCAACACAAAAACCGCGACCAGGCCTGGAAAATGCTGCGCGCCAAGCTCTACGAGCTGGAAATGCAGAAGCGCAATGAAGAGAAGCAGGCCATGGAAGACGGCAAGGCCGATATTGGTTGGGGCAGCCAGATTCGCTCCTACGTGCTGGACGATTCCCGTATTAAAGACCTGCGTACTAGCGTGCAGACCAGTAACTGCCAGGCGGTGCTGGATGGCGACCTGGACCAGTTTATTGAGGCCAGTTTGAAAGCAGGGCTGTAAAAATTCGTCATTCCCGCCTTCGCTGGGATGACAACCATTACGAGATACACAAATGACCGAGCAAAACACCCAACAAGACACTTTCCATGAAGAGAACAAACTAGTCGCCGAGCGCCGCGCCAAGCTACAAGCCATGCGCGACGAGGCTGCTGAAAATGGTGGCACCGCATTTCCCAACAGCTTTCGCCGCGACAGTTACTGCGGAGACCTGCAGGCTGAGCACGGTGAAAAGTCCAAAGAGGAATTGGCAGAAGCGGGTTTGGTATTTGCCGTCGGCGGCCGTGTGATTCGTAACCGCGGCGCCTTTATGGAAATCCAGGATATGAGCGGCCGTATCCAGTTATACGTCACCAAAGAGGCACGCCCGTTTGCCAAGTCTCTAGATTTGGGCGACATCATCGGTGTTAAGGGTGAGCTGCATAAATCCGGTAAGGGCGACCTGTATATCCAGCTCGATGAATACCAGCTGCTGACCAAATCTTTGCGACCACTTCCGGACAAGTACCACGGCCTGGCGGATCAAGAGCTGCGCTATCGCCAGCGCTACGTGGATTTGATCGTCAATCCGGAAGTTCGAAATATTTTTAAGATTCGCTCGAAAGTTATTGATTTTATTCGTGGTTATCTTGGCGGTGCAGACTTTATGGAGGTGGAAACCCCCATGCTGCAGGTGATTCCCGGCGGTGCCACTGCGCGCCCCTTTGTTACCCATCACAACGCGCTGGATATCGATATGTATCTGCGCATCGCGCCAGAGCTCTACCTCAAACGCCTGGTGGTAGGCGGCTTTGAACGGGTGTACGAGATCAACCGCAACTTCCGCAACGAGGGTTTGTCCACCCGCCATAACCCCGAATTCACCATGCTGGAGTTTTATCAGGCTTACGCGGATTACAATGACCTGATGGATCTTACCGAAGATATGTTGCGCAAGCTCTGTGAAACGGTTTTGGGCACTACGGAAGTATGCAGCACCGAGAAAAATGATGAGGGTGAAGTGGTATCGGAAAAGACCTACGACTTTGCCAAGCCGTTCCGTCGCATCAGCGTGTTTGACTCAATTCTGCACTTTAATCCGGACATCAGCTCCGAGGTTCTGGCGGATGAAGAGGGTGCCCGCCAGATTGCCGAACAGCTACATATTCCGCTGAAGGGCAGCTGGGGCTTGGGTAAAGTGCAAATCGAAATTTTTGAGAAGACGGTGGAGCATCGCCTCGACGACCCCACCTTTATCACCGAATACCCAACGGAAGTGTCGCCTCTGGCGCGCCGCAATGACAGCAACCCGTTTGTTACCGACCGCTTTGAGTTCTTTGTGGGCGGTCGCGAGCTGGCTAACGGTTTCTCGGAGCTCAACGACGCCGAAGATCAGGCCGAGCGTTTTCAGGCTCAGGTGGCGGAAAAAGACGCTGGCGACGACGAAGCCATGCACTATGACGCCGACTACATTCGCGCTCTGGAATACGGCCTGCCACCCACAGCGGGTGAGGGCATTGGCATTGATCGTTTGGTAATGCTGTTGACCGACTCTCCATCAATTCGCGACGTGCTGCTGTTCCCCCATATGCGGCCGGAATAAATGGCTATAGCATAAAAAAGCCCACCCAAGGAGGGGCGGGCCAAAGGCTGGATGGATGCCCAGCTGCTCCTACGCTAAGCAATTTAGGCATTTGTTGCTGTGAACTGGGTTTTCTCCAGCTGCTAACTGCACCTACTTTTCCAATTCGAAGCGTACCCGAGCGACGACGCCTGTGGTTGTTACTGCTTTGCCGTTGACCATCTGTGGCCGGTATTTCCACTGCTTTACGGCATTGATGGCGCTGCGATTAAACACCCGCTGAGGCTCCGCTGCCAACACTCGTAAATTCGTTGTAGTTCCCTCTGGTGTTACGTCGAAAATAATATCCACATAGCCCTCAGTACCTCGTGATGCCTGATTTGTCGGATACTTAGGGGAGGTTGCTCTTTCAAGGCTCACCATGCGATCTCCCTGGCTGCTGAATAGAGCGGTGCTGCCACCGGGAATAGCGTCAATTCCTGTCAGATAGTCACTTTCATTAATACTTTTGGCTTGCAGAGTAATGGGTGAAATTTGAAGCTGCTGATCGTTTGGCAGATCTGTGCTCGGTGTAGCTATTGGCTTGGGCTTTGGGATTACTGGGGTTATTCGGGTTTTGTATTTGTTGTCGATCTCGACTTTCGGCTGGAAAATCGGTATTTCGTAGGTAGGCACTTCAGCGACTGGCTTTACATCAGAAGCTACCAGTGCGGCCATAAACAGTAGCAGTACAAACGTGGCGATAATGGCAGATAATAAAGCCTTTAATGGCCGTATAGATGATGAGTGAGAAAGTAACATTAATCCTCCTTGGGCTATTGTGTTCGATCAAGGGGGTTAACGTTTTTGGTGTTACTTCGGGTTATGTAACCTCTGTTTTGCAGGCTTTAAAAAGTCCGGTATAGTCTTGGTTAATGTAAAACTATATAACCCAGGAAGGGCTTACAGATGCTTTCATACAAAAAACACAGCTTATCCATGATTTTGACATCTCTTTTGGTCTTTGTCGGAGGCTGTGCTACAGAGAGTCACAGGAAAGTGGTATCACAGTCTGTGGAAACCTATGGCACCCAGTTTCATGGTGAAAAAACTACCCTTGTAGTCGGTAGTTTTGAAAATCGATCTGGGTACCTCAGGGGGATGTTTTCCTCAGATGTTGACCGCCTAGGTAATCAGGCCAAAACCATCCTGAAAACCCACCTTCAACAAACAGGTCGTTTTAAAGTGGTTGATCGGGAAAATATGAAGCGTCTTGTTGAAGAAGCAAAGTTGAGTGGTGTTTCTCAGGAACTTCAGGGCGCTCGTTATGTGGTTACTGGTGATGTGACCGAGTTTGGCCGAAAGGTATCTGGAGATCAGCAATTGTTTGGTATTTTGGGATCTGGTAAAAAACAGACTGCTTATGCCAAAGTATCACTTAATGTTGTAGATGTTGTTACCTCAGAGATTGTTTATTCCATTCAAGGTGCTGGCGAATACGCATTGAGCAACCGTGAAATTATAGGCTTTGGTGGAACGGCGGGTTATGACGCAACCCTCAACGGAAAGGTATTAAATTTCGCCATTCAGGAAGCAGTTAATAATATAGCGAGAGACTTGGAGTCTGGAAAGCTGAAAATACAATAGGGATTTAATATGAAAATAATAAGATCAGTGCTAGCCGCACTTTTCTTGGCTATTGTCTTATCTGGCTGTGTAGCTCAACCAAATTACAAATATTACTGGGGTAGTTACGAAGATATCTTGCGAGAAACTTTTGTGAAAGCTGACGAGCTGTCCACTGCTGGTCAAATCGATCGTTTTAACCAAGATATACAAAAAGCACAGGCCGAGGGTAAGCCTCTTCCTCCTGGTTTCTATGCCCATTTAGGAATGTTATATGCAGCTGAAGGTCAGGCTGAAAGAGCAGCAGAATCTTTAGTGCGTGAAAAAGAGTTGTATCCAGAGTCGACGATTCTGATTGATAAGCTTCTGAAAAATTATGGTAAAGGAATATCTAGTGAACTTTAAAAAAAGCTATCTGATTATTCTTGCCGTTTGGGGAATGGCATTGGGCGGCTGTGTGCAGCAGCAACCTTACGATTATACTAAGCTCTTAGAAAGCAAACCTGTCTCTATTTTAGTGATTCCCCCCTTGAACAACAGCATTGAAGTAGATGCTCCTTATGTATATCTGTCGACCGTATCAAAGCCGCTTGCAGAAAAAGGGTATTATGTGTTTCCCGTTGCAGTGGTTGATCGTTTTTTAAAAGAGAACGGGTTGCAAACACCCGCAGATATGCATGATGTTCCTATCGATAAACTGGTAGAACATATCGGCCCTGATGCAATATTGTATGCGTCTATTGAAGAATGGGGCCAGAAATATCAAGTGATCTCTTCTTCAGCAATAGTGAGAGCAAAGGTGCGTTTGATTGATGCACGGTCTGGTGAATTGCTATGGGATGGTACATCACAAGCTGTTCAGTCGTCAGGAGATGGTGGCGCTGGCTTGACTGGTGCCTTGGTAAGTGCCTTGGTGACTCAGGTAATAAATTCTACGATGGTTGATCCTACCTATAGATTGTCGAAACAGGCTAACACTCAATTGTTCAATAATAAAATCAATGGTTTGCTGGATGGACCATACAAAGAGGCAAAAAATTGAAGAGCTTCAGTGGGCTGGCATAAAAGTGACATTGCCTAGCTTGGCGTAAAGCAATAACATGCTCTATGCGAGACTCGCGACAATAACAAAGTAAAAGGAAATGGAATATGAAATCTATCAAGATTGCTTCATGCATAGCTCTAGCAGTATCTATAACGCCCATCCAAGCCGAAGAGGCGGAGAAGAGTAAAGCCCCGGGAAGTGGTCCCAACCCTTACGTTGATTGTGGTATTGGTGCCGCCCTTTTTCCAAATACTCACTGGGCCGCAGTTACATCTAATACTATTTGGGATGCAGGTTCGACAGCGTTAACTTCAGCCACGGCTAGTCCGGAAACTTGTAACAGTAAAAACGTTCAAGCCGCTACGTTTATTCTCGATACATATGACACTTTAGTGGAAGAGACTGCTAAAGGTAACGGCGAGCATGTTGTTGCGCTTTTGAATATTATGGAGGTTCCTGAAAATGAGAGGGAGCAGCTTATCTCAAACATTCGTTCTAGTATGGGCGAAGAGGTAACAAATCCTGGTTATCAATCATTGACTCGAATAGAAAAATCTAATGTTTATTATCAACTGCTGAGTTCCGCTGTTAACCACAGCTAAAGCCTATGCCTATGCTCTCACAGAAAATTCTGTGAGAGCTATCTTTTAAAAAATTTCAAAAAACTATGGTTAACTCATCTTTTTATAGGTACCTCTGTGTATCTATAATTTGTTTTTTTACTTCTCAATATTGTTTCTCTTCCATCCCCAGAGATAATCTGATTGCTAAAGCTAACAACTTAGAGCTCAGTAAGCACCCATCTTGGCGAAAACTGATTTTTTATGAGTCAGGTACTCTCGGTGTTAGTAGTCTTAGAAGTGCGATCCATAGTGATACTTTTTTCCTGTCAAGCACTGGTAAAGTGTCTCCGCAAGATGAAATGGAAGCAACACTATCAGCGTTTTTCTTACCAGAAACTGAAGATGTCGATGGACATGCCCAGTGTAAATTCCGGGGTAGGTACGAGTGGTTAAATAGTCAACTGGATTTGTCGGGTAGTGGTTTGAAAGAGATCAATTGCGCAGGTTTTAGGACATGGTCTCTTAACGGTAGTACGGGTTCCGTCAGTATAGTTTTCGCAACTGGTTATCTGGGCAATCCCGCATCTTACTATGGCCACACATTTTTAAAGTTTAATGCTAGACACAATAAATCTGTTACAGAGCTTGAAGATGTAACGGTAAATTACGGAGCCATTGTGCCAGAGGGGGAAGGGCCGATTCCGTATATTTTTAAAGGTCTATTTGGTGGCTATGATGCTGGTTTTAGTGAAATTCAGTATTACTACCATAATCACAATTATGGCGAAAATGAACTTCGAGATTTGTGGGAGTATGAACTTGATTTGAAGCCAGAAGAGCTTGCGATTCTTATTGGCCATGCATGGGAGGTTCTGTCGCAACGGTATACGTACTACTTTACACGGAGAAACTGTGCCTACCGCATGGCAGAAATGCTTGAGGTAATAGAAGGTGTGAAGGTTATTCCTGATAATAGGCCTTGGACGGTACCTCAAAAGATAGTCCAGAATGCGTTTGACAGCCGTCGTGATGGAAAACCGTTGGTGAAAAATGTTTTTTATCACCCCTCTAGACAAAGTCGCCTTTATAAGCGCTTTGAGTTGCTTTCAATTGAAGAGCGTCGGTTGGTGAGAAAAATTGTGGTCGATATTGATGCCCTTGACGGTCCAGAGTTTCAGGAGTTTTCTCTCAGTAGCCAACAACGGATACTTGACGCGCTTTTGGATTACTTTCAGTTTGTCCGAGATGCAAAAAAACTGGATAAAGACCAAGCAAATGATCATTACAGGCTGGTATTGGCAAAGCGTTATCAGCTACCACCGGGAGAGACGCCTTTAAAGTTTTCAAAAGACAGATCTCCACACCAGGGGCGCAACCCTAGCTTGCTGTCTGTCTCAGCTGTAAACAACAGTGTCTATGGAAATGGTGCCGTGATTAGACTAAGGCCGGTTTACTATGACTCCTTGGATGCAGATTATGGCCATATCAACAACTCGTCTTTATCAATGGGCGATGTTTTGCTGGATGTATTCGATGGTGATGTAAAGCTTCGTAAGCTAAATATTGTAAATGTTGAAAGTGTAAAAAATTTAGCGACAGGGTTGCCAAAAGACGGTGGTGATGCATGGAAGCTGGATTTGGGGGTAGAGCGCCAAACACTTGGTTGTGAAAGTTGTCTGGTGACTTATTTTCGCGGTGATATTGGTTATGCCCATTCGCTAAGTCAGAAAGTCTTTGTAGGTGCTTACGTTGGCGGTAGTTTGCAGCAGGACAAAAATAACTTTGGCTCTTTGTTTGGCCGTACATCTGCATTCGCAAATTTTGAGTTGAGTAACTCATTCAGGGTTCGTGCGTACACCGAGTATCGCCGATACATTGACGGTGATGGCAAGGGAGACTGGGTAAGTGATATAACAGGTCGGTGGCGGCTGTCAGCAAACACCGACCTCAGGTTTTCCTACCAGCGCAATATAGCTCACGAAGCTGGTATTGCTTTCAGTTGGTACTGGTAGTTATATCGACTTTGGGTATAGGCGTTCTATTGAGACTTTAAGCTGGAAAAATACTCCGCCAAATTCTCAATATCCGCATCGGTCAAATTTTGCACCATGGGTTTCATCAGCGGATCATTACGTTTCCCGGCTCGAAAGTCTTTTAGCTGTTTGATCAGATAGCCTTTTTTCTGGCCGGCCAGGTTAGGCCACAGATTGTTGTTGCTAATACCTGCCGGGCCATGGCAGGCAATGCAGGTGGCGGCTTTGGCTTTGCCTGCAGCGGCGTCGCCTGCCAGAGCGTTGGTGGCCAATAGGGGAAGGGTGGCTAAAATTGCGGTAATCACTGGCTTTTTCATGGCTGGATCTCCATCGGTTTTTTGTCAGCTATGGCTTGTATTTCAGCAGCACTTGCACTGCTGCATTTTGACGTGCGTCAACCGGGTGTACTTGGGTTACTATGCGTGGCGTGAGCAACACAAGTCTTTTATCGGAGAGTGTTATGGCAACACCCATTCAGCTGCACGAGTCCTGGTTGCACGTATTAAAGCAGGAATTTGAACAGCCATACATGGTTAATCTTAAAGCCTTTCTGCAAGGGGAAAAACAGGCGGGTAAGGTTATCTACCCAAAAGGCGGTGAGTGGTTTGCAGCGTTTGATCGCACGCCCTTTGATCAAGTCAAAGTCGTTATTCTTGGGCAGGATCCATACCATGGCCCGGGCCAGGCTCATGGCTTGTGTTTTTCGGTGCAGCCCGGTATCCGGGTGCCGCCGTCTCTGATTAACATCTACAAAGAAATTCACACGGACCTGGGTATTTCACCGCCACAGCACGGTTGCCTTAACCGTTGGGCGGAGCAGGGGGTATTGCTGTTGAATGCGACCCTGACCGTTGAGCGAGGCCGGGCCGGGGCACATCAGGGTAAGGGCTGGGAGGAATTTACAGACCGAGCTATTGCTGAACTCAATCAGCAACGGGATGGCTTGGTATTTATGCTTTGGGGTAGTTATGCCCAGCGCAAAGGTGCGTTGATTGATGACAGTAAACACCTGGTTTTGAAGGCGCCGCACCCGTCACCATTGTCCGCTCACCGCGGCTTTTTAGGCTGCAAGCACTTTTCCCGCGCTAATCAGTACTTGCAGGAACGAGGGCAGCAGTCTATCGACTGGTCGGTGGATTAGGGGGCGTTCTCAATTAAGGAGTATCGCTGTCTGGTGAGCGCAATGGTGGGTGTTTGGCTTTGGCACGCAACCAGTTCAAGCCATTAAATATGGCGGGCACGGCGGCGATGCGTCGTTCCAGTTTGAATTTGCCGGGGTAATCCATTAGCAACAATCCCATGGCGATGGTGAGCAGGCCCTGGCCGGGCAAGAACAGCATCAAAATACCTCCCGCCAGCAATATTGCACCGAGGATATTTTTGCCAATCAGCAACAGGCTGCGCATCAGAGGACGCTGCTGTTTCCAGTCACTGGGTTGCCGTTTTTGGGGCAGAAAGTAGTCTTCCGGTATGCGGGACACCAGCCAGGGCAAGGACAGCAAACTGACCACAAAAGTAAACAGCGAAGCCAGACCCAGCCAGGTGAGCAGCTGCTGATGTTGTTGCAAGTACTCCAGCAGTTCTGCCATTCAGTCAGGGTTCCAGGGAGTAGGGTAATGGCAGCTGTGATACCGCTATTGGCTGTGTGCTGTCAGGGCTGGTACCAAACGCCAGTTGTTCACTGGCAGCGGCTTTTTCCGTCAGTACGGCCAGTAATTCCATCGTTCCTTGATCACTGCGGGCAACGCTGATCACATTTCCCTGACTCTGTGTTTGATCCGGCAAGTAGCAATGGTCACCAATGGCAACCTCTGGCGAGTGAGTTTGTAAGCGGTACATACGCCGCTTCAGCTTGCCCAAATAGTGCATGCGCGCCACCACTTCCTGCCCGGTGTAGCAGCCTTTCTTAAAGCTGATGGCACCATTCTCGCCATGGCTGGACTGCATATTTAACATTTGAGGAATAAATTCCTCACTGGTTGCGGCCTGTATATGGCCAATGCCAGCGCGTATATCCAGCAGTCTCCACAGTTCTGGCCCCACGGGTTTGGCTTGGTCACAAACAGTCTGCCAGGCAGTTTCGATGACTTGGGGGTTTACTATCAACAGTAAGCGTTTTTGGCCCAACACGAGAATGCTGATTTCGGATGTGTGTACGCAGTGGCCGGTATCTTGAGGGGCAGTAGCTGTTGCGCCGATAAGTTGTTGTGCTATGCCATTGGCTTGTGGCCCGGCCAAGCCAAGTAAGCATTGTTGCCCTTGCTGCAGAGACACTTTAAAAAAGGGTGCGTATTTCCCCAGGCTTGTCGTGGTGGTAGCTTGCTGGTTTGCTGGCAGAATCAAAGTGACATTGCCGCTATTGGTTTCCACAATCTGAAAATTGGCTACAGCGCGCCCCTTGGGGGTGCAGTGAGCGCCAAACAGGCTTTGTTCAGTGGACAACTTGTCTATATCGCAAGTGACCTGGCCTTGCAGAAGCTTTTGGCTGCCGTGTTCCAGAGCACCATCCACTAGTTGTAAGGTGGCTAACTCGGTAAGGGGGGCCAAGATGTTGCCATCCAGCAACTTTGGATAATCCGTGGGCTGTTCCCCAAACCCCAAAAGTCCTTCGTTTTCAAAAATAGCTCCCTGCTGCTGCAGGAACTGTGGCCATGAGTTCATAGCTCAATTTACTCGATGCAAATAAAACCCGTATCTTATCAGTGTTGGCTTATAATGCGGCGTCAAATTACCGGGTTTAAAGAGTGCGTAATGGATAAGAATCGTTTGTTTTGGGGCAGCCGGCGCGGAATGCTGGAGCTGGACTTGATATTACTGCCTTTTGTGGAGCAAATTTACCCTACGTTGACGGAGGAGGATAAGCACCGTTACCACCTGTTATTGGAAGAGCAGGATCAGGATTTATTTGCTTGGCTGCTCAAACGCATGGATCCGGACAATCCAGATCTGTTAAAAATTATTCAGATCATCCGCGACACTCGCTCGCAAATTCAAAGATAGGCAATGACAGCAAGTGCCAATGCACAGGGAATTTTGCTTACATCGCTCTCGCTTACAGCTTGCTTATACCTGCACAGCTCATTTGCTGCCATTGCTAGCAACCTGGTTGGCACCTTTGTCTGTGGTTTGGATTCTGAGTATTTGGGTATTGGTGGTTGCCAGTTTTGTTCGTTCAATCTTCTGCTATTGGCGTGCGCTGCCGGTGCTGATTTACTTTGATGAGAGTTGGCAGTTGCGAAGCCACGATGGCAAACAACAAGCCTTTCAGCTCCAGGCCCCTTGTTATATAGGTCGTTGGCTGAGTGTGATTGGAATGCGATTTGCCAACGGCAAACTGCGCCACCTGGTGGTGCCTTTCGACAGTTTGAGTGCAGAAAGCTATCGCCGCCTCAGAGTGCAACTCAGTTTGGCGTTGAACTGACGATGATGTCTTGCCCGGCGTAATTATCGGGCACCATGATGGAGTCTTTGGCCAACGGCGCCAGCTTTGGAAAGTCCAATGTGTAGTGCAGCCCACGGCTTTCTTTGCGTTTTGCCGCAGAGCGAATAATCAGCTCTGCCACCATAGTCAGGTTGCGCACTTCCAGCAGATTCTTACTGATCTTGTAATTGCTGTAGTACTCGTGAATTTCTTTTTGCAGAACCTGAACCCGGTGCAGCGCTCGTGCCAACCGCTTGTTGGTGCGCACGATGCCAACATAGTCCCACATAAAGCGACGCAGCTCGTCCCAGTTGTGAGACAGCACCACGTCTTCATCGGAGTGGGTTACCTGAGATTCATCCCACAATGGCGCCTCTCCGTAATCGGCAATATTGGCAAAGTTCTCGGCAATATGGCTGGCAGCGCTGCGGGCGTACACTACGCATTCAAGCAGTGAGTTGCTTGCCAGGCGATTGGCGCCATGGAGGCCGGTAAAGGCGGTTTCCCCCACAGCGTAAAGGTTTTGCAGGTCGGTGCAGCCCCATTGATCCACCATCACACCACCACAGGTATAGTGGGCCGCAGGCACCACCGGAATGGGCTCACGAGTGATATCGATGCCGTATTCCAGACACTTATTACGCACAGTGGGGAAGTGCTTCTCGATAAAATCCGCTGGTTTGTGAGAGATATCCAAATACAGGCACTCGCAGCCCAGGCGCTTCATTTCATGGTCGATCGCCCGGGCGACGATATCCCGGGGGGCCAACTCTGCATCTGAGTGGAAGCGCTTCATAAAACGCTTGCCATTGGGCAACAACAGATAGGCGCCTTCCCCCCGCAGGGCTTCGGTAATCAGAAAAGTACGAGCCTCTGTGTGGTACAAACACGTAGGGTGAAACTGATTGAATTCCATATTGGCTACCCGGCAGCCGCGGCGCCAGGCCACTGCAATGCCATCGCCGCTGGCCCCATCCGGATTGCTGGTGTAAAGGTACGCTTTACTGGCACCCCCGGTGGCCAATACCACGGCTTTTGCCTGCATCACCGCACTGCTGTCCGCTTTTACGTCGAGCACATAGGCGCCAATACAGCGCAACTTGCGGGAGTTGGGGTCGGGAGCGGTAATAAGGTCAATGACCGCGTGGTGGCTGTGGACCTGAATATTGGGGTGCTGAACCACGCGTTCGATCAGCGTTGTGGATATGGCCTGACCGGTGGCATCGGCACTGTGAAGGATGCGCCGGTGGCTGTGACCACCTTCTTTGGTGAGGTGATAGCCGTTGCTGCCCGGGTCGTCGTCGCTGCGCGTAAATTGCACCTGTTGTTCAATGAGCCACTGCAGGGCTGCAGGGCCGTTCTCGGCGGTAAACTGTACTGCGTCCATATGGCAAAGACCAGCACCGGCGCGGGCGGTATCCGCCACATGGGATTCGACGCTGTCGTCGCGATCAAAAACCCCGGCAATACCCCCCTGGGCCCACTGGGTAGAGCCACTTTTTAACTCGCCTTTGCTGATTAAACCTACCTGAAAACGATCTGCCAACTGCAGGGCGGCAGTTAGGCCGGCCGCCCCAGAACCGACGACCAAAACATCGAATTGATAACGTTTTGTCATAGAATTTAATCACTTGCGAGGAAATCCGGAAGGCATGATAGTATAGCCCGCGCCCAATGCCTACTGCGGTGAACTTATCGGCCTGCTGTGAGTCCCATGACTCACTTTTTGGCAAATAGTTTGCCGGTTCACTTACCGGTAGGTATTGCCAGGCAAATTTCTCACCCTTTGATTGCTGATAAAAATAAGGATCATCTATGGCAGTACAGTCGGCCCAAGAATCTGACAAGCAGTTAGTCAGCCGCGTCCAAAAAGGGGATAAACGAGCATTTGATTTATTGGTGCTGAAGTACCAACACAAAGTGGGAGCCATTGTCAGTCGTTATATTAGCGACCACGAAGAAGTCAATGACGTTTCCCAGGAAGCATTTATTAAAGCGTACCGAGCGCTGAAAAATTTCCGTGGCGACAGTCAGTTTTATACCTGGCTCTATCGTATTGCTGTGAATACCGCGAAAAACCATTTGGTTGCCCGCAGCCGCCGCCCCCCGGCCAGTGATGTGGACGTCGGTGATGCGGAATACTACGCCGGTAGCGATAACCTCAAAGACATCGCCAGCCCGGAACAGCAACTGTTTCGCGATGAGCTGAAAGTGGTGGTTGATGAAGCCATTACCAATTTGCCCGAAGAGCTGCGCTCAGCGGTCACTTTGCGAGAGTTTGAAGGTCTGAGCTACGAAGATATTGCCAATGTGATGGACTGCCCGGTAGGCACGGTGCGCTCGCGCATATTCCGTGCCCGGGAAGCCATTGACCAGAAAGTAAAAGCGCTGATGAGTGGGGCCATGTAACCCATAACCGAAAGGTATAAATTCAGCGACACAATTATGGCGCTATTTTGGAACAAACAGTCTTTGAGCGGGTCTGAATGGCAGATGATAACGGCGTATAAGCCGATTTACCGTTAATTTGACTACAGATATTTCTATCAAGAGGTACAGATTCAATGAGTGACAACGATACTCGCCTTAAAGAATCCCTATCCGCTGTTATGGATGGCTCAGCAGATGAGTTGGAGCTGCAACGGGTTTTGAAGGCCACTGCTGAAAACGACGAGCTGCGCGCTACTTGGGAGCGTTACCAGCTGGCCAGCAGTGCAATGCGCAATGAAGCGCCTGTTCGTACTATGGATCTGTCAGCCTCTATTTCTGCTGCCATTGCCGACGAGCCAGCGCATAAGTCCAATCAGGGTGTATTCAAAAACCTGAGCCGTGTGGCGATTGCCGCTTCGGTAACCTTGGCAATTGTGGTGGGCGTTCAGCAGGTCAATCAATCTTCTGACTCTGCGGTAGCACCGCAAGTGGCTGCCAGTAACAGTGCCAATGTAGCACCGCTGCCCTCTGAATTTTCTAACCCTATCGACACCGCCCCGGTCGGTTATGGTGAGATTCAGGAACTGGTCGTCGAGCCTTTGTCCGAATTGGATGAAGACTCCAAAAAGGAATTGGAGCAGCGTTTGAATGAGCTGCTGAAAGAACACACTGAAGATGCCGCTCTGGACGGCGGGCAAGGTTTACTGCCTCACGCTCGCCTGCCTGAGGAAAAGTCACCTCAAGGTAAATAGTGTTTTCTTCTCAAAATCGCCCGCAGCGTTGGCCGCTTTTAAAAGCTGGACTCTGCGGGCTTTTTTTATGCTTGACGATTGTTAGTGCGTTTTCCCTGGCCGGTGAGCGAAATAATTCGCTGGCAGCCCACCAGATGCTGGTCGATATGCGCCAGGCGGGGCGTCAGGTGGATTATCAAGGTGTATTTACCTACCAACAGCGCAGTCAGCTCAACGCCTTTCAAATCATTCATCAAGTGCGAGATGGCAAAGAGTACGAATACCTGCGCCGACTTGATGGCAGTAGCCAGGCAGCTGTCTCCCAGCCTGGTAATCCACTGGATTGCAAACGGGTCGGGCAAGGTCTATTGGAGCAGAGTGAATCGCTGCATCAGCTGTACCGCTTTTCAATCATGGAAGAGCAGCGTATTGCCGGCCGTCCAGCAATTCAACTGTGGCTGACGCCCAAAGATTACATGCGCAATGGCTACCGACTTTGGCTGGATAAACAATCAAACTTGCTGTTGAAAGCAGAAGTGATCAGTCAGGTAGACGGTAAACTTTTGGAGCGCTTTCAGTTTGTGAAGCTGACCGTTTCCCAGCCAGGAGAGTTACGGCCAGCTGATGAACACAAAGGCTGGTTGGTAGACGTCGACAAGCTGCCCTGTAATAGCTCAGAACAACCGGTCGCTGCTGGGCGCTGGCGTATCGACCAGCCCCCGAAAGGGTTTCTATTGGCGGATATTCGCCGCCAGGACAATGGCAGAGAACGCTTGCTGTATTCCGATGGCATGGCATTTTTTTCGGTATTTATCGAACCGGCTACTCAATTGATGCCAGATGGCCACAGTCATCGGGGTGCTACCGTAGCCTACATGACCTATCTGCAATCTCACCCACAAAAACTGTATTCCGTTTCCGTAGTAGGTGAAATCCCTATGCCCCTGGCGAAGCGCATTGCCCGTTCGATCAGGCTCGCTGACCATTGAAAAATGCCTGGGCGATACCTACATTTAAAGGTATCTCCCGAGCTCGGTATTTTCTGAAATACCCTTAACACTATTTAACTTCATTGGGGTGCACTTATGCTTGAGGAAACCGTTACTATCAACGCGGTTGAATCAGACTGTCTCTGGGTTGAAGCTGATGCTAAATCTGCCTGTGGAAGCTGCGCCGCGCGTACCGGTTGTGGGCAAAAAGTATTGGCTAAATTGATGGCAAAGCCGAATTTACTGCGTGTGCCGCTGCCTGCTGAATGGCAAAACCGATCCCATGCTTTTCAGGTAGGCCAGCAGGTTACGGTGGGTGTGCCGGAAGAGGCGCTGATAACCGGTTCATTGCTTCTTTACCTGTTACCTCTGATGGGGTTGTTTGTCGGAGGGGGTATTGCTCAGTTCGCAGCCGCAGGAGAATTCATAATAGCGCTTTCTTGTCTGGCTGGTTTGGTGGTTGGTGCGGTTGCGGTGCGACTTTATGCGTTGCGAAAAAACAATTTGAAGCGTTATAGCCCGGTGCTATTGAATTAACATCGATATTATTTTTTATTTTTATTACGGAGTTTATCCATGCTGAACAAGGTTGTAAGGCTGTTTGTTTTTGTAACGGTCACCCTGTCTGTTAGCGCCTATGCAGAATTGCCCGACTTTACATCGCTGATCGAAAAGAATTCCCCAGCGGTGGTGAAGATCGAAGTAGAAGGTCGTGCTGCCAGCAATTCCCAACAGGAACAAATGGATTTGCTGATGCGCCGTTTCTTTGGTCAGCGGGGTATTCCGCGCCAACAGCGCCCCAAGCGTTCACTGGGCTCTGGTTTTGTCGTTACCGATGACGGCTATATTCTCACCAACAACCACGTGATCGAACAGGCTGAGACCATCGTGGTTCGCTTCAGCAATCGCGAAGAGTTTAAAGCAGAAGTTGTGGGCACCGATCCAGCTACGGATTTGGCGTTGCTTAAAATTGAGGCCGGTGATTTGCCGACGGTCAGTTTTGGTGATTCCGAAGATTTAAAAGTGGGTGAGTGGGTAGTGGCTATCGGCTCACCTTTTGGCTTGGATTATTCCGCCAGTGTGGGCATCGTCAGTGCGATTGGCCGCAGTATTCCCACGGTTAACCAGGAGGATTTTGTGCCTTTTATCCAAACGGACGTGGCCATTAACCCGGGTAATTCCGGTGGCCCACTGTTTAATTTGGACGGTGAAGTGGTGGGCATCAATTCACAGATATACACCCGTTCCGGTGGTTCCAACGGTATTTCATTCTCCATTCCCGCCCATGTTGCCCAAAGAGTGGTAGAGCAGCTGAAAGAGGGCGGTTCTGTAGATCGCGGCTATCTGGGTGTTCAGGTTGATTCTATTGGTAAGGAGCTGGCTCAGGCACTTGGACTGAAAAAGGCCCAGGGTGCCATTGTTACCCGCCTGTTTGAAGACACGCCTGCTGCTGAAGCTGGCCTCGAAGAAGAAGATGTGATTATTTCCATTGACGGTAAAAAAGTAATTACCGACCGTGATGTGTTCCACATTGTGGGTAATACGCCTCCGGGTAAAAAAGTGCGGGTCGGCGTGCTTCGTGAAGGTAAGCGCAAAACCTTTACTGTCGAAGTCGGTTCAAGAGCTGAGCTGGCCGGTGGCCCAGTGGGTGGTGCTAACTTGGACAGATTGGGGCTTGGTGTAGAGCCGCTTTCCAAAGACGAACTCGCCCAGCTGCGTTTACGCTACGGGGTGCGTGTTGCCCAAGTAGGTGAAGAAAGCCCTGCGGCGGAAGCGGGTCTGGAAGAGGGCGATGTGATTGTCAAAATCGGTTACGCCCGTGTTACCAGTGTTAGTGCTTATCGCGAACTGGAGAAGAAAATCCCCAATGGCCAGCCGGTAGCCATTAAGGTGTACCGCAATGGTCAGGCAGGTTATGTAACGATTACGTTGTAAATCTGCTGAGTTGTTGTGAAAAAACCACCTCAATTTGAGGTGGTTTTTTATTAGTTTTCTTATTACATAGTTATCTCATCATACTTTTGGTAATGTAAAAATAGTTAAGCCCCTTGATGACCGGGTAGGGGCTATATAGACTGCCCCCTCAAACTTTATCCACCCAAAGTCATGCCAAAACCGCTGATAACACTGTTACTTACCGTACTGATTGCCCTGCAATCCGTCGGCAGCTTTGCTGGCAGTGATGGTCCACACTTGCAAGACAGTCACTACACCGGCTTTGATTTGAGTCATCACCAGGATGATGACCACGACTATGGTCATGCCCCTGAGCCTGTCCACGATTGCCAATCCCCATTGGAAGGCTGTGCAGCACCAGAATGTCACACCCATTCCCATGGGGCTCATATCGTTTTTATACTGCCGACAGAGCTGTCCTGGTCGATTTTGTCTGCTTCTTTCTTTGCTGCCCCTGCTGGCAACCAATACCTGCACTCCCATCCGGAGTCTCTGCTGCGCCCCCCCATTAGCTGATTCTGTAATTCATTCTTCATACCAGTAACCCTCTAATTGGGCAGCTGGTGAGCGAACTATTTACAGGATTCAAATCATGTTTCGTTTTTTGATGGCACTCAGATTGAGTGCAAGTAATACCGCTGCCGGATTTAAAAACTGGCCCGCGGTGATGGTGTTGATGTTTGCCGGGCCATCCTTGGCAAGTATCGAGACCCAGATATCCCTACAAACGGCCATTGAAAAAACCCTGGCCAACAATCCCCAGTTACAGGTGTACGGCTACCGTGAGCGCGCCTTGCAAGGGGCGTTGCAAAAAGCCAGTTTGCGCCCGGCACTGGCGCTGGAAACCGAGCTGGAAAATGTGGCAGGCACTGGCCGTGTTAGTGGGCTTGGCGGTGCTGAGCTGACGGTAGCTCTGTCGTCAATTATTGAACTAGGTGATAAACGCTCCGCCCGTATATCGGTTGCCAATGCTGGACGTGATCAGCTACAGGTGCAGCGGCAAATGCAAGCCCTCGATCTGATGGCTGCGGTTACCCGTGCCTATATCGATGTGTTGGCCACCCAGGAACGCCTGATAGTTGCCCGTGATGCCCAACAGCTGGCCAAGGTAACTTTGCGCAGCATCAAGGAGCGAGTTGCCGCTGGTGCCACACCGGAAGCGGAGTTAAGCCGCGCCAAAGTTAGCTTGCTTCAGGCCGAACTGGCGGTTAAGCGTGAAAAGAGCCGTTTGCAACAGAGCCGCGTTATGTTGGCCACCTTTTGGGGGGAACGCGAACCGGGTTTCCTCGGCGTTGAGGGTAGCCTTTACCAATTTGGCGATAGCGATGACTTTGATGCCCTTTACCGCCGTATTCAACGCAATCCATACATTCATCAATTCGCGTCCGAGCAACGCTTGCGCGAAGCCCAGTTGCGTTTTGCACAAACCCAAGCCAGGGCAGATATCGACTGGTCCCTAGGGGTGCGCCGTTTGCAAATCCGCAGTGATACGGCGCTGACAATGGCTTTCAGTATGCCGTTATTTACCGGTAAGCGAAGCAGTGGTGATGTGACTGCTGCACGGGAAGCCCTGGGTGAAGTTGCCGTTCGCCGCCAGGCGGAAGATACCCGCCTTTATACCCGGCTTTACAGCGCCTACAGCAATCGCCAGCAGGCCATGGAAGCTGCCACCAGTTTGCAAAGCAACATTATTCCCACTCTCAGTGCTGCTTACGACAGTACACGCGCTGCTTATGAGCGAGGCCGTTACCGCTATCTGGAATGGGTGTCGGCGCGCCAGGAATTGATTGGCGCTCGCCTTAACCTTATCGACACCGCCGCTGCCGTATTGCGCTACGGCGCGGACATAGAACAACTCACCGCTGAGCCACTGCAAGCTCAACCTGGTATGAGGAAGTAAACAATGGATACCGCAAAAAATACGATCCGAATGGTCTTTATAACTGCGCTGGCTGTTATTTTTTCTGCTTCTGTTCAAGCCGGTCCTCACCATCATGGTGGCGGCCATGACGAACACCATCAAGAAGAAGCCAAAGGCCCTAACGGCGGTAAATTATTAGTTGATGGTGGCGTCGTTGTTGAATTGTCGATCTTTGAACGGGACGTGCCGCCGGAATATCGGGCCTGGATTGCCCAAAACGGCAAACCTGTCGAGGCCGCCAAACTGACGGTTCAACTGGATCGCCTGGATGGCGAAGTCAATCTGTTTAACTTCCGCCAAGAGGGCGCTTACCTGCGTGGTGATGGTGTGGTTACCGAGCCACATTCTTTTGATGTCACCGTCGCTGCCACGGTGGAAGGCAAGCAATACCAGTGGAAGTACCCATCCTACGAAGGGCGAGTGCAACTCAGCGATGCCATGGCGGAAAAAGTGGGCATTACTACCACTACAGCAGGCCCTGGAATTATTAACGAAACCACCAAGCTGTATGGCCGTGTAGTGCCAGGGCATGAAAACGAAAGCCATATGCGGGCGCGCTTTCCCGGCCTGATTACCAAGGTCAATGTAAACATAGGCGACCGGGTGAAGAAGGGCGACGTGCTGATCGAGATAGAATCCAACGAAAGCCTGAAACGCTATTTTATGGTGGCACCTTTCGATGCCTTAGTGACCTCACGCCACGCCAACCCCGGCGAATTCGCCAGTGAACAAGAGTTGCTTACACTCATCAACGATCAGTCCCCTTGGGCAGAGGTGTTGGTGTTTGCCAAACACGGCCGCGCTGTACGCAATGGCCAAACGGTAGAAGTTACCTCCGGGCCCATGAGCGCCACCACGGTTATTGAACACATCGTTCCGGATGCAGATGGCAAGCCCTTTATGGTGGCGCACCTGCTGTTAAAAAATGGCCCGCTTAACGGCGAACAACCCCGCTGGATCAGCGGCATGATGTTGGAAGCACAAGTGCAAACCAGCCAGATCGACGCACCGCTGGTGGTCGATAATCGTGCCCTGCAGGGGTTTCGCGACTTTACCGTGGTATTCGCCAAAATTGGCGAAACCTACGAAGTGCGCATGCTGGAATTAGGTCGTACCGACGGTCGCTTTACCGAAGTATTGGGTGGCCTGAAACCGGGTACTGAATACGTGGTGGAAAACAGCTACCTGCTGAAAGCAGATCTGGAGAAATCCGGCGCTGCCCACCACCACTGATGGAGGTGCCCCATGATTGAATCGATTTTACGTTTCTCCATCGAACGCCGCTGGTTAGTTTTATCCATGGTGTTTGCCATTGTGGGTATCGGTGTTTGGAGTTATCAAAAACTGCCCATTGATGCAGTGCCGGATATCACCAACGTGCAGGTGCAAATCAACACCGAAGCGCCAGGTTACTCGCCGCTGGAGGCGGAACAGAGAATCACCTTCCAGGTGGAAACCGCACTGGCAGGTTTACCGCGCCTGGCGTACACCCGCTCCCTGTCTCGTTACGGACTGTCTCAAGTCACTGTGGTGTTTGAAGAGGGCACGGATATTTACTTTGCTCGCAGCCTTATCAACGAACGCCTGGCTACACTTAAAAGTTCGCTGCCTCAGGGACTGGAACCGGAAATGGGACCTATCGCCACCGGCCTTGGTGAAATTTTTATGTACACCATTGAGGCAGAACCCGGCGCGCAACAGGCCAATGGCGCTGCTTTTGATGCTACGGCATTGCGTGAAATCCAGGATTGGATTGTGCGCCCGCAGCTGGCTCAAGTGCCGGGGGTCATTGAAGTTAACACCGTCGGCGGCTACAACAAGCAGTACCACATTACTCCGCAGCCGGGACAGTTACTTGCCCATGGGCTCACCATGGAGCAGGTGGTCACCGCAGTGCGCAACAACAACGACAACCGCGGTGCTGGGTATGTTGAACGCAACGGCCAGCAATTGCTGGTGCGCTCCCCCGGCCAACTGCAAACCATCACCGATATTGAACAGGTGGTGATTGCCACCCACGAAGGTGCCCCCATCACCGTTGCCGATGTGGCGGAAGTGGCCATTGGCAAAGAACTGCGAACCGGTGCCGCCACCAGTAATGGTCGCGAAACCGTGATTGGTACGGTGATGATGTTGGTGGGAGAAAACTCCCGCACGGTAGCCAGAGATGTGGCAGCGCGTTTAGAACAGATTGCCACCTCGCTGCCCGCTGGCGTCAAAGCCAACTCTGTTTACAACCGCACTACCTTGGTAGATAAAACCATCGCCACAGTCACCAAAAATTTGCTGGAAGGGGCCTTGTTGGTGATTGCAGTATTGTTCTTTTTGTTGGGCAATATTCGCGCAGCACTGATTACCGCAGCGGTGATTCCGTTATCCATGTTGGCCACTTTATTTGGCATGGTAAAAACCGGTGTGTCTGCCAACCTGATGAGTTTGGGTGCGCTGGATTTTGGTCTGATTGTGGACGGCGCGGTGATTATTGTGGAAAACACTACCCGGCGATTGTCTGAAGCCCAGCACCAGCAGGGTGGCAAATTGCCACTGCAACAGCGTTTGCGTTTGGCCTACAGCGCCACCAACGAAGTGATTCGCCCCAGCCTGTTTGGGGTGCTGATTATCACTGTGGTTTATATTCCGCTGTTTTCGCTCACTGGTGTGGAAGGCAAAATGTTCCACCCTATGGCGGCTACGGTGGTGATGGCGTTGTTGGCGGCCATGGTGCTGTCGCTCACAGTGGTGCCTGCTGCGGTTACTGTGTTTATGAGCGGTAAAGTCAGTGAGAAAGAAAGCAAAGTTATCAGTTCCGCGAAATCCGTTTATCAGCCAGTATTGGAATTGGCACTGAAATTTCGCTGGACCGTATTGTCGTTTGCTATGGCGCTGGTGCTGTTATCCGGCTGGCTGGCATCCACTATGGGGTCGGAATTTATTCCCCAGTTGGACGAAGGCGATATTGCTCTACATGCACTGCGCATACCTGGTACTGGTTTGGAACAGGCAGTGGAAATGCAGCAGGTGTTGGAAGAGCGCATTAAATCCTTCCCGGAAGTGGACACCGTATTTGCCAAAATCGGCACTCCGGAAGTGGCCACCGACCCCATGCCTCCCAGTGTCGCCGATAATTTTGTAATGGTTAAGCCTAGAAGCCAATGGCCCGATCCATCCAAAACCAAAGCGGAATTGGCGGCGGAAATACAGGCGGCGGTGGAGCAATTTCCGGGCAATCAATACGAATTTACCCAGCCTATTCAAATGCGTTTTAACGAACTGATTTCCGGGGTGCGTTCGGACTTGGGCATCAAAGTATTCGGCGACGACTTGGATCAATTGCTGCAATCCGCCAACGATATTCTCGCGGTGCTGGAATCCATCGATGGCAATGCGGATGCCCGCGTTGAGCAAATTACCGATTTGCCGGTACTGGCCATTGAGCCGGATCGCACTGCTCTGGCTCTGTATGGCATCAATGTAATGGATTTACAAAATCTGGTGGCTACTGCCATTGGGGGCGAACCCGCCGGTTTGATTTTTGAAGGGGATCGTCGCTTTGAAATAGTGGTTCGTTTACCGGAGCAGGTGCGCGGTGATATTCACGGTTTGAAAAACTTGCCAGTGCCACTGCCCAATGGCGACTATGTGCCGCTGGCGGAAGTAGCCGAACTGAACACAAAGCTGGAGCCTAATCAGATAAGCCGTGAAAATGGCAAACGCCGAGTCGTCGTTACCAGCAATGTACGTGGCCGTGACCTGGGTTCTTTTGTGGGAGAAGCCAAGCAGCGCATTGCCACAGAAGTGGCGTTGCCCGCCGGTTACTGGCTCGGTTATGGCGGCACGTTTGAACAACTGCAATCCGCCAGCCAACGTTTGTCTATCGTGGTGCCCATCACCTTGGTATTAATTATCGCGTTACTGGTGATGGCGTTTGGCTCGCTGAAAGACGCGCTGATTATTTTTACCGGTGTGCCCCTGGCATTAACTGGCGGCGTATTGGCGTTGTGGCTGCGGGATATGCCCCTGTCTATTTCTGCTGGGGTTGGCTTTATTGCCCTGTCGGGTGTGGCGGTGCTGAACGGCCTGGTGATGGTGTCGTTTATTCGCGACCTGTGGCGGCAACAGGGGGATTTGCTGTTAGCTATTACCCAAGGCGCGTTAATTCGTCTGCGCCCGGTGTTAATGACCGCTCTGGTAGCCAGCCTTGGGTTTGTACCCATGGCGCTGAACACCGGCACTGGCGCAGAAGTTCAGCGCCCGCTGGCGACGGTGGTAATTGGCGGCATACTCTCTTCCACCTTGCTGACCTTGGTTGTGCTGCCGGTGTTGTATCGGCTGGTTCATGGACGGGAAACGGCACCCCGCCAACAATCGGCAGTGAATCTTGCCGTGGAGTAAGCACAAACAGCCCCTTTTGTGGATAAAAAAGGGGCTTTCCACTAAAATCGCCGCCTTATTTGCTTACCCTCCGGATTCCAAAACACGTGTCAGACCTGAGCCATATTCGTAACTTCTCCATCATTGCCCATATCGACCACGGCAAATCCACCATTGCTGACCGGTTTATTCAGGTGTGCGGTGGTCTTAGCGAGCGTGAAATGGCCGCTCAGGTGCTGGATTCCATGGATATCGAGCGGGAGCGGGGCATTACCATCAAGGCCCAGAGCGTGACTCTGGATTACACTGCCCGAGACGGCAAAACCTACCAACTCAACTTTATTGATACCCCGGGGCATGTGGACTTTACCTACGAGGTGTCTCGTTCTTTGTCCGCCTGTGAAGGTGCCTTGCTGGTGGTGGATGCGGCTCAGGGTGTGGAAGCGCAATCTGTGGCCAATTGTTACACCGCTATTGCTGAGGGCCTGGAAGTGATTCCGGTTCTCAACAAAATGGATTTGCCCCAGGCAGAACCAGAGCGGGTAAGTGAAGAGATTGAGGACATTATCGGCATCGACGCCACTGATGCGGTGCGTTGCAGTGCCAAATCTGGTTTGGGCATTGAAGACGTCCTCGAAGAGTTGGTCACCAAAGTGCCGCCGCCGGAAGGAGATTTGGATGCTCCTTTGCAAGCACTGATTATTGATTCCTGGTTCGATAACTATCTGGGTGTTGTCTCGTTGGTGCGGGTCAAACAGGGCACCCTGCGTAAAAAAGATCGCATTATCACCAAGACTCTGGGCAAAGCCCATGTGGTGGACAGCATCGGTGTGTTCACCCCCAAGCGCCACGAAACCGGTGAGCTAAAAGCTGGCGAAGTGGGTTTTGTAGTGGCCGGAATTAAAGACATTCACGGCGCGCCGGTGGGGGATACCATCACCCACCAACAGAGCCCGGATGTGGAAGCCGTACCCGGTTTCCAGAAAGTGAAGCCCCAGGTATATGCGGGTATGTTCCCGGTGAGCTCTGACGATTTTGAAGATTTTCGTGAGGCACTGGCCAAGCTCACCCTCAACGACGCTTCGTTGTTTTTTGAGCCGGAGTCCTCCGACGCTCTGGGTTTCGGCTTCCGCTGCGGTTTCCTGGGTATGCTCCATATGGAGATTATCCAGGAGCGTCTGGAGCGGGAATACGATCTCGACCTGATTACCACTGCACCCACCGTGGTCTATGAAGTGGTTCAAAGTGATGGCGAGGTGGTACAGGTATCCAGTCCGTCGGCATTGCCTGATCCTGGCCGAATCGACGAAATGCGCGAGCCTATCTGTGAAGCCAATATTCTGGTGCCCAAGGATTACGTGGGTAATGTGATTTCACTGTGTGTGGAAAAGCGTGGTGTGCAGAAGGATATGCAGTTTGTGGGTGGTCAGGTGCAAATCAGCTACGACTTGCCCATGAGCGAAGTGGTGATGGACTTTTTCGACCGCCTCAAATCCGTCAGCCGTGGCTTTGCCTCCCTGGATTACAGCTTTTCTCACTTCCAGGCTGCACCACTGGTGAAGATGGATGTGTTGATTAATGGCGACAAGGTAGATGCCCTGGCGTTGATCGTGCACCGTGACCTGGCTCAGTCCAAGGGCAGGGTGCTTACCGAGAAAATGAAAGAGTTGATTCCCCGCCAGATGTTTGATGTGGCCATTCAGGCGGCGCTGGGGGGGCATATTATTGCCCGCACGACTGTGAAGGCGTTACGCAAAAATGTCACCGCGAAGTGCTATGGTGGCGATGTATCGCGGAAGAAGAAACTGCTTGAGAAGCAGAAAGCGGGTAAAAAACGCATGAAACAGGTGGGCAATGTGGAAATTCCTCAAGATGCCTTCCTGGCCGTTTTGAAAACTGACGGTTAACAAACTTTTATAGTGGATAACGCATAATGGATTTCGATTTTTCAATCATTTTGGTTGCTGCCTTTTTTATTACCGGCATCAGCTGGGTGCTTCACAAACTCAAGGTAGAGTTTGCTGGCAATGTCATAGAGTTTCTGGGCTCGTTGTTTTCGGTGGTGGCCCTGGTGCTGGTGTTGCGCTCTTTTTTGTTTGAGCCGTTTCAAATTCCCTCGGGCTCCATGATTCCCACCCTGAAAGTGGGCGACTTTATCCTGGTGAATAAATACGCTTACGGATTGCGGTTGCCGGTAAGCGGTACTAAAGTGGTGGACATTGGCGAGCCAGAACGCGGCGATGTGATGGTGTTTATTCCGCCACACAAAAAACAGCATTATATTAAGCGGGTGATTGGTTTGCCCGGTGATACGGTGGAAGTACGCCGTGGTGTATTGTTTGTGAATGGTCAGGAAATGACGCAATCCGAGTATCGGGATATTCCGGTGAATAACGATACCTGTTCACACTTGGGGTTGTATGAATGTGTGGTGCAGCTGGAAAATCTTGGCGGGGTTGAGCACGTTGTGCAACGGATCAAATACCCGAATCCCAACCACTCTGTGAGTTTTGCGTTTGCCGCCAAGGTACCGGAAGGTCATTATTTTATGGTGGGTGATAACCGCGATAACAGTAATGACAGCCGTGGTTGGGGTGCGGTGCCGGAGCAAAATATCGTTGGCAAAGCAGTGGCAGTATGGATGCACTGGAACCAGTTCTTTAGCTGGCCCGACTTCAGTCAGGCCCGTTCTATTCAATAGATATCGGCAAAATAACAAAAAATGGAAGGAGGCAGCACCATGAATAATGCAGCACTCACACACAAACACCAACGGGGCATGTCCAGCCTTGGACTTTTGTTAATTATCGGTATTGTCGCGTTCTTCCTGCTTTGTGCATTCCGGGTAGGTCCACTGTATCTGGATAACTCGTTTGTGGGCAGCTCCCTGAAAAAGCTGCAAGACGATGACCTTACCCGCATGTCCAACAGCGAAATTCGCAGCCAGATCAGCCGTTATTTTACCGTCGACGGGGTGCGCGATATTTCCACCAAACAAATCAAGATAGACCGCAAAAGCAACAGCGTAGTACTTTCTCTGGATTACGAAAAACGCGTGGAATTTCTGGGTAATCTCGATGTAGTGGTTCGTTTTAGCCATAAAATCGACAGCGGAGACGACAACAAAAAGTAGCCTACGGCTCACTTTGACCCTCCATGGATATCGCCCGTCAACGCTTGCTTAACCGCCTCGGCCATTCGTTTGCCGATCAACGCTTACTCGACCTCGCACTGACTCACCGCAGCTGTGGCAGCCATAATAACGAGCGCCTGGAATTTCTGGGGGACTCGGTATTGGGTACCGTAGTCAGCGAGTATTTGTACCGCCATTTTCCCGCTGCCAGAGAGGGTGACCTCAGCCGGGTGCGCTCTTCACTGGTAAAGGGCACGTCCCTGGCAGAGGTGGGCCGGCAGCTGGAGCTGGGCGAACACCTGAATTTGGGCGGTGGCGAACGCAAAAGCGGTGGTAACCGCCGAGACTCCATATTGGCAGATGCCGTAGAAGCCATTATCGGTGCCATTTACCTGGATGCGGGCCTGGAAATCGCGAGAACCTGTATCGAGCAGTGGTTGCAACCGCGTTTGCAGCTGTTGCTCGATAATGGCGATCTTGAAAATAGCGCCAAAGACGCCAAAACCCGTTTGCAGGAATTTCTTCAGGCTCGCGGCAAAGCTTTGCCGGATTACGAGGTAGAAACCGTGAGCGGTGAGGCGCACAATCAACAATTCACCGTCAGCTGTCGGGTTGGCTTATTGTCAGACCCCGTAACAGCTACCGATTCCAATCGTCGCAAAGCCGAGCAACGCGCTGCCGAGCTGGCTTTGCAAAAATTACAGCCCTGAAAACACTATGTCTGATTTGGATACTCCTCAAAAATGTGGCTTTGTGGCCATTGTTGGTCGTCCCAATGTGGGTAAATCCACACTGCTCAATCATCTGATGGGGCAAAAACTCAGTATTACCTCGCGCAAACCTCAAACCACTCGCCACAATCTGCTCGGCATTAAAACCGAGGGCAACACGCAGCTGATTTTTGTGGATACTCCCGGCATGCACACCAACCAGGATAAAGCCATCAACCGCTATATGAACCGCGCTGCCAGCAGTGCGGTGCGAGATGTAGATGCGGTGGTTGTGGTATTGGATCGCACTACTTGGACCGAGGCGGATCAAGCGGTCGTGGATCAGGTACAACAAGTGCGTTCGCCGATTATTCTGGCGCTGAACAAAGTAGATCGGGTGGACGACAAAAAAGCCATGTTGCCCTGGCTTGAGCAGCTGGAACAGCAGCTCAAGCCCGCGGCCATTGTTCCAGTATCTGCACTCCATGGCCATAACCTGGATGTGCTGGAAGCTGAAATCAATAAACACATTCCGGAAGGCGATTATTACTTTCCCGAAGATCAAATTACCGACCGCACCGAACGCTTTTTGGCGGCGGAGCTGGTGCGCGAAAAAATTACTCGCCAGCTGGGGGCGGAGTTGCCCTATCAGGTGGCGGTGGAAATTGAAGAGTTTCGTCGTGAGCAGGGCCGCAATGGTAAAACAGTGCTCCACATCAGTGCGTTGATTTTGGTGGAACGGGATGGCCAGAAGAAAATCCTTATCGGCGACAAAGGCGACCGCATCAAAAAAATTGGTCAGCAGGCTCGCGAGGATATGGAAACCCTGTTTGATGAAAAAGTCATGCTTCGGCTGTGGGCGAAAGTGCGCAGTGGCTGGTCTGATGATGAACGCGCATTGCACAGTCTTGGCTTTCGCGACGAATAAGCCGCGCTTGAGATAGCCCGGAGAGAACCAAATGAGGGTTGAAGCCGAACCCGCCTACGTATTGCATACTCGCCCTTACCGGGAAACTAGCCAGTTGGTTGAGCTGTTTACCTTTAACTACGGCCGTATACGAGCTGTGGCCAAAGGCAGTAGAGGGCGTGCTAAAGGCCGCGGCACCTTGTTTCCTTTTGTGCAGCTTTCCGTTGGCTGGGGTGGGCGTGGTGAATTAAAAAGCCTGTACGGTGCCGAGTCCGATGGCTACCCCATACACTTACAGGGGGAGCAACTGTATACCGGTTTTTACCTGAATGAATTGTTGCTGAGAACACTCCCGGAACAGGATGCCCATCAAGCGGTTTTTCACCAATACAGCCGGTTATTGCACAGCCTGGCGGGCGACTGTGAACTGCAACCGTTGCTGCGCCAGTTTGAGCTGACCCTGTTGCAATCTTTGGGCTACGAACTGGTGCTGGATACAACGGCGGATACCTGTGAGCCGGTGAAACCCGGCAGAAGTTACGGATACTCCCCACAGCTTGGTTTACTCAGCGAGTACGATCCACGCACTCATACGGCCAAAACTCTTTATGATGGCGGGCATTTACTAGCCATCGCACGGTCAGAATATAGCGATGCCAGCATATTGCACACTGCCAAACGCCTGCTGCGAACTGCTTTGGCCCCCCACCTTGGGGACAAGCCACTACAAAGCCGTGAACTGTTTCGCCAGGCCCGAAAAATCGATAGTGAGAATGACACCTGATGGTTCAAATTCGCGATGATCACCCGTTACATCACAGTGGCGACATTGATATCGGCCACTGGGTAGAACGGCTTGCCGAAAAGGCGCGCTTGGAGCCTGCAGAAAGTCAGGAGCTGTTGCGGGCTTGTGAATTTATCCAGCAGCTTGAACAGCAACACCAGGATGACAGCAAAGCGTTGGCGCCAGGAACCAGTAGCTTACACACGGGCTTGGAAATGGCAGATATCCTCGCTGACTTACACCTGGATTGTGCGGGTCTGATGGCGGCGCTGATTTACCGCTCGGTGCGTGAAGAAAAAGTGCCATTGCGGGTGGTGGAAAAGTACTTCGGCAGTACGGTTTCCCAGTTGATTGGTAATGTTCTGCAAATGGCGGTTATCAGTACCTTGCGCAACGACTCCGGTGACCGGGTGTTTGGTCTCGAACGCGGCCAGCAGGCGGCCAAAGTTCGCGAGATGTTAGTGTCGTTGATCGACGATGTTCGTGTGGCACTGATCAAAATAGCCGAGCGTACCTGTGCCATTCGCGTGGTCAAACGTGCGTCACCGGAAAAACGCATTCGCGTGGCTCGGGAAATTTTTGATGTTTATGCGCCTTTATCCCATCGCCTTGGCATTGGCCACTTGAAGTGGGAATTGGAAGATCTGGCGTTTCGTTACCTCAAGCCTGAAGAGTACAAGCACATCGCCAAGCTGCTGGATGAGCGCCGCATGGACCGTCAGGAATTTATCGATGATGTACTGAATACGCTCAACCGTGAATTGGCCGATGCGGGTATTGAGGCAGAAATTAACGGCCGCGCCAAACATATTTACAGTATTTGGCGGAAAATGCAGCGCAAGCAAATTAGCTTTTCCCAAGTGTACGATATTCGCGCTGTGCGTATTTTGGTGTACAGCCAGGCAGAGTGCTATGGCGTACTGGGGATTGTCCATTCTCTATGGCGCAATGTCCCCCATGAGTTCGACGATTACATCGCCTCGCCGAAGGAAAACGGTTATCGCTCCCTGCATACCGCAGTCATTGGTCCTCACAACAAAGTGCTTGAAGTGCAGATACGCACCCACGAAATGCACGAAGAAGCCGAGTTAGGGGTTTGTGCTCACTGGCGCTACAAAGGCAGCGATAAGAAATCCACTGCAGACAGTTACGAAGAAAAAGTAGCTTGGTTACGCCAGGTACTGGAGTGGCACGAAGAAATTGAAGGTGGCCAGGAAGTTCAGGATTTATTGCAAACAGAAAGTCAGCCCGACCGCATTTATGTGTTTACTCCCGAAGGCCATGTGATCGATCTGCCTCAGGGCTCCACCGCTCTGGATTTTGCCTACCGAATTCATACCCAGGTTGGCCACAGTTGCCGGGGTGCCAAAGTGAATGGCCGCATGCTGCCGCTAAACAGCCCCTTGAAAACATCCGATCAGGTCACCATCCTCACCGGCTCCAAAGAGTCCCCCAGTCGCGATTGGTTGTTGCCGTCGTTGGGGTATCTGCACACCGCCAGTGCCCGGGGCAAAGTACAGCAATGGTTCCGCCACCAAGATCGGGACAAAAATACACAGGCTGGTCGGGCCATGGTCAATCGTGAGCTAAAACAGCTGGGGGTTAGCGATCTCGACTTCGAACCTCTGGCCGCCCGTTTTAACAAACAGGGAGAAGAGGGCATTTACGCGGCGATTGGGGCTGGTGATGTCAGCCTGGTGCAATTTCTCAATGCGGTTCAGATGCAGCTGGACACCGATGACGATAGTGACTTTATCGCCATCAAACGCTCACAAGGTACCAGTCGTTATCAGCAGTCGGATGTCTATATCCACGGTGTTGGCAACCTGCTTTCGCACATGGCCCAGTGCTGTAACCCAGTACCCGGTGATGCCATCAGTGGTTATATCACTCAGGGCCGGGGGGTCAGTGTGCACCGTGCCGATTGCGGTAATCTGCTGCGCCTGCAAAGCGATGAGCCGGAGCGGGTTATTCAAGTGCAGTGGGGCGGTGCGCCTCAGCAAGTGTATCCGGTGACTATTCAAGCCATGGCTTACGAGCGCTCTGGCCTGATGCGGGATATATCTGCAGTGCTCGATCGCATCGGAGCGCAGATTGTGGATTTGTCCGCTCACCGCAAAACCCATGATGGCGATTTGGTGTTTTCCGTGGAGATGAACTTGGAAGTAACTGGCTTGGAACAATTGAGTGAAGTGATGGCGAAACTGCGTCAGCTGGCGAATTTAATCGATATTAAAAGAGTGAGTGAATAATGGCGGCGACGGGCTACGACCTCAATGACATGCTTTATCTAATGGCGCGATTGAGAGACCCTGTGGATGGCTGCCCTTGGGATTTAAAGCAGGACTATCGCAGCATTGTGCCCCACACCCTGGAAGAAGCTTACGAAGTGGCAGACGCCATTGAGCGGGGTGATTATGAACACCTGAAAGAAGAGCTGGGGGATCTATTATTTCAAGTGGTTTTTTACAGCCAGTTGGGCCGCGAAGAGCAACGCTTTGATTTTTACGATGTGGTGTCTTCGCTGGTGGAAAAATTGGTTTTCCGCCACCCTCATGTATTCCCGGAAGGCACATTGGCCAGCCGCAGAGATGTGAACCATGACGTTAAGGAAGCGGACATCAAACAGTCTTGGGAGGCGCTGAAAAAACAAGAGCGCGGCGCCAAGGGTCGCCACAGCGTACTCGATGATGTACCGGTAGGGCTGCCCGCGGTGACTCGTGCCCAGAAAATTCAGAAACGCGCCTCTGGAATCGGGTTTGATTGGCCAGATGCATCCGGTGTGGTAGACAAAATTAAAGAAGAAGCGGATGAGCTAACGGCTGCGCAACAGTCTGCAAATACTGAAGCCATTGCCGAAGAATTGGGTGATTTGTTGTTCAGCTGCATCAATTTGGGACGCCACTTGGGGGTGAATTGTGAAACCGCTCTGCGAGCCACAACACGCAAATTTGAGCAACGCTTTCATTTTATCGAGTCTGTAGCGTCGGAAAAGGGTATCTCAGTAGAACAGCTGTCGCTGGATGAAATGGATCAATTGTGGGAGCGTGCGAAAGGGCAAACTCCCTAGGGTCTGTTGACGTTTCATATCCACCTCTGCTGAGAGCGATTTTTGCGCTCAACAAGACGTAAAGAGTGCCGTGTAGTCATTCTACATCAGCGATTTACAACGCAGTGGAGCTGCAAAATAGCCTCAGCCCTGCGGGTTGGGACTTAAAAGGCGCCCCTCGTTGTTGCTCGTCAATCATTTGGAATGACCAAACCGCATTCCTCGCGCCTAGATGGACGCCTTTTCAGCCGCCAACAGTGGTGGATATGAAACGTCAACAGACCCTGGTAGTACTGATCCAGTGCCTGACAGCGTCAGTGCTACAGCCCCCGCCATAGTTGTGATAGCGGGGCAATGGGAGTAATATCGCGCCTTTTTAGCAAACACCAAAATGCCCAGGTTTTTAACAAACTCAGGGTTTTAAAGAGGAAAGACTATGCGCGTTATCCTGCTTGGCCCGCCAGGTGCTGGCAAAGGCACTCAGGCAAAATTCATTACCGAAAAGTATGGCATCCCACAGATCTCCACCGGTGATATGTTGCGGGCTGCGATCAAGGCCGGCACCGAGCTTGGCCTTCAGGTAAAAGACGTTATGGCTTCCGGTGGGTTGGTATCCGATGATTTGATTATTGCGCTGGTCAAAGATCGTGTTGCACAACCGGATTGCACCAACGGGTTCCTGTTCGACGGCTTTCCTCGCACTATTCCACAAGCGGAAGCACTGGCCGAATCTGGCATTCCCATTGACCATGTGGTGGAGATTTCTGTTGCCGATGATGAAATTGTGTCTCGCCTCAGTGGTCGTCGCGTGCACGAGGCCTCTGGCCGTGTTTACCACGTTGTTCACAATCCGCCACAACAGGAAGGCATGGATGACGAAACCGGTGAGTCTTTGGTTCAGCGCGAAGACGATCGCGAAGAAACCGTTCGCAACCGACTTTCTGTTTACCATGAGCAAACCAAACCACTGGTGGATTTTTATCAACAGCTGCGCTCTGCAAATCCGGAAACCGCTCCAGCCTATGGAAAAGTAGACGGCATTGGCGGACTGCCAGAGGTTCAGCAACGGATTGTCGACGTGCTGTCGTAAATGTAAAAAAATTGAAAAAGGCCCCATATGGGGCCTTTTTTTATGAGCGAAAAAAATGAAATTATTTTGGCCCATAAAAAATTAATTGAGCCGGTTTCAATAAAAAGCGGCATGTTTTTTAAAAAAAGCAAAAAAAAGAGTGCTTTTTTGCGATATAGGCCCCCTTTTTGCTGGAAATATAAAAAATATTCCTTAAACTTTAGTCAAGCCCGAGCGGTGGTAATTTTTATTCCGTTTGCTGTCGGGTTGTTCTTTGCCGACACGTATTATTTTTACAAGTTCTGAGGAGAAAAAAATGGCAGCAGCCGCTAAAAAAACTTCCCCCAAAAAGCCAGCAGCAAAAAAGCCTGCACGCAAACCCGCCGCTAAAAAAGCTCCGGCCAAAGCCGTTGCACCAGAAGTGGCAGCGAACAGGGTGCTTGCCGCTGCTCAGAAGGAACTGAAAACGCACACTGCCAGTCTCACCAAGGCACGCGCGAAAGTAAAAACCCTACGTGCTCAAGTTGCACAGAAAGCCACTAAAGCTCGCGAAGCGGCGCTGGTAAAAGCCCGTGCGGATGTTAAAGCCGGTGCGGCGACAGCCGCTGGCCTGCGCGACAAAGTAAACCAAGCCAAAGTTGACGCCAAAGTTGCCAAGGCAAAAGCAACAGTTGCAGAGATAGAGAAAAAGTCTGCTGCAAAAGTGGCGCAACTGGAAAAACGTCTGGCAGCCAAGAGCAAGGCAGACTTGAAAGCGGCAGTTGAGAAGTTTGCGGCTCGCTGGGAGAAAACTCGCAACGCAGCTGACGCCAAAAAGGTGAAGGCGGCAGAGAAAAAAGCCAACGCCAGTGTAAAAGCGGCTGAAAAGAAGGCAGAGCAAAGCGCCAAAAGCATTGCTCGCCAGGCAGCGGCTAAAGCCAAAAAAGCTGCAGCACCCAAAAAAGCGCCGGCCAAACGCGGTCGTCCTGCCAAAGCCGCAACTGCGACTAAAAAAGCAGCTCCAGCCAAGAAGGCACCAGCTGCCAAAAAAGCGCCGGCTAAAAAGGCACCCGCTAAGCGCGGTCGCCCTGCTAAAGCCGCTGCTGTGAAAAAAGCGGCACCAGCCAAGAAGACTGCTGCCAAAAAAGCACCAGCTAAAAAGGCGCCCGCCAAGCGTGGACGCCCAGCCAAGAAGAAGTAAATAGCGGTTATATCCGCCGTTGGCGTTCTTTTCAAAGCGCCAAACCGTTAGAATCCCCCGGTAATTGTTATCGGGGGATTTTTTTGTCTGCCTTACTTGCCATTGAGACCTCTACCCAAGCCTGCTCGGCAGCTCTTTTGTGGAAAGGGCACAGCTATCAGGAAATCTCAGTAGAGCCGCGCTCACACACGCGTTTGTTGCTACCTATGGTGGATAAGTTGCTGGCTGATGCGGGTATCTCGCCAGCGCAGCTGGACGCTATTGCCTACACCGCTGGCCCGGGTTCATTCACTGGGCTGCGCATTGGTTTTGGTGTGGTTCAGGGCTTGGCGTTTGGCTGCGATTTGCCGGTTATTGGTGTATCCACCTTGCAGACACTGGCTTTAGCCGCTCAGCGTGAGCTGTCGCTGTCGGCAAAAACACAGCTGCTCACCGCGTTTGATGCTCGCATGGGAGAAGTGTACTGGGGCCTTTATCAGCTTGAATCCGGTTCTGTGCCAGAAGCTGTGATTGACGACTGCCTTACTGCGCCACAACAGGTCGGCCAGGGAGCTTCCGACGCGAATCTGGTTGGTGTAGGAGAGGGGTGGCATCTGGCAGAGCAATTTCCCCTGAGCCCTCAACACGTTTACGAGGGTTTGTTTCCGCAGGCAGTGGACGTACTTACTTTGGCCAGTGAAGGATTCAACAACGGGCAAGCAGTGCCAGTGGAGCAGGCACAGCTAACCTATCTCAGGGATACGGTTTCCTGGAAAAAGCGGCAGCGTTTGAGAACGCAATAATTAGGATGTGATAACAGTGGATATTTTCCAAGCGATTGTGTTGGCCGTTGTACAGGGTCTGTCGGAGTTTTTACCCATCTCCAGCTCGGCGCATTTGATCCTGCCTTCCCAGATTCTCGGTTGGCCAGATCAGGGTCTGGCGTTTGATGTGGCGGTGCATGTTGGCTCTCTCGCAGCGGTTGTCATCTATTTTCGTCGGGATTTGGCTGAGTTAATTTCAGCATTTTTTGTCAGTGTTACCCGTGGCCAGCACAGCCCTGAAAGCCGCCTGTGTTGGTACATTGTGCTAGGTACCATACCAGTGGGTTTGTGCGGTTTACTGTTGGGGGACTTCATTGAGGCGCACCTGCGCTCCGTATTGGTCATTGCGGCCACTACCATTATTTTTGGGGTGTTGTTGGGCCTGGCAGATCGTCGGGCCAGTGAAAATCGCGATATAAGTCAGCTAAGCTGGCGCTCTGTTCTCTGTATCGGTGCTGCCCAGGCACTGGCGTTAATTCCCGGCACCTCCCGTTCGGGAATTACCATGACAGCCGCTTTGGCCATGGGCTTTAATCGGGTGACAGCGGCGCGTTTTTCGTTCCTTTTGTCCATTCCAGTGATTTTGCTGAGCGGTGGCTTAAAAACCATTGAGTTGCTGGGGCAAACAAATACCCCGTGGTTGGAGATTGGCATTGGCGCTTTACTCTCTGGTATTACCGCCTATATCTGCATTGCGTTGTTTTTGCGCTGGATAGAGCGAGTAGGGATGATGCCATTTGTGTGGTACCGCCTGGCTCTCGGTGGAGTGCTGCTCTACATTGCGCTGGGCTAAAGGCAGGTAACTTATGCGTATTGCGTTTATTGGCTTGGGAGTGATGGGCTATCCCATGGCGGGGCACCTGAAAAAAGCCGGCCTCGATGTGGTGGTGTATAACCGCACAATTTCGAAGGCTCAACAATGGGTGGAACAGTATGGCGGTACTTATGCGCCAACGCCTACAGAAGCGGCAGCCAGCGCTGAGATGGTTTTTTGTTGTGTGGGCAATGACGATGATGTTCGTCAAGTAACCTCTGGCCCGGAAGGGGCCTTTCACAGCATGGCGCCGGACACCCTGTTTGTGGATCACACCACCACATCGGCACAGTTGGCCAATGAGCTTGCCGAACAGGCTGGGCGCAAACAGATAGGCTTTGTGGATGCGCCGGTTTCCGGTGGTCAGGCAGGGGCCGAGAACGGTGTATTGAGTATTATGTGCGGTGGCGAGCCAACCCTGTTTGCTCGCGCCTTGCCGTTACTGGAGCACTACGCTCGCGCAGTACAACTGTTGGGCCCGGTGGGCAGCGGCCAATTGGCCAAAATGGTGAACCAGATATGCATTGCAGGTGTTGTGCAGGGGTTATCTGAAGCGGTGTTGTTTGCCCAACAAGCGGGTTTGGATGGCAAGCAGCTATTTCCCCTGTTGGCACAGGGAGCGGCGGGCTCCTGGCAGATGGAAAATCGCCACAGCACCATGATTGATGGTGAGTACGACTTTGGCTTTGCTGTGGATTGGATGCGTAAGGATTTGGGTATCGTGCTGGCAGAAGCCCAGCAAAAAGGTATCAAATTGCCAGTGACCGAGCTGGTGGATCAATTTTACAGCGAAGTACAAGACATGGGCGGCAACCGCTGGGACACATCCAGTCTGCTGGCTCGATTAAAACAATGTCAAAAACAGTGTGATTGAAAAACATGAAGACAGTTCTTACGGGTATCACTACAACCGGCACGCCCCACCTGGGCAATTATGTCGGTGCGATTAAACCCGCTATCGAAAGCAGCCGCCGGGACGATGTACGCCCGTATTTTTTTCTGGCAGATTTTCACGCGCTCATTAAATGCCAGGACCCCCAGCAAGTGCAGCAATCCACCCGCGAAATCGCCGCCACTTGGTTGGCGTTGGGCCTGGATACCGACAATGCGGTGTTTTATCGCCAGTCGGATGTTCCGGAAATTCCAGAGCTGACCTGGCTGCTCACCTGTCAGGCGGCCAAGGGCTTGATGAACCGGGCTCACGCCTACAAAGCCGCAGTTCAGGCCAACGAAGAAGCGGGAGAGGACCCGGACTACGCGGTTACTATGGGGCTATTTAGCTACCCGGTGCTGATGGCGGCAGATATTCTAATGTTCAACGCTCACGAAGTACCTGTGGGTAAAGATCAAATACAGCATGTGGAGATGGCTCGGGATATTGCCGCTCGTTTTAACCATCATTACGGCGATCACTTTGTGCTGCCAGAAGCCAAGGTGGATGATCATGTGGCGGTGCTGCAGGGCCTTGATGGTCGCAAGATGAGCAAAAGTTACGGTAATACCATTCCATTATTTTTGCCTGAAAAACAGCTTAAAAAACACATCAACAAAATCAAAACCAACTTGTTGGAGCCCGGCGAGCCCAAAGATCCAGACACCGCAACGGTTTTCCAGGTTTGGCGTGCATTTGCCACTCAGGAACAAACAGAATACATGCGCAAGGAATTTGAAAACGGTATTGCCTGGGGCGAAGCGAAAAAGCAGCTGTTTGAACTGGTCAACGACGAGTTGAAAGACGCCCGCGAGCGCTACAACGAGCTGTTGGAAAATCCGGGCCATATTGAAGAGGTCCTGTTGAAAGGTGCCGAAAAAGCCCGGGCATACAGTGCACCGTTTTTACAAAAACTGCGACAGGCGGTGGGAATTAGGCCATTAGGCTGAGCGATTTTGAATAAACAGCCCACTGACAATGAGCAGCAAACCGGCAACGGTGGACAGGTGAATGGTTTCGCCGATCACCGTTGCCAGTAAAACCAATGAAATAAACGGCGAGATAAAAATCAGGTTGCTGATGCGCGACGTGTTCTCGGCTTTTTTCATCGCCATCAGCCACAGTACAAAGGTCACTCCCATTTCAAACAAGCCTACGTAACTCACCGCTATGAGGGCTTGCCAATTGAGATTGCCGAAGCCATCGCTGAATGCACAAATAAGCGCAGACAAGGGCAATGACAGCAAAAACGACAATAAAACACTCACCACAGGATCTCTGCTATTGCGGGTGTTGATAATCCAATAGCTGGCCCACAGCAAGGTGCTCAACAGCGCCAACCCCACACCCAGTGGGCTTTCAAATGTGAGTGCCAGCAGGTTTCCCTGAGTGGCAATAATCACCACACCAAAATAACCGAGCCCACAGGCCAACCAATCGCGATTGCGAATTTTCTGACCCAGAAACGGACCGGATAACAGTGTTAATGCAATGGCCCAGGTGTAGTTGAGCGGCTGGGCTTGGGAGGCGGGTAACAACTCGTAAGCTTTGAACAATACCAGGTAATAGATCAGCGGATTGATTAAGCCAAGCCCCAGATAAAAAAGCGTATGCCTCTTCAGATAATCGGCCAATAGAGGCAGTTTGCCTTGCACTATGGATATTATCAGCAGCGCTATTGTTGATATCACGCTGGCGTAAAACACCATCTGTGTAGGCGTCAGGTAGCTCAGAGTAATTTTGAAGGCAGTGGCAACGGTAGACCAAAACAGTACCGCGCCAATGGCAAATACAAAAGCCTGTTTTTGGTTTTTTGCGGTCATTCTATTGAGCAAACAACCTCTACAATTTTTTCTGTTAGCACGCCCAAGTCTGCATCACTAATGATGTAGGGGGGCATGGTATAAATTAATTTGCCAAACGGTCTGAGCCAAATACCTGCGTCAACGAATTGAGGCTGTATCTCAGCCAGAGTGACTGCTTGTTTCATCTCTACAACCCCAATACCCCCCAACACTCTGACGTCTGCCACTGAACTAAGGTCGCGGCAGGGAGATAAGCCCATTTCAAGGCCACGCTGTAAACGCTCTATGTTGGCTTGCCAATCGTTGTTTAATAACAATTCCAGATTGGCATTGGCGGCTGAACAGGCCAGCGGGTTGCCCATAAAAGTAGGCCCGTGCATAAAAACGCCAGCTTCTCCCTGGCAAATTCCCTGGGCTATTTTGTCGGTGCACAGTGTTGCTGCCAGTGTCATATAACCTCCAGTCATGGCCTTGCCGACGCAGAGAATATCTGGACAAACGTTGGCCCACTCGCAAGCAAATAATTTTCCGGTACGGCCAAAACCGGTGGCAATCTCATCGGCGATCAACAAGACATTGTGTTGATCGCACAGTTCTCGAACCCGCTTCAGATAATGGGGAGAGTAAAAACGCATACCGCCAGCGCCCTGAACAATGGGTTCCAGAATGACCGCTGCCAAGGACTGTTGGTGCTGTTCGATCTTTTGCGCAAAGTCCTGGATATACTTTTCGTCCCAGTCGCTGTCAAAGCCGCACTGTGGCGCTTCGCTAAAGATATTCTGCTGCAAACTTTCTGCAAACAAGTGGTGCATGCCCGTTACCGGATCGCACACCGACATGGCACCAAAGGTATCCCCGTGGTAGCCGTTTCTTAAGGAAAGTATTTTGTTTTTGTTCGGTTGGCCCTTGGAATGCCAATATTGAATCGCCATTTTGAGTGCGACTTCCACACTCACCGAGCCTGAATCTGCCAAGAATACTTTTTGCAGTGGGACAGGGGTGATATCCACCAAGGTTTGGATCAATTGTGCCGCTGGCTCATGGCACAGGCCACCAAACATCACGTGAGCCATACGCCCCAGTTGTTGGGTGACGGCCTGGTTAACGTGGGGGTGGTTGTAACCGTGCATCACCGACCACCAGGAGGCCATACCATCAATCAGTTGACGCCCATCTGCCAGGGTCAGGCGCACACCTTCTGCGCTAACCACCTGCCAACAGGGGGAAGTACTCGCCGAATCTACCGACGAATAGGGGTGCCAAGTGTGTGAACGGTCGATGCGTTCAATCTGTGACGGAGTTAACGATGCCATGGTGTGACGCTGCCAGAAATGACCAGTGGGCAATTGTAAGGTAGCAACAACGTTGTCGGAAGCACTGGCGCGTTTCGCCTACAATAACTACAAATGGGAGCTAATCGTGAAACCGTTTCTTTCAACTTTTGCCTTGATTCTAACTGCGGCTATCCTTGTGGGCTGTAATTCCAGCTCAAAGCCCAGTGGTAACTTTTCACAGCCTTTTTGGGCGGCTTCCAATGAGCAGAGTACAGCGACCATCAACCACAGTCGTTGGAACCAGTTGTTGGGTAAGTATGTGGTTGCCAATCACCCGTCAAAGATTAACCGCTTCCGTTACGGTGATGTTAGTCGCACCGATAAAAAATCCTTGGACAAATACATTGCCCAACTGGCAGCTGCGGACCCTCGCCTTTATCGCAAGCCTGAGCAGAAGGCTTACTGGATTAACCTCTATAACGCTCTCGTGGTTCAACAGATTCTGAGCCACTATCCCATTGCCAGCGTTGATCAGATCGGTGAAATGTCATTAGACAGCACGCTAGTGACTATTCAGGGTAAATCTCTCAGTCTCAACGATATTGAGCACCGTATATTGCGTCCTTTGTGGCGGGATCATCGGGTGCACTTCGCTTTGGTCGACGGCTCCTTAGGTGCGCCGAACCTGCAGCCAGTGGCCTATACCGGACGCACTGTGCGCGCTATGTTGAAACAGGCGGGTAGGGAATACCTGAATCACCCTCGTGCCCTACAAGTGGAAAAAGGCAAAATGCGAGCTGCGCGCCTGTTTTCCGATCACTCCGGGGACTTCGCCACAAACCAGGCCGGGTTGCTGAAGTTGTTTGCCCATTACGTAGATGACCGCAAGGCACTCTATCTGTTGGGTTTTCAGGGGGATATTGAATACCACCAGGACCTGGCGCTGAACGCGCCGTAAACCTGGCCACGAGCTGCGTGCTTCGGGTCGCGAGCAGTTTGCCCGAGGCCCGAAGCGCGTAGCCCGTAGCTGTCTGTTTCGGTACAATGGCGCCCCTTTTATTAGCCGCTAAATCCCATGCTCAGTACCGATAACCAAGCGCTCGACACACGCAAGCAGCGCCTGGAATTCAACAAATTGCAAAAACGCCTGCGTCGCCATGTGGGCGAAGCCATTGCCGACTACAACATGATTGAAGACGGCGACAAGGTGATGGTGTGCCTGTCCGGTGGTAAAGACTCCTATGCCATGCTGGATATTTTGCGTGGATTGCAGCAGAGCGCGCCGGTGCAATTTGAGCTTGTTGCGGTGAATCTGGATCAGAAGCAGCCGGGCTTTCCGGAACATATTCTGCCGGAGTACCTGGAATCCATTGGTGTGCCGTACACCATTCTCGAAAAAGATACCTACAGCGTGGTGAAGTCGGTAATCCCCGAAGGCAAAACCACCTGTGGGCTGTGTTCGCGCCTGCGGCGCGGCACCCTGTACGGCTACGCTCAGGAAATTGGTGCTACCAAAATTGCCCTGGGCCACCATCGCGATGACATTATTGAGACCATGTTCCTCAATATGTTCTACAACGGCAAGCTTAAGGCGATGCCGCCCAAACTGCTGTCCGACGACAAACAGAATATCGTGATCCGTCCGTTGGCTTACTGCAAAGAGTCGGATTTGATCCGCTACGCCGACGCCAAGGAATTCCCGATTATTCCCTGTAACCTCTGCGGTTCTCAGGAAAACCTGCAACGGCAGGTGATCAAGGAAATGCTGAACGGTTGGGACAAACAGTTCCCCGGCCGCATCGAAACTATCTTTTCCAGTATCAAAAATGTTGCGCCGTCTCAGTTGGCAGATGCCGAGTTGTTTGACTTTAAAGGCCTGCAGTTGGGCCGCGTGGAAGTGGACGATTCCCTGTTTCAACGCATCGACGTTGTTAACGTCTAAGCCAATACATCTAAGTCATGATCCGTTTAGAAAATATCGAACTGCGACGCGGCGGCCGCGCATTGCTGCAAGACAGCTCTGCCACTGTTCATCCGGGTCAAAAGTTCGGCTTGGTAGGCGCTAATGGCTGCGGCAAATCCACATTATTTACTCTGTTGCGCGGCGAGCTGGAAGTGGATCAAGGCAATGTATCTTTGCCCTCAGAATGGCGCATTGCTGATGTGGCTCAGGAAACCCCAGCGCTGGAAAAGACGGTTCTCAACCACACTCTTGACGCCGACACTCACTACCGTCAACTGCAACAAGCTATGGCCAGTGCCGAAGGTGAGCAGCTGGCGGAGTTGATGCATCAGTTTGAAGCTGCGGATGGTTACAGCATGGAAGCCAAGGCGGGCAAACTGTTACACGGCTTGGGGTTTTCCGATGCCGATCAAAAACGTACCGTGGCCAGCTTTTCCGGTGGCTGGCGTATGCGGGTTAACCTTGCCAGGGCATTGTTGGTGCCCTCAGAGCTGTTGCTACTGGACGAGCCTACCAACCACCTGGACCTGGATGCCATTTACTGGTTAGAAGGGTGGTTGCAAAAATACCCAGGCACTTTGCTGTTGATTTCCCATGACCGGGAATTTCTTGATCGAGTGGTTAACGGTATTATTCATATCGAACACCAGCAGCTGTTTGGCTACAGCGGCAACTACTCCAGCTTTGAGCGACAGCGTGGCGAGCGCCTTGCGCAACAACAGGCCATTTACGAAAAAGAGCAGCGCCAAAAAGCACACCTGCAAAAGTACATCGATAAATTTCGCTACAAAGCCACCAAAGCCCGGCAGGCTCAAAGCCGTATTAAAGCGCTGGAAAAACTCACCGCCACGGCACCGCTACTGGCAGCCAGCGGTTTTGATTTTGAGTTTGCCGAGCCCAAAGCACTTAGTTCTTCTCTGCTATCACTGGATCAGGTGCAAGCTGGCTACGGCGACAAAACCATTCTTCATAAGATTCGCTTCAACCTGCAACCGGGCCACCGAATTGGCCTGTTGGGACGCAATGGTGCCGGTAAGTCCACTCTGATCAAACTGTTGGCCGGTGCACTGCCGCCACAAAGCGGAGAATTGATGCGCAGCGCCAATCTGGCGGTTGGTTACTTTGCCCAGCATCAGCTTGAGGCTCTGGATATTAACGGTTCTCCATTACTGCACCTGCAACGCTTGGCACCAGATGTCAGGGAACAACAACTGCGGGATTTTCTCGGCGGTTTTGGCTTTCGCGGTGATAAAGTCAGCGACCCGGTAGGGCCGTTTTCCGGTGGTGAAAAAGCGCGCCTGGCACTGGCGCTATTGGTGTGGCAGCAGCCCAACCTGCTGCTGTTGGATGAGCCCACCAACCACCTGGATCTGGATATGCGCGAAGCCCTGGTATTTGCTATTCAGGCATTTACTGGAGCGGTTGTGGTGGTTTCCCACGATCGGCATCTGCTCAGTACCGTAGTGGATGAATTCTATTTAGTGGCTAATGGCAGGGTGGCTCCCTTCGATGGGGATTTGGAGAGCTACCACAAGTTGTTGCTCAGTGCGGACAAAGCGCCAAATGCTGAGCAAGAAACTGCCGCACCATCCCTACAACGCAAAGAACGCAAACGTCTGGAAGCGGAATTTCGCGCCACGCTTAGCCCGATTAAAAAAGAAATCAGCCAGTTGGAAAAACAGCTCGAAAAAGATCAACAGGTGCTGGATAAGCTGGAACAAGACTTGGCTGACCCAGCGCTTTACGAAGCCGATAACGCTAATCAAATGACTGATTTACTGAAGCAGCAGGGCACCTTAAAGGCGGCTATGGATGAGCGGGAAGGGCGTTGGATGGAGCTGGAAGAATTGCTGGAAAGTAAACAGCGGGAATTTGACGGCGCCTAGCCCAACACCGAGCAACAAGTCTATACTCAATGGCAACCCACTCGGTAAGAGGTTGCCATGCACAGAATCCAGGTTTACCAAGGCGATATTACCCAGCTGCAAGTAGATGCCATCGTCAATGCCGCCAACAGCAGCTTGAACGGTGGTGGCGGGGTGGATGGTGCCATTCACCGGGCCGCTGGCTCGCAATTAATGGAAGCCTGCCTGCAACTTAATGGTTGCCCCACTGGCCAGGTGAAGATGACCCACGGTTTTGATCTACCTGCGCGCTATGTGCTACACGCCGTTGGACCGATCTGGCAAGATGGCAACCACAGCGAAGCTGAGCTGCTGGCCAGCTGCTATCGCAATGCATTGGATATTTCTGCCAGTGAGCGGTTTCGCAGTATCGCCTTTCCGGCAATTAGCTGTGGCGTTTATCGTTTTCCGGCAGAACAGGCCGTGGATATTGCGGTGCGGGAAGTCGTCACCGCCCTGGCGAACAATGATCATTTGGAAGAGGTGATATTTTGTTGTTTTGATGAAGAAATGGCAGAGCGATATCGTCAAAAACTCCATGTGGCCGGAGGTCCGAACGATGCTTAAAAAAATAAAAAATGAAAACCAACTGGTGAAAGAGGCAATTCGCGTTGGCATTATTTACGCAGAGAAGCGAGGCGTCGCCAAGTTTGAAGCCACTGACTCCGCCCACGATAAAATAGAATACATCTACCGACTGTTGGTGCATGACAAACTGCTGCAGCCGTTACCCAAACAACACGAAGATGAGCGCAACATGAAGCACAAACTGGCGCTGTGGATATCCCGGCAGCTGCCGGAGGGACATGAATTATTGCAGTGATATCTTGCAGGCACTCTGAGCTGAACTCAGGGTGCCCAAAGGTCACATCTGCTCCATTACCTCAATACCCAGTAAATCTAAGCCTTTCGCCAATGTGGTTGCAGTTTGCTTACACAGCAGCAAGCGGCTATTGCGGGTGTTGTCGTCCACATCACTGCGCAGCACCGGGCAGTGTTCGTAGAAGCTCATATACTGGCTGGCCAGCTCATACAGGTAGTTACAGAGTACGTGTGGGTAGGCTTCAACCGCGACTTGCTCAAGAGCCTCGCCAAACTGCAGCAGCTTTAATGCCAGGGCTTTTTCTTGAGGGGTTTGAATAACGATATCGCCGTTTAGATCTTCCGCATTAACTTCAGCCTTGCGGAAGATGCTGTTGATACGGGCGTAGGCGTATTGCAAATAAGGCGCGGTGTTGCCCTCGAAGCTGAGCATGCTGTCCCAGCTGAAGATATAGTCGTTGGTGCGGGTTTTGCTCAGGTCGGCGTATTTTACAGCACCGATGCCCACTTTTCGGGCTACTTCTTCGCGCAGTTCGGCGGGCATTTCTGGGTTCTTCTCTGCCACCAGTTTAGCTGCCCGTTCTTCTGCTTCCACCAACAAGTCTGCTAATTTGATGGTGCCACCATCACGGGTTTTAAAGGGTTTACCGTCGGCTCCCATCATGGTGCCAAAAGGGCAATGTTTGAAATCCAGTTGCTCACTTGCAAAGCCTGCTTTACGCGCAGTTGTAATCACTTGTCTAAAATGGAGTGCTTGGCGGTCATCGGTGAAAATTACAATGCGATTAGCACCAAGATCGTGACAGCGGTGATTCATGGCTGCCAAATCCGTAGTGGCGTACAGATAACCACCGCCGGATTTCTGCACAATCATGGGGCTGGGGTTGCCGTTTTTGTCTGCGAGCTCTTCCAGAAATACCACCTTGGCGCCATCGTCCTCTACCGCCAGGCCTTTTTCTTCCAGCGTTTGAATAACGCCTGCCAAAGCGTCATTGTAGGCGCTTTCGGGTTTGATATGGTCGTGGTTCAGGGTGACATTCAGAGCGCGGTATATCTCCTCGCTGTGCTGTACAGAGATATCGATAAACTGCTGCCACAGTTTCAGACAGTGTTCGTCACCACCTTGGAGTTTAACTACATAATCCCGGGCTTTTTGGGCAAATGCCTCGTCGTCATCAAAGTGTTTTTTCGACTGCTGATAAAAACTTTCTAAGTCTTTTAACGCCAGCTCCGCTTGTTCGCCTTCACCCAATTGTTCTTCCAGCTCGGCGATTAACATGCCGAACTGAGTGCCCCAGTCACCCATATGATTTTGGCGAATCACGTTGTGGCCTAAAAACTCCAGAGCCCGTACTACTGCATCGCCAATAATAGTGCTGCGCAAGTGGCCCACGTGCATTTCTTTAGCCAGGTTGGGGGCGGAGTAGTCCACCACCACGGTTTGCGCAGTTTGTTCAGCGATGCCCAGGCGCTGATCACCACATAGCGCATTGACCTGACCACTGAGAAAGTCATCGCTCAGATGAACATTGATAAAACCGGGTCCGGCCAGTTCTACCTTGGCAGCAATATCGGTGATATCCAGCGTATCCAACACCTGTTGAGCCAGCTCGCGAGGGTTGGTTTTCAAACGTTTGGCCGCTGCCAGCACACCGTTGGCCTGGAAATCGCCAAACTCCGGTTTGGTACTGCGAGTAATATTGGCTCCGCATTCGGCGGGAATGTCACAGGCGGCCATTGCTGCCTGAATGCGCTGGGAAAGTTGCTGTTTAATGCTCATGCTGTATGTAGGGTGTACGCTAATTCAGGTGTGTAAAAAAGGCCTGCATTGTAGGGCTTTTCCATTTCCAAATACAGGTTGAAGCGGGTTGCAGGGATTGCATTTACTCTGAGCTTGCCGCATATTCAAAACCTTTGCCCGACTATAACAACAATCTATTCTGCACAGAGACCACTATGACTGATTCATTATTGCAGCAAGGAGCCAACCTGATGCTGATGGGCATGGGCACCGTATTTGTGTTCCTTGCCATCCTGGTGGTGGCCACCACGGTGATGTCGCGAGTGGTAAACCGTTTGTCACCGGAGGAGGTGGTGCCGGAACCAGAGCCCGTTGTGGCGCCTTCCGGTGCGGTGGACAAACGCGTTGTCCAAATTATCCAGGCGGCGCTGGATAAGCATCGTGGACGTCATTAAGTCTCAGCGAATTTATCGACATTAAAGCACCAACTGAATTACTTTCCGGGGAATAACACGTTATGTCCGAAGCGACTTCTGCAAACAACCCAGTTTCCATTACCGATGTGGTCTTGCGCGACTCGCACCAATCCCTGTTTGCTACGCGGCTGCGTATTGACGATATGCTGCCCATCGCCGAAAAGCTGGACCAAGTGGGCTTTTGGTCATTGGAAACCTGGGGCGGAGCGACCTTTGACGCTTGCATTCGCTACTTGGGGGAAGATCCTTGGGAGCGTATTCGCGAGCTGAAAAAAGCCATGCCCAATACCCCGCAGCAAATGTTGTTCCGTGGCCAGAATATTCTCGGCTACCGCCACTACGCCGACGATGTGGTAGAAAAGTTTGTGGAGCGCTGCGCGGTCAATGGTGTGGATGTGTTTCGGGTGTTCGACGCCATGAACGATATGCGCAATCTGGAAACCGCCCTCAAAGCTGTTAAGAAAGTAGGTATGCACGCCCAGGGTACGCTTTCGTATACCTTGAGCCCGGTTCACACCATCGATACCTGGATGGGCATGGCCAAGCGCATTGAGGACATGGGTGCCGATTCTATTTGCATTAAAGACATGGCCGGGCTGCTGAAGCCTTACACGGGCGAGGAGCTGGTCAAGCGCCTGAAAACCGAAACCGACCTGCGCGTACACCTGCACGCCCATGCCACCACTGGCCTTTCTACCGCCACCGCCCTGAAGTGCATTGAAGCGGGCATTGATAACGTAGACACCGCTATTTCCTCCATGTCTATGACCTATGGCCACAGCCCCACGGAATCCCTGGTGGCCATATTACAGGGCACCGAGCGGGATACTGGCCTGGAGCTGGGGCCACTGGAAGACATTGCCGCCTACTTCCGTGAGGTGCGGAAAAAATACGCCAAGTTTGAAGGCTCACTGAAGGGTGTTGATTCTCGCATCCTGGTGGCGCAAGTGCCCGGTGGCATGCTCACCAATATGGAAAACCAGCTGCGCGACCAGGGCGCAGAAGACAAGTTTGACGAAGTACTGGCAGAAATCCCCAAAGTGCGGGAAGACCTGGGCTTTATCCCTTTGGTAACCCCCACCTCGCAAATTGTTGGCACCCAGTCAGTGCTTAACGTACTGACCGGCGAACGCTACAAATCCATCTCCAAAGAAACCCAAGGAGTTCTGAAAGGGGAGTACGGTGCCACGCCTGCACCGGTCAACAGCGAGTTGCAAGCCAAGGTGCTGGATGGTGCTGAGCCGATCACCTGCCGCCCTGCGGATTTGCTGGAGCCGGAACTGGATAAACTCACCGACGAGGTGGAGCAGCTGACTGCCGAAAAAGGCATTGAAATGGTGGGCGGCGACAATCGCATCGACGATGTACTCACTTACGCACTGTTCCCGCAAATCGGCCTCAAGTTCCTGCAAAACCGTGGCGATCCGTCTGCCTTTGAGCCAGTGCCTACCGGTAAGGATGTACCTACAACCGACAGTGGCGAAGAAATCTACACCGTTAACGTAGAAGGCAAGGACTATACGGTGACTGTTAACGCCGGCGGCGATGTCAGCGGTATTGTGCCGCCTTCTGCAGGTGCTGGCGGTGGTGCCGATGCTGGCAGTGCGCCTGCCGCCCCAAGTGCCCCAGTAGCTGCCGGCGGCGACCCTGTGCCATCGCCATTGGCGGGCAATATCTTTAAGGTGCTGGTGTCTCCAGGGCAGCAAGTGGCGGAAGGCCAGAACATTATTATTCTGGAAGCCATGAAAATGGAGACCGCGGTATCTGCGCCCAAGGCAGGAACCATTGGCGAGATCAAGGTGGCAGAGGGCGACTCCGTCGCCGTCGGCGCCACTCTGGCCACCATAGGGTAAGGGGCAGATCATGGACTCCTTACTGAACTTGTGGGCCGACTCCGGCCTGTCGCAGCTTACCGGCGGCCAGTGTGTGATGATTGTGGTGGGCCTGGGCCTACTGTTTTTGGCCATCAAAAAAGGCTTTGAACCGCTGTTGTTGGTGCCTATCGGCTTTGGTACTGTGTTGGTCAACATTCCTGGCGCAGGCTTTGAAGCGGCTCCGGTGTACGACGCTCTGGGCCATCTGGAAAGCCCCGGCGGCTTGATGTACTACATCTACCACGTGGGTATCGAATCCGGCATTTTCCCGCTGATTATCTTTATGGGCGTGGGCGCCATGACCGACTTTGGCCCCATGCTCGCCAACCCCAAAACCCTGTTTTTGGGGGCAGCGGCCCAGTTCGGTATTTTTACCACGGTGATTGGCGCAGTGGCGTTAAGCGCCGCTGGTATTTTTGATTTCAGCATTCAGGATGCGGCCTCTATTGGCATTATCGGCGGTGCCGACGGGCCAACGGCTATTTTTGTTACCAGCAAACTGTCGCCGGATTTATTGGGAGCCATTGCGGTAGCGGCTTATTCCTATATGGCACTGGTGCCCATTATTCAGCCGCCCATTATGAAAGCGCTCACCACCCCGGAAGAACGCCAGATCAAAATGGAACAGCTACGCCATGTATCCAAAGCGGAAAAAATCGTCTTCCCTTTGACACTGTTGGTACTGGTGGCGTTGTTCCTGCCCAGTGCGGCGCCGTTATTGGGCATGTTCTGTTTCGGTAATCTGATGAAAGAATGTGGCGTGGTAGCGCGCCTGAGCGATACTACCCAAAATGCCCTGATCAATATTGTCACCATCTTCCTGGGCCTGGGTGTGGGCTCAAAAATGAGTGCTGACAAATTCCTTAACGGAGAAACTCTGGGCATTCTGGCTCTGGGTATGGTGGCCTTCTGCATCGGCACCGCCTGTGGCGTGCTGATGGCCAAAGCCATGAACAAATTTGGCAAAACCCCCATCAACCCGCTGATTGGCTCTGCCGGTGTCTCCGCTGTGCCCATGGCGGCGCGGGTATCCAACAAAGTGGGCTTGGAAGCCAACCCTCACAATTTCCTGTTGATGCATGCCATGGGGCCGAATGTGGCCGGTGTGATTGGTTCCGCGGTAGCGGCAGGGGTGATGTTGTCGATGGTGGGGTGATACGCCAGAAAATGCACTGTCTGAGCGGGCCTTTTCAGGCCCGTTTTTTATTTGTAGCGCTCTGCTGTGCTATACAAAGAGTACTAAAAATAAAAGGAGCACATTATGAATCTGGGTGCATTTTCTATCAGTTTGGCAGTGAAAGACCTTCAAGCTTCAAGGCAGTTTTACGAAAAGCTGGGTTTTTCGGTGTATTGCGGTGAACCGGAACAGAACTGGTTAATTCTGAAAAACGGTGATCATATTATCGGTCTGTTTCAGGGTATGTTCGAAAATAACATCCTTACGTTTAACCCTGGTTGGGATCAGAATGCGCATCCCACAGATGAATACACAGATGTTCGCCAATTGCAGCAATCCTTAAAGGAGCAAGGAGTGGACATTACCAATGCAGTGGACGAAGCGGGTTCAGGGCCAGGCAGCTTTATGGTGACAGACCCGGACGGCAATCAAGTACTGATCGATCAGCATGTCGGCTAAGGCTAAATAGCTCTATAATCCCCCCTTTTGGGCACAGCCCGGACAATTGCGTTCCTTTTATGAAGATTCAAAACCAAATTGAGCAAAAGCTCCAGGCGGAGTTCAGCCCAGCTTATTTGAGTGTGGTGAATGAAAGCCACATGCACTCGGTACCCGTCAACTCAGAAACCCACTTCAAAGTGGTTATTGCCGCTGAAGGCTTTGTGGGAAAACGCCAGGTGCAGCGCCACCAATCGATTTACGCCCTGTTGGCCGAAGAGCTGGCAGGGGAGGTGCACGCCTTGGCGCTGCACACCTATTCGCCTCAGGAGTGGGCAGAGCAGGGTACAGCTGCAGAGTCACCCCAGTGCCTGGGAGGCAGCAAGCGTGACCAGTGAGACAACTGCGCCAACTCAGGCCACTTTGTTTGAAGACTTACACCTGCACCAGCGCCTTCTACAGGCGCTGGGCAAAGAGGGGTTTAGTGAAGCGACCCCTGTGCAGGCACAAGTGATTCCGCAAGCTCTGGACGGTCGAGACTTGCTAGTAACCGCAGAGACCGGCAGTGGTAAAACCGCGGCCTTTTTATTGCCAGTGATGCAACGGTTGATGGAAACCGATGCCCCTAAAAGCGGCACCCGTGCGCTAGTGCTTGCCCCTACTCGTGAATTGGCACGTCAGGTATTGGCTCACTGTATCAAGCTAAAAAAAATGACCCACCTGAAGGCAGACGTGATTACCGGTGGTGTGGAATTTCGTTACCAAAAAGCGATGCTGCGCAAGAACCCGGAAATTATTGTAGCCACGCCAGGACGTATTCTTGAACACTTGGAAAAGGGTTCTGCGGATTTTTCCGATCTGGAAGTACTGGTGCTGGACGAAGCCGACCGCATGCTGGATATGGGCTTTAGCGATGATGTGTTGACCATTGCCAGTGCTTGCAACACCGAACGCCAAACCTTGCTGTTATCTGCCACCTTAAAACATCGTGGTATTCGCAAAGTGGCGGATGCGGTGCTTCGCAATCCGCAAACCATTGCGGTCAATGCGGTTCGGGCAGAACACAGCAGCATCCGCCAGCAAATCGTGCTGGCAGACGATGTGGAACACAAACAGAAACTGTTGTTGAAGTTGCTACAACAGGAAGGCGCTCAAAAAGCCGTGGTATTTACCAATACCATTGCTGGCGCAGAAAAATTGGTTGGCTGGTTGTACAACAGCGAATTTCAAGCGGGCGTTTTGCATGGGGATATGATGCAGGACGAGCGCAATCATGTGATGCAGCTGATGCGTCGCGGCCAGTTGGATGTTCTGGTAGCCACGGATGTGGCGGCTCGTGGCCTCGATGTGCAGGGCGTTGGTCTGGTGGTTAATTTTGATATGGCCCGCAGTGGTGATGATTATGTACACCGCATTGGCCGCACTGGGCGTGCCGGTGAACAGGGCTTGGCGGTGTCATTTATTGTGTCCACGGAATGGAATTTGATGGCGTCCATCGAGCGCTACCTGAAAACCCGCTTTGAACGCCGCAAGATTGCCGGCTTGGAGGGCAAGTACAAAGGACCGAAAAAACTTAAGTCATCCGGTAAGGCGGCGGGCACCAAAAAGAAAAAACAAGCCAAAAAAACCGGCAAGCCAGTGGCGAAAAAAGCGCCTTCTCCGCGCCGTTCATCGGGGCGAAGAAGTGCTCATGACAGCTCCAAGGAAGAAGGTTTTACGCCGTTGAGGAAGAAGTAGATAAAGCTGCGGGCAACGGGCTGCTGCAGCGAGCAGATATGCTGTTATACTTTGCGTAGCCCGTAGCCCGTAGCCCGTAGCCCGTAGCCCGTAGCCCGTAGCCCGTAGCCTAAATCTTTTCTAACACGACCTCCAAAGCCTTGTCGACAGTCACAAAATGATTCACCGGTACCCGTTGCCATTGAGGGTCGTCGTTAAGGCCCTCTGAGGTAATAATCACCGAGCGATGTTGTGCTTCGGTGTCTGTCATTGAACAAAATCCATCTTCGCAGCAATAGCTGCCGCCACTTTGTACATAAAGTGAATTGGCTTCTTCCGGGTTGCCGTCGGTATAGCGGCTGGCGACAACTCGCTGCCCGTCGGCGACCACCAGGTTGAGGGTACTGGTGCCGTAACGGTTCCTGTCCGACAATTCGGCGGCTTTTTGTATGGTTTGCCTCAGTGCTGTTTTCAGCCGTTGTAGTGGTGTGCTGTCACTGGGTAGCTCCCAATACTGGTCCAGAAACAGGGCGAATAAAAATTCTGAATCGGTGGTGCCCTTAATCACTCGGTAAGCGCGGTCAGAGAGCATCGCCAAACCCTGGCGACGTTTTTCTGTAAAGCAGCTCAACTCACCGTTGTGCATAAAGCTTAGCTGCTGTTCCCCAAACGGGTGGCAGTTGGTGTAAGTCACTGGTAGCCCAGCAGTGGCGGCACGAACATGAGCGAGTATGCAACGGCTTTTGGTCACGCGTGCCAGATGGCGTAGGTTGGCATTGCTCCACGCCGGAGAAATGTCCTTAAATAGCGCCGGTTCTGCATTGCTCTCTGCGTACCAGGCAACCCCAAAACCATCACCGTTCAGGGGCTCGCTGCGTTCGCGGCTTTGGTAACTCTGATGGATTAGAGAATGCTCTGGTTCAGTAACCAGTGCACTGACCGGGATGGCCTGGTCGCCAAGATAAAGCGCAAAACGGCACATAATCTTCTCCTTTCAGCATAAGGCGTGCCCCTTTTGGAGTCCGCCGCTGCAAAAGCGTTCACCAGGGTCTGTTGACGCTTCATATTTACCTCTGCTGATAGCAATTTTTGCGCTCAACAAGGCGTAAAGCGTGTGGTGTAGTCATTCTACATAAGCGATTTACAACACAGTGGAGCGCAAAAATAGCTTCAGCCCCGTATTTTCTAACGAAAGGGGTTGGGCCTGAAAAGGCGTCCCTCGTTGTTGCTCGTCGCTCATTTGGAATGACCAAACCACTCTCCTCGCGCCTAGATGGACGCTTTTTCAGTCTCCAACAGTGGTAGATATGAAGCGTCAACAGACCCTACCCAATGGGGGTCACTATTTATCAAATAGCAAAGGTTGGTTAATCCAGATCAATTACGGCATCGAACAGGAAAGGTTTAATAGCGCCAGTTTTTGACCTATTGGAGATTCCAACATGAAAAATCGCAAAGCCCTCTCTCTGGCCATCAATGCCGTTCTGGGTAGTGCACTGTTATTTGGCACCGCGGCAGCCACTGCCCACGAAGCCGGTGACTTTATCGTTCGCGCCGGTTTGGCTTCTGTTCAACCGGGTAATGGAAATGGCCCCCTGGATTTGAATGGGGCAGCCATTGCCAACTCTTCTGCACGGGTCGAAAGCGACGAAGCGCTGGGTATTACCGCTACCTATATGATCAGTGACCACTGGGGCATTGAGTTGCTGGCCTCTTCCCCGTTTGACCACGACATTACCGCGGATACCGGTGATTTGGGCTTTGGTGTGATTAACGCCGGTAGCACTGAGCACCTGCCACCTACCTTGAGTATTCAGTACTTCCCTATGGACAACAGCAGTGCCTGGCAGCCTTACGTGGGCCTGGGTGTGAACTACACGCTGTTCTTCTCTGAAGACGTGTCCAGCACCTTGCAGGGCGCCGTGGCACCGGCCACTTTGGATATTGACGACTCCATCGGTATTGCCGCTCAGGTGGGTGTGGATTACAGCATTGATGAACACTGGCTGGTTAATGCCGGTATCTGGTACGCCGATATCAATGCCGACGCTACCTTTACCTTCAACAATGGCGCCACCCTGAGCAAAGATGTCGATATCGACCCTGTGGTGTACATGATCTCTGTCGGCTACAAATTCTAATTTGTTTTGCTGATAGCGCTCTAAGCGTAAAAAAAACGCCGATGGTAATGCCATCGGCGTTTTTTTATGGAGTTATCATTGGCAATGAACGATCAGGTATTGGCCATTTCCTGTAACCGTTCCACATCCAAAATTTCAATTTCTTTTTTGTCCACCGCAAGAATACCTTGCTTTTGGAAGCGGCTGAATACCCGACTGACCGTTTCCACAGTCAGGCCCAGGTAATTGCCAATATCTGCTCGAGACATGGGCAAACGCAGTTGGGTGCTGGACAGTTTGCGGCGGGCATTGCGGCTGGAAAGGCTGAGAACCAGAGTGGCGATGCGTTCCTCGGCACTGTTTTTGCTCAGCTGGGTAATCAGCTGTTGATCGTTAGTGATTTCACGGCTCATCAATTGGAAGAAGTGTCGCTGCAGTGATGGAATCTGCATGCTCAATTCTTCCAAGCGGGAAAACGGGATTTCACAAATGGCCGAAGTCTCAAGCGCGATAGCGGAGTTTACATAGCGATTGTGGCCAATGCCGTCGACGCCAAATATTTCACCGGGCAGGTGGAAGCCAGTAACCTGTTCCTGGCCGTCGTCATTGATGTAGTAAGACTTGATGCAGCCACTGCGCACCGCATACACCGATTTAAATTCGGTACCGGCGTTGTATACGTGATCTTCTCGGTGAAATGGCCGGCCTCGCTGCACAATGTTGTCGAGGCGATCAATTTCTTCACTTTGCAATGCCAGAGGTAAGCAGAGTGCATTCATACGGCAATCGCCACAGCTTACCTGGCTGTGAGGGCACTTTTTATCCGTTGCTGCTTGAGCCATGGTGGTGTTATCAAGTGGTGGAAAAACCCGATTATACGATTTTCCAGCTCTTAAAGAACAGCCATTCTGAATCTCTCTGATTGGGAGAACGCCCTAATCCGTGTTACGGCGCTAGCTGCAGGTCGTGCAGAAGGGCTTGCAGGTTGGTTCTGCCGGTGGCGGTTAGCTGCCATTGGTTGGTGTTGGATTCCAACCACAAACGCTCGCAGGCGCGGGCAATAGCTCGGTCTGCCTGTTGTTTGCTGTTTGCTGGCAGAGCTTCTAACAGATCATTATTAACTTGCCCGTAGCACAATAACGATTGGACCAATGCTTGATCTACCGTTTGCTGTTCGCCGATTAAATGACGCCATTGGTAGGGGAGGTAGCCGCTGGACAATTTGTCTCGATAGCAACGGAGGTTACTGCAATTGCGGTAATAGAATGCCCCGGTGTGGCCAGTGGCAGAAAGGCCAAGGCCAAACCATGCCGTCAAATCTGTGGCGCAGTAGCCCCAGGGGGTAAAGTGCAATTGGTGTTTGTCGTACAGCTGTTTGAGCTTGCTGCCAGCGGGTATCAATATCTGGTTGCCCAATACCTGGTAGCCCCTTTGCTGGGCACGTTTCAGAATATTCAGGTAGGCTTTGGTGGTTTGGGGGCTAATTTTTCCCGATTTCTCTCGTACCGAACCTATCAGTTCGATCTGTTGCGGGTTATAGAGCTGTAGGCTCAGCAGCAAGCGGTTCAGTGCTTCAATATCAGTAAATTCTGTCAGCTTTACCTGGCACTCCACTTGGTCAAAGCCGGCGTTATCCAAAAGTGACAGAGTGGTATCTACCCGGCGCATCCAGCCACCGTTGCACAGCTCCGGGGTGTTACCAAAGTGGATACGCAGGCGATTAAAATGCAACCCTTGCAGCAGTGCCAGTCTGTCTGCGGTGATTTGCCGATGATCAATTTCAAAACCGTAGACGATATTACTGCTTTGATGCTTCAGAGCACTGCTTATCTGGTAACACAACAAAGTCAGGTCGGCCGGTGACAGCCGATGTAACTCGCCCCCCTTTAGCCACACTTGATCCACGGGTCGTTGGCTCAGGTCTTTGCTGTAAAGTGCCAGCTCCATGGGTAACAGCTGTAACTGCTGCTGCCAGTCTTCCCCATCAACGGTCAGGGAGAGCCCGGTACGGCCATTGTGATTGTTCGATTCAGCAGGGCCAATAGGCAAACAAGACCTTTCCGGACAGGTGTTGATAGGCTCTTGCTTCTCCAGCGGGTAGCGGATGGGAATGTCGGCGATTTCCCAATTTGTGGGTGAGTATTCCATCTGAGGCCAGTGCAAATCTGTGATAGAGCCACCTTAGTGCTTGCAAGAGCTTGGCCATATGATGTGTGTCAATCATTGTCTTTTGGTTTGAGATCAGTTGCATTCCCAAGCAACTGGTTGAAAAATTCCGGTACTAGCTCAGTGGCCGGCCCGTATTCCTGTTCGGCGAACTTTGAAGCCGATGCGCTGGGCTCCAGATTCAGCTCTACGGTATGGGCACCTGCCTGGTGAGCAACTTGAAAAAATCCGGCGGCGGGATAGACATTGCCGGATGTGCCAATGGAAACAAACAGATCGCACTGTTCCAGGGCCTGATAAATGCGCTCCATTTCCAGGGGCATTTCACCAAACCAAACCACGTGAGGCCTTAGCTTTGCCGCGGGTGAACAACACTCGCACAAGCTGTCCACGGTGCTTGCCTCGCGCCATGGGTAGAGCTGCCCGCTGTTTGAACAACGCATTTTCAGCAACTCTCCGTGCATATGAATCAGGTTTTGGCTGCCACTGCGCTCGTGCAAATCGTCGATATTTTGGGTAACTAGCAGAAAATTGCCTTGCCAGGCTTGTTCAAAGTGGGCCAGGGCCTGGTGTGCCAAATTGGGTTTTATGTCATCGCCGAGTAATTGCTGACGGCGCTCGCTGTAGAAGCGGTGTACAAATTCTGGATTGCGTTGAAACCCTTCTGGTGAGGCGACGTCCTCAATTCTGTGCTCTTCCCACAAACCATCGATGGCACGAAATGTACGGATACCGGACTCAGCAGAGATACCCGCGCCGGTGAGCACTACGATAGAATGAAATTGATTGGCCATCTCAGTATCCTGTCGGCTCCAAAGAGAGTGATTGTGGCAGAAAACTTCCACTCATTGGCGCTGTCTGACCAACAACCGGACATAAAACCACCAGACTCAACGTTTCTCAGGAGCTGCACCGAATGCTTGATACCCGCCCACTGTTGCTGGATACAGATTTTCCTCCGCTGCGTCGCGGAGCACTGACCACTTTACAGGTGAATCTGGGGTATTTGTGCAATCTCAGCTGCACCCATTGCCACGTGAATGCCGGCCCCAAGCGTACTGAATTGATGAGTCGTGAAAACGTGGAACTGGTGTTGCAAGTATTGAAACATCATCGCCTGCAGACCCTCGACTTAACGGGTGGCGCCCCGGAAATGAACCCTCACTTTCGCTATCTGGTCGAGCAGGCAACCGAGTTGGGGGTGGAGGTGATTGATCGCTGCAACCTGACCATTTTGCAAGAGCCCGGTTATGAAGATTTGGCTGAATTTCTCGCGGATCACAAAGTGACCATAGTGGCGTCGCTACCCTGTTACTCAGAGCAGAACGTCAATAAGCAGCGTGGCAAGGGGGTTTTTGGTGACAGTATTGATGCGCTGCAAAAACTCAACAAGCTGGGTTACGGTATCCGTGACGATTTGCCCCTGAATCTGGTTTATAACCCCAATGGCGCCTTTTTGCCGCCGCCGCAAATGCAGCTGGAAAACGATTACAAGCAGCAGCTGAGAGAGCAGTTTGGCATCGAGTTTCACAGCCTGTTTACCATCACCAATATGCCCATCAGCCGTTTTGGCGGCATGCTGTTGGCCAAGGGTTTGTTTAACGACTACATGGATTTGCTTAAACAGAGCTACAGCGATAACAATTTGGAAACAGTCATGTGCCATTCTTTGATCAGTGTGGACTGGCAGGGCAACCTGTATGACTGCGATTTTAACCAGATGTTGGAGCTGCCCTTGCAGGAAGTCAGCTCCCTGATTGCCAGTGACCGCCAGCGCCACCTGAGCCAATTGTTGCAAAGTGATTTTAATGGCAACCCCATTGTGATTGGCGAGCATTGCTACGGTTGTACCGCCGGGCAGGGCAGCAGTTGCGGGGGCGCACTGGAAGAGTAGACAATAGCCACCACTTTGATTTCCAATAGCAGCCATTACCAATAACAAAAAGCACCGCTGACAATAATGCACCAAAAGCTGTCGATTATTATTCCTGCGCTCAACGAAGCGCAGTTAATTGAAGACACCCTAAAGCCGCTGCAGCCCCTTCGTCAGGAAGGGGTCGAAATTATTTTGTGCGACGGTGGCAGCCGCGATAACACCACTCAATTGGCCGAACCCTTGGTGGATATAGTCTGGCTTTGCGATCCTGGGCGAGCTCGGCAAATGAATGCCGGGGCCATGATTGCCTCCGGTGACTACCTGTTGTTCCTCCACGCAGATACCCAGTTGCCAGATGATTTTCTGGAATGTTGGCAAAGCATTCAAAAGCATCAGCCCCTGTGGGGCTTTTTTAAAGTGCGCCTCAGTGGCTCCGAGGCGCTGCTGAAAATGGTGACTTTCTTTATCAATTTGCGTTCCCGACTTACCTCCGTGGCCACCGGGGATCAGTGCATCTATGTGCAGCGCACCTTGTTTGATCAACTGGGAGGCTATCGGGATATTCCATTGATGGAAGATGTCGAATTGACAACCCGGTTGCGCCAGCAAAAGCGCGCCCGTTTGGTGGAGCCACCGGTATTGACCTCCAGCCGGCGCTGGGAGCGTGATGGTGTTTGGCGCACGGTGTGGCTGATGTGGCGATTGCGCTGGCGCTTTTTTCGCGGTGCAGACCCCGGTGAATTGGTAAAACAGTATTACTAGCCTCTACAAGCTTCAAAATGACAACCACTTACCTGTACCCCAACTACCGCATTATTCAATACGCCAAGGCGCCGCAAACGGGTAAGGTAAAAACCCGCTTGCAGCCAGTACTGGGGGAGCAGGGCTGCCTGCAACTGCATTGCCGTTTGGTGGAACATTGCTTTCAGCGTGTGCACAACGCAGCGGTAGCGCCTCACCGATTTTCTATCGCTGGCAGTGATGACAATTTTTTCCAATCTATAGTGACTTCATCCAATATTGAATATCAGCAGGGTGCTGATTTGGGTGAGCGTATGCAGCGCACGGCTGAAAAGGCGCTGGCCTCAGTCAAAGGCGTGCTGATTATTGGCAGCGATTGCCCCTTCTTCGATCGGAATTACCTGGCCAGTGCCTGCGAAGCTTTGGAGCAGGGCAACGATTGTGTGCTCGGGCCAGCGAATGATGGCGGTTATGTGCTGATTGGCCTGCGCCGTGTAGACGCTAAGCTTTTTTGCAATATGCCCTGGGGCACTGAGCAGGTGCTGGCGTTGACCCGGGAGCGCCTGCAGGCGCTTCAATGGCGGTATCGGGAGCTGCCTGCACTGGCGGATATTGATCGCCCGGACGACCTGGTGCACCTGTCTCGGGTATTTCCGGATTGGCAGCCACAGGGCCCACTGGAGTCATCTGCGCTATAACCTGAAAAAGTGGCTTGAAATTACCGTCAAAGCGTACTAATTTTCGCATCATGGGCTTTGAGTGTAACCACTCATAACGCTATTGAGACGCTGGTTTTGTCTGTTTACTGTCTGTGGAGGGTTGTACCTTAATGGGCACTGAAGAACTTGATGATACTGACTTCGACGATATGGATATGGAAAACAACGATTCTGAGCCTGAATCCACCACTGAGTCGGCGACATGCCCTGATGTCCGACGACGTTTGGAAGACCGCCTTGAAGAGCAGCGATTAAAGCGCCAGCTCAGTGATTACGACTTCGATATGGACGATTAATCCAGGCGACTAATTATTGTCCATAAACTTGACGTGCTTCATGTGCGAGGCGGGTCAATTTTACGGTTTATCTGTATAATGCGCCCAGCTTAAAAACCGGTGCGCTTCTTTGACTTCATCCCCTCTGTTACAGCTGTGTGGGCTCTCCTTTGAGCGCGATGACCGCCTGCTTTTTTCCGACCTGAGTACCACAGTAGAGGCAGGGGATATTTTGCAGGTCAGCGGCGATAATGGCAGCGGTAAAACAACGCTTCTGAAAGTGCTAATCGGTTCGTTGTCAGCCCATTCCGGAGAGTGTCGCTGGCGTGGAACGCCGGTGCAAAAGTGCGCTTATGAATACGCCAGTGAGCTGTTATATATCGGCCATCAAACTGGCATTAAAAGCACGCTCACCCCAGAGGAGAACCTGCGTTGGCTGGATCGCCTGCAAGGGGGCAGCAAACCCTTAGAGTCTTTAACAGATACCCTCGCCCGTGTCGGCCTGCAAGGATATGAGGACGTTCCCTGCCACAGTTTGTCCGCCGGCCAGCAGCGCCGGGTGGCCCTGGCGCGTTTGTATATCAGTCAAGCCGCGCTTTGGGTGTTGGATGAGCCGTTTACCGCTATTGATCGAACCGGGGTGGCCGCTCTCGAACAGCAATTGCAGCACCATGTAAAAAAGGGTGGGGCGGTGGTGTTAACCACTCACCAGCCGCTGGCTATTGATGGCGTAAAATCCTTGCGCATGGGGTCACAGTCATGAACGGGGCATTTGGGACTGTGTTGCGTCGCGATCTGCTGCTGGCCATGCGTCGCCGCGGCGAACTGGCCAATCCACTGGTGTTTTTCCTGATTGTGTTAACACTGATTCCCCTGGCTATTTCTCCGTCACCGCAACAATTGTCGAGCATTGCGCCGGGCATTATCTGGGTGATGGCGTTACTGGCAACCTTGCTGTCTGTAGATGGTCTGTTTCAGAGCGATTATCGCGATGGCAGTCTGGAACAAATGGTGATCAGTGCCCAGCCTTTGTGGTTGATTGTGCTCGCTAAAGTGGTGGCTCACTGGTTGGTAACCGGGCTGCCCTTGACGCTGCTTTCACCCTTGCTGGGGATAATGCTGTCTTTGCCGGAAACGGGCTATAAGCCGATGTTGCTCAGCTTGCTGTTGGGTACCGCTGCGCTCAGCTTAATTGGTGCAATCGGCGCAGCCCTGACCGTGGCTTTACGTCGTGGCGGATTGCTGTTGTCTTTGGTGGTAACCCCGCTGTATATGCCGGTACTGGTGTTTGGCGCTGGATCGGTACAGCGGGCGGTAGATGGGTTTTCGCCGGATGGCCCGCTGTTGGTAGTTGGCGCACTGTTGGCGCTGTCGCTATTGCTGGCGCCCTTTGCGTGTTCCGGGGCGTTAAAGATTAGTATGCATGGGTAGTAGGTGGGGAAGCTATGCCAGTTGTGGTTTTGAAACACGCTGTGCATACGTTCTTGTAAGCTCGAGGGCAGCATCCCTGCTGCCCACGGTTTTAAAACCACACCCGGCATACTACAGTTGATAAGTTGGTGAGTTGTTGATGGCTAATTGGACTTGGTTTCACCGTTTGGGGTCGCCCAGGTGGTTTTACGAACGCAGCAGTGTGTGGCTGAAGTGGCTGGTGCCGCTGACAGTTATAGTCATGCTGACCGGCTTGGTGTGGGGGCTGGCGATTGCGCCTCCCGATGCCAAACAAGGCAACAGTATGCGCATTTTCTACATTCATGTGCCTTCCGCCATGTTGTCTCTGGCGGGCTTTTACTTGATGGCCATCGCCGGTGCAGTGGGCCTGATATGGCGTATGAAACTGGCGTTTGTTGCCATGAAATGCAGCGCGCCCATCGGTGCCGCGCTGACCGCGGTGGCACTGATTACCGGGGCCATTTGGGGCAAACCCACCTGGGGCACCTACTGGGAATGGGACGCCAAACTCACCTCCATGTTGATTCTGTTTTTTCTCTATCTGGGTGTGGTTGCACTGCAGGAAGCCTATGCGGACAAAGAGGCGGGCAGCAAAGCCAGCGCGGTGTTGGCGCTGGTGGGAACGGTGAATATCCCCATCATCTACAAGGCGGCGGACTGGTGGAATACCCTGCATCAACCCGCCACCTTTAAATTGACTGAACGGTCTTCCATCGATCCTTCCATGGCCTGGCCTTTCTGGGTGATGATCGTGGGCTTTTACGGTTTTTTTGCCGTGGTGCTGTTCTTGCGCATGCGCAACGAAGTTATCTACCGCGAACGCCGTACCCAATGGGTAAAAGCCTTGGTGACTGAATCTGCTCGGGAGTCGTGACAGCGTGTTTTACTTTGAGAGCTTTAGTGAATTTTTAGCCATGGGGCGCCATGGCCCCTATGTGTGGTCGGCCTACGGCATTGCTCTGGTCATTTTACTGGCTACGGTGATGGCCCCAATTCAGCGCGCCAAAAAATTGCGCAAGGATCTGCGGCGGCAGATGCGCCGTGATGCCGCCAAACAGCAAGCGGAGAAAACATAATGCACCCGGTACGTCGTCAACGCCTGTTTTTGGTGCTGTTTATCGTAATAGCCGCCTCCATTGTGGTTGGCCTTGGGGTTACTGCCCTGGGCACCAATATGAACCTGTTTTACACACCCACACAGATTGCTGCTGGTGAAGTTCCGGATGGCGCTCGTATTCGTGCTGGCGGTATGGTGGTTAAAGGCAGCCTCAAAGAGTCCAAGGATTCTCTGTTTGTAAGTTTTGAGGTGACCGATGGCCCTCATCAACTGGAAGTGCACTACACCGGCATTCGCCCGGATTTGTTTGCCGAAGGGGAAGCGGCTTTGGCATTGGGAGTCATTGATGCCAATGGCGTACTTCAGGCGGATGAGGTGCTGGCCAAGCACGATGAAAACTACACGCCGCCGGAAATTCAACAAGCCATGGAAGAAGGCCACCGCTGGCAGCAACAGCAAGAAGCCGGCGAAGCCAGCAATGGCCCGGATGGGGAATAAATAATGGTTGCAGGACTCTCCATGATCCCCGAACTCGGCCAGTTTGCGTTGATTTTGGCGCTGTGCCTGGCGGTGCTGCAGACGATTTTCCCCATGTGGGGGGCAGCAATTGGCAATCAGCGCTGGATGGCCATGGCGCGTTCTCTGTCGGTGGGCCAGTTTGTGTTGGTGGGGCTGGCCCTTTACTGCTTGGTGCAGTCGTTTCTCGACAGCGATTTTTCCGTCGCCTACGTTGCTGCCAACTCCAATACCCAATTGCCGGATCACTATAAGGTTACCGCCGTATGGGGAGCCCACGAAGGCTCGTTCCTGCTCTGGGAATTTATCCAAGTGGGCTGGACATTGGCCGTTGCACTGCTGAGTCGAAACTTGCCACAGGCGCTTTCTGCCCGGGTATTGGCGGTCATGGGGGGCATTAGCGCCTGCTTCCTGTTGTATTTATTAATTGCCTCCAACCCGTTCGAACGCATTTTGCCCGCGTTCCCGTCCGAAGGCCGAGACCTCAACCCACTGTTGCAGGACTTTGGCATGATCGTTCACCCGCCAGTGCTCTACATGGGTTATGTGGGCTTTTCGGTGGCCTTTTCGTTTGCCATGGCGGCCTTGATTGGCGGGCGCCTGGACACCGCCTGGACCCGATGGGTGCGGCCCTGGACCAATACCGCCTGGGCATTCCTGACTATGGGTATCGCTCTGGGTAGCTGGTGGGCTTACTACGAATTGGGCTGGGGCGGCTGGTGGTTTTGGGATCCGGTGGAAAACGCCTCTTTTATGCCCTGGCTGGTGGGTACGGGCTTGGTACACAGCCTGGCGGTAGCCGAGAAGCGGGGCATGTTCCGTACCTGGACTTTACTGTTGGCTATTTTGGCGTTTTCTCTGAGTCTTCTGGGTACCTTCCTGGTGCGCTCCGGCATTATCAACTCGGTACACGCTTTTGCAGTGGACAGCGCTCGAGGTGTGTTTATCCTCGGTATTCTGGGGGTGGTGATTGGCGGTTCTCTGTTGCTGTTTGCCCTTCGCAGTGGGGTGGTGCGCAGCGTATCACGGTTTGAGCCGCTATCCCGGGAAACCTTTTTGCTGCTCAACAACATTTTGCTGATGCTGTGCTTGGGCATTGTGTTTGTTGGAACCCTTTACCCGCTCTATTACGAGTGGATGGAAGGCCGCCGCCTTTCCATTGGTGCCCCTTGGTTTAACCTGCTGTTTAACCCGGTATTTGCGGTATTGGTGGTGTTGATTCCACTGGGAGCCATCATTAACTGGAAGCGTCATCAAGTGGCGAATCTGATGGCGGCTATACGCTGGCCGGTAGCGGCCTCGTTGCTGATGGGTGCGCTGTTGCCACTGTTCATGCCGTTTTATTCCTGGATTGCGGCAGTGTCTATCGCCATCGGTACCTGGGTGTGCGCGGTAACGTTGCAGGATTTGGCCAAAAAAAGCACTCACAATAGTTCCCGTTGGCAGGGCTTGAGGCGTTTGAAAGGCAGTTACTACGGTATGGTAGTGGCCCATGTCGGCATTGCTGTGGCGTTGCTGGGTGTGGCATTGACATCGGTATATAACGAGCGTTCAGACGTTAAAATGGCACCCGGTGACAGCGTTCAGTTGGGTGGCTACGAATTCCGCTTTGATCGGGTAGAGCAATACCAGGGGCCAAACTTTCAGTCTTTCCGAGCCCACTTTTCAGCCCAAAAGGGCAGTGGTTCACCAGCGATCTTGTTGCCCGAAAAACGCTATTACCCGGTGCGTGAGCAACCGATGACTGAGGCGGGAATTGATGCCGGTTTCTGGCGCGATCTGATGGTAACTTTATCCCGGCCAATGGAAGGGGAGGCCTGGGCGGTCAGTGTGCAGGTGAAGCCCTTTGTGCGTTGGATATGGCTGGGTGCCATATTGGTTGCACTGGGGTCGCTATTGGCGGCTTTGGACAAGCGTTACCGCCGCCTGAAGCGCCGCTCCGATACCGCTGAATTGGGGGTGACCAGTGGCGCTTAAACGCTTTTTCCCACTGTTAGCGTTTGCGGTATTTTCCCTGCTGCTGTGGTGGGGGCTAAACTCCGATCGTGATATCCATGAAATTAAATCCCCCTTGATTAACAAGGCGGTGCCGGCGTTCCAGCTGCCCCTGTTGTACAGCCCTTCCGACACCGCGGATAATAGCCAACTTGAAGGCAAAGTATCGCTGCTGAATTTTTGGGGCAGCTGGTGCTATGTGTGTATTCAAGAGCATCCGTTTTTGACCCACTTGGCTGAAAACGGTGTGCACCTGGTTGGTGTCAATTACCGGGATGAGCGGGAAAACGCCCTTGAGTGGCTGGAAGAGCACGGCAATCCGTTTAATCAGGTGTGGGCGGATGCAGAAGGGCGTTTTGCTATTGATATGGGCGTCTATGCGGCCCCGGAGACTTATCTTGTCGATAAGCAAGGAGTGATTCGCTACAAGCGCATTGGCATGGTAACCCCGGAAATCTGGCAGCAGGAGATGGAGCCGATTTATCGGCAACTGGTTGCAGAGTAATTACTGGAAAGTCGTTATTACCGCACTTTTTTTCTGTGAGAGTGTGGATTTTTTTCAATTGCAGCACAAAGAAAAAGCAGTTCTTGCATTTTCTGCATAGTTTTATGCAAAACATTCACTGGAGTTTGAACTTGTTTTTTATAAGGATAAAAAAACACGTCAACTAGCACTCCACGTTCAGTGGCGCCTCCGCCAAGTGCATACGTTGGGATAACACGCATTACAGAATAGGGAAATCATTATGCAACTGCCCCTTCTCTCCAAACCGCTGCTGTCTTCTTTTCTGCTCTCCTTGTTAGCGCTGTGTTCCGTCTATTCGAAAGCAGAAGAATTTATGTCAGATTTAGATGGCACATATAGTATTTCTGCTGATGGAGGTGCCATTCTTGGTGATACTGTCGATATTGATACTGGTGAACTTTCTTTCTATGTGGTCGACATTTCTGTGCCTGGTAATTCGAGACTTCCAGTACAGTTTGGCCGTCGTATCAACACTTCCTTTAGCCATAAATATAGTCCTATGGGGACATGGCGCTTTGATGTTCCGCAAATTGTAGGAGTGGATGGTTCCTGTGGAAACCCTTGGGGGGACGATGGTCAATCTGTAAGAGTCTTGGATACTAATGGGCAAGAGCAATCTTTAACACTGATCGGTAAATCTTACTCCACTTCTGGAGGAGTTCTAACGGCAACACCTTTAGATAACAACCCATTTCCTTCTCATGCTCGCTATGCTACGGAAAATGGTTGGATACTCTATTGCAGTAATGGCACAAGTGGATACATGATTGGTGTATCTCCTGAAGGCACCAAATACCATTTCGATCAGGATGGTGGTAAATATTCTCGGATAAAAATTGCAGGTAGCTATAGAGGAGATGATGCCTTATACGCCTCCCTGGTCGAAGATGTTTATGGCAATTGGGTTCGTTACGAGTACACAACTCCTTCTACACTCAACGCACCAGTGCAGTTAACTCGTATACATAGCAATGATGGGCGCGAAATCACTGTTGGTTACAACTCAAATGGTATGGTGTCAAGCGCAAGCACTAACGGTCGTACTTGGCAGTACCAGTACACTAGCTCTTACGCTGATATTTCTTATGCACTAAATAAAGTTATTCTTCCAGATGGTCGTTTTTGGACAATTGGTGATACTACCGCGCTCATTCGTGAAAATTTACATTCGGAATGCCTTCAAGAAACTGATCTACTTGTAAAGCACCCTAATGGTCTTTTTGGACGGTTCGAATTTCGAATTATTTCAAATGGACGAAAAGATGTAGACGCAAGTGGAAGGCCCAGTGACTATGAATTAAATCAGGATTGTGGCGAAGCTGGTTTTGACGAAGATGATGATGGTTCTAACCCCGTAGCTCCAACTAATTCGCTTAACATGGCCGTTATTCGAAAGACTCTTTATGGTAGTGGTATTCCAGATTACACATGGACTTATGATTATGAAGAAGACCTGGGTAATTTTGATGGATATTCCCCACAACTGTCCGACACCAAGGAGAGAACGATAACTGACCCAGTTGGAAACAGAATGGTCAGTTACGTTAATCGGCAAGCAAGTGGTCAAAGCTGGAAGGCAGGTATGGTTGAACGGGTGGAATATTTCGCCTCTGGATCTACAAGCCCTTTGCAGGTTATTCAACGCGAGTATCAGACTACCTGGCGCTACGGTAGATCAGTTGGGCTTAGTCGAAGTGCCAATGGTAATAAATATGGTCGATATAAATTTCTCTCCAAAGAAACTATAACTCGCGACGGTGATACGTTTACCACGGAATATACCTATAACACTGATATGGCGTCGCCACAATTCTCTTTTGGGCGGCCAGTAAGCGTAAAAACCTACTCCAATGTTTCCACTACGCCGCGCGAAACAGTCACGGCATACGAGCACAATAAAGCCAAATGGGTGCTGGGCCTGCCAAAAACTGTTACCCAGAATGGACGACAACTTGCAGCCTACAATTACGACAGTTATGGACGAAGAACCTCACAATCTCGCTACGGTTTGCTGGAATACACATTTAGTTATCACAGCAACGCTTCGTATAAGGGCGCGCTGTATTGGGCAAAGGATGCGCTGAACAGAACTACGTATTTTCTGGACTATAAGCGCGGTACCGCACAGCGTGTAAAACGCCCCGATAACCTATCAGTTTATCAATATGTGGATAACAATGGCTGGCTAACTCAAAGTCGTGACGCCAAAAATCAGGCAACGTATTACACCAGGGATGTGATGGGACGTGTAACACTGCTCAACCCGCCTGGTAGTTGGAACAATACTTCTGTGAGCTACAATTTTAATAATGGCTTGGTGCAGACAGTGACCAATGGTCAAAGTCGTTCCACTACAACCTACGATGTATTGGGGCGTGCTACTTTGGTAAGAACGCAAGATTTGTTAACTGGCTGATCTTCTTATGTCAATAGCCAGTACGATGGATTGGGTCGAACTACCTTTGTCTCTCTGCCATCTACCAGTCCAACCAATAGCGCAGGAAGAAGTTTTGCCTACGATGGTTTAAACCGCATCCAGTCAGCGTCAGAAACTGTCACGCCTTATGGTGTCACAAATTACAGTTATCACAGTTCACACAGAATGCGCGTACAAGATCCATCTGGCGCCTATATGGATTACTACAGCTACGGATACGATGGCCCCGGTAATCGAGATTATAGGGCGGTGTATCACAGTTCCGGTAAAAGAACATATCTGTATAAAAATGTGTGGGGACAGATAACCCGACTGCGGCAATGGGGTACGCAAAATGGATACAGTGACGATAAAAGTCAATATTTTTACTACGACTTTAATCAACGTTTGTGCCGCTACTATGTACCCGAAGAAGGTGCCACTAAATATCAATATGATGCAGCCGGACAGGTAGTAGCCTATGCAAAGGGGCAGAGCAATAGCGGTTGCTCGGTTCCATCGGATAACAGTCGAGTGAATGCCAGCTACGACCTACTTGGACGCCTCACTACAACAAACTTTAGCCATAGTGGTACGCCAGACATCAGCCGTAGTTACGATGCAAATGGTAATGTCTTAACAATTAACCGTGGCGGTGCTAACTGGGCATACAGCTATAACGATCTGGATATGGTGACTTCGGAAAACTTGGCAATAGATGGCCTTAGTTTTCCGATTTCTTATCTGTACAACAGCAGTGGCCACTTAACTCGCCAAACCCTGCCATCTGGACGCCAGGTAAATTACACCACGGATGGTTTAGGCCGCATAAAAACCGTCAAAAATGGCACAGCTACGCTGGCATCTAATGTGACTTACCACCCTTCCAGCCAAGTAAACACAATGACATATGGCAATGGACAGTTGTTTAGCCAGACGTTGACGGCTCGACTACAGCCAGCACGGATTTTGTCTTACAAGGGTGGACAAAAGGCCATAGATCAAACCTTTTCCTATGATGTTAGGGGGCATATTACCTCAGTTATAGATGGTGCAGTCGCCGGAAATAATCGTTCCTATGGATACGATGCTCTGGGGCGTTTAACCAGCGCCAGTGGCCCTTGGGGCTCAGGCAGCTACACGTATGATGCTCTGGGTAATATCCGCCAGAAACAGCTGGGCTCACGTACTGTGAATCTATCTTACGATAGCCTCAATCGAGTGAGTCAGTCCGCCGATACTGGACCTTCAGGAGTTCGTTCAATCGGTTATGACGCCCGCGGTAATGTCATTACTTTGGGGAATCAGTCTTTTAGTTATGATTATGCCGACCAGCCCATTGCTGTTTCGGGTGCCGCTAGTGGTAGTTACCAATACGATGGCAACCTCAAACGTGTCAAAGCTGTAGTGAATGGAAAAACTGTTTATAACATATACGATAGCTCCGAAAGATTGGTGCATATATACGAGCAGTCGGATAATCAAACTACTGATTATATTTCTGGCCCTCGGGGTTATTTGGCGCGGATTACCAATAATATTGTGACCTACCTGCACAGTAACCAATTGGGGAGTGCCAATAGCGGTACTGATGCCCTAGGAAATGTTACCTGGCGCGAGCGCTATACCCCTTATGGCGAGCAGTTAGTAGGTAATGCGGCCAATGATGATCTTGAGGGATTTACTGGTCATATTCGTGATAAAGCGACCGGCTTGAACTATATGCAGGCCCGTTATTATGATCCCGTGATGGGACGCTTTTTATCGAATGATCCTGTCAGTGCGCCACTTCATTTGGCATATGGTAATGTGAAAGGCTTTAATCGTTATGCTTATGCTAACAACAATCCACTGAGCTATATTGATCCGACGGGTAGGTCACCAGATGATGTAGGTTATGAAGGTGATGTATTTGAACCTTATGATTTTAGGGATGATTTATTTAGCTCATCAGGCGTATATTCTGTTGGCGATTATCGTGGAGATAGCGATGGTAGGAAATCTGCTACACAAGAGAATGCGTGGTATCAAGATGCGTGGAATTGGACTAAAAATACTGCTACTGGTTTTTGGGGGGAAGCAAAGTTTGGGTATAACGCAGTTGTGAATGGAGTATCTGAAGATTTTTCCAATGGATTTTGGGAAGGGATGGTACAGATCACTGGTGGCCGTTCAAATAATAGTGCTGGTGAGGATATAATTCTGAATTATAAGAGAACCAGTATTGCATTCGGCCCTCTCGAACTTGATAAAACAGCAGCGGGATTATTTGTTGCAGGTTCAATGGCGAAGAAGACCGGTGGAATGACTATTGGTCAGTGGGCCAAGATACGGTTTCAGCCAGCAAGGCATTTGCGAACAAGAATACAAACGGCAAGATTGGTTGGTGTTACGACGGTTGCGAATGCTGCCAGAATTGGCCTTGCTTACGAAGGTGGGAATCTTATTGGCTCAGGGATTAGAGTCGGTATAAATAGATTTAGCCAGAAAATGGCGGCTTGGCTTTCGGAATAAGTGAACGAAATGATGAATAATAAATTAAGTTTTTCATATAGAGTCGGTGCATTATTTATATGTTGTTGCTCCGCACTGTGTACTTTGCTTGTAGGTTTTATGTTGCTGACTGAAGGCTTTGAGTGGACTCTAATTTTTGTGATGCTTGTGAGTGGGTTCGCCAGTTACTGGAGTGGATATGCTGGTATAAAAGGAGTCCCCCTTGGGGAATCAAAGAAAGCGTAATAGAGAAAGTAGCAGGTGTAAGTGTCTTTGGCGAATTACTAAGTCAAAATGAAACTAGTAGTTTAGAAGACCTTCGTTAGTGACTTTGTCACCCAAACTTTTTCAGGTTCGAAGGGTTTGGAACTTTGGCTCCCGGCGTTTTCCCATTTTATAAGTCGTGAGCACGATGCTGGTTGTAGTGGTAGTGATTCCTATTCGTTGCTGTCTATGACGGATGCTATTCTATTAGCCCAATCAGGTTTTACGGTGGCAGTTCAGATCCATTAATGAGTTTGGTCATTATCCAATCGACGGCGTTATGCAAAAAATAGTTCAGGGTAAACACTTTGTAAAACTCATCGATGGGCAGGAGTACCCATCTGTTTGATGGATAAATTGGGTAAATGGCATGCATAGTGCAGTTCTAACTACAGCGACTCTGGCTGATGGCAGAACAGCCTTCCGTGGCTGTGTCTTCAGAGATCCCTTGACGATTCCCTTTGTTGCCAGCCCCACCAACATAACAGTACAGCCAGTGGCGCTGCTATCAGTAATAACCAGGCGCCTGCGCCGCTGGCCCCATGAGTGTCCACCAGGCTTCCCAGCCAGGGCCCAAGCAACAAATTAAACCCCCTGAACAATGTGCTCAACACCGAGTTAATAGTGGCCCGGTAAGTGCTGTCCACTAACCGGTTAATGCCTTCCCGTATCCACGGGATGGCGGCGCCGTGTAAGGTGGCGGCCAAATACGCGCCTACCAGCAACCCTGCCAAGGTGGCGCTATGGGCAATAAATGCCCAAGAGGCGAGCACGGCGATGGCCAGTAGCCACCAGCGTCGGCTTGCTAACAAATAGCGATGGGTTCCCTGGGCATAGCGCGCCACCAGCCCAACCACCAGGCATTCTCCACCCCACAACAAGCCAAACCAGAATGGATCCAGGTTAACCCCCAGCCACAAGGGTTGGTTTAACCAGGCCACTAACCAGATAAAGCTCATTACCAACAAAAACAGCGCCGCCAAAATGGGGATGCTGCGCTGGGCAGTGAATGCTTTCCATATGGCTTTGCCATTTTCACGGTGGCTCAAGCTACTGCGGGTACGAGGAGGCTCCCGCAAAGCCAGGCTGAGTAACAGTGGCAGCCAGCCCACGACCATTTGCACCAGCAACACCCAGCGGTAGCCTTTTAACATTAACAGGGTGGTTAAACCGGCAGCTACGGCCTCGCCAAAGCCCATCCAGCTGAGTTGGTGGGCAATGGCTTTGCCGCTATCCGGGCGCTTTAGGGCCTGTTCCGACTCATACACCATGCTGGTATCGGTGCCACTGCTCAGTGAAAATGCCACGCCAATCAACACTTCAAACAGTGCCACGCTGGCAAAGCTGTCGGCGAACAATAAGACACTGAATCCGAGGCCGCCAAACAGGTTGGCGATAATCAGCACCTGTCGACGACCCCAAATATCTGACAGGTAGCCAGAGGGCAGCTCGCACAACAATACCGTGCCGGCAAACACCGATTGCAGCAACATGGTCTGGTGCATGTTCAAACCGTAGTGGGCCATCAGCGGCACGAAAATCGGCAGCACCAGCATAAACATACGGGTAAAGGCGATGCTGTTCAGCAGCACCAAATTGCGTTGCCAGCTTTTTTGATGAGCGGCATTTGCTGCTATGTCCATTGCAGCATCCATGGTCTTTCTCCTCTTTGTCGTGGTGGTAAAAACCGGTAACGCAAAAAACAAAAACCCCGCGAACCGGTTTGATGTTGTGGTTCGCGGGGTTTTGAAAACGGAACTATCTGTCAAAAATGTTTTCTACCGAACAGGAACCTCCCCCCAGACCACAGCAATTTTCTGCTTGCAGGTCGGGCGCATCGCCGAATGTTTTAGGGTTCGGTAGTTCACTGAATGTCCAGTTGTTTGGGTTGTTCAGTCGATAAAACCACAGCCGCTGTTTCAGTGCAACCGCAGAGTCGATTTTTTATAGGTGGCAGGGTTTACAAACGGATGCAGTTTTACAAATTGTGTAGGGGAGCGTTACTTAAATGAAGGTTTGGAAGGTGTGGGGGCGCCTGTTATCCATCGAAGCTATCCATCGAGAATAAAGGTGGTTGATTATGAGTTTGGTTCAGCGCAGTTTTTTTGTCACTTGGGCATTGTTGCTGGCCTTGATGGCCACGGCAACGGAGCAGCCTTTAAACCCAGCGCAACTACAAACTCGGTTAAATCAAGTTGTTCAAAAAGTGATACCGGCCACTGTGGAAGTACGTCGAGGTAACGGTGCCGGAACCTTCAGTGCGGTTATTGTCAGCCCAGAGGGCTATTTGTTGAGTGCCGGCCACGCGGTACAACCGGGTGTGGCTTACGATGTTTTTTTGCCCGATGGCCGCACTTTTAAAGCAACTGGGTTGGGGTCAGAGCCCCATGTGGATATGGGGCTGATAAAAATTGATCAGCCAAACAATCTGCCGGTGGCAGAAATGGGTTGGTCGTCTACTTTGGAAGTAAATGAGCCCTGTATTAGCCTCGGTTATCCGGGGTTACGCAGTGAACAACGAGGCGTCGTTGTTCGTTTTGGCCATATTGTTGATACCGCCACCGACGACGGTTTTATTCAATCTACCTGTTTGATGGAGCCTGGGGACTCTGGTGGCCCTTTATACGATATGGCGGGTCGTGTGATTGGGATTCACAGCAATATTGGCCGTTCGCTGGATCGCAATCACGAAATTCCCGTGGATCAGTTCCGCCGCTACTGGCCCCATCTTTTGAGAAAGGAAGAGTTTCACGACCACGATGTGGATCTGTTGCCGGAGTTTGGCTTTGATATTGCCGAGCCGGAAGAATCCACCAGACACCGCCGCTGGTTGGGTGGTGCTGAGCAAACCGCCACGGTGGTTTCGGTGGACCTCGGCGGACTCGCTGATGACTCCGGCTTACGCACCGGTGATCGCCTATTGGCCATTGGTAGGGAAGAGGCAAAATACCCGCGGGAAGTAAAATTGTTACTGCAGCGCGCTTATACCCGTAAACAGTCTGAAGTAGCGGTGCAGGTGAAACGGGGTGGTCATACAGTAAACCTGTCGTTGCAGCTGCCAGAAAATACTCAGCCTGACGACGGTTGGAATCAGGGCATTGCGGTCATCCAGCAGCCGCTTGGCGTTAATAAAGTAGCACCGCAACCACAGCTGATAAATTTGCAGCAGGTATTTTCCGTTCAGGAAAAGCGCATGCAATCTTCCACTCTGTCTCTGAGCAGCGTGCGACATGGTGAAATAGTAAACACCCTGGCGACTGTCCTGCACCCAGGCAATTTACTGATCAGCAAAAGCTCCAGAGTTGGTGAGAATGTTACGTTTGAGCGCAACGGTGAGCGCTACAGTGCGACGGTGGTTGATCGTGACTCCAATCTCGACCTGGTACTACTGAAATTGCCGATGCACCTGAGGGGTGGTATTCGTCTGCCCAGTAATGGCCGTGTATCTACGGAACGAGGGCAATTGCTGATTTCTCCTCATCCCGAAAATAACGGTTTGGTCAGCGTTGTAAGCACCGGTGAGTTTGCTATTGCCAAGCGCCAGAGTGCTGGCTATTTGGGCGTTGCGCCTAATACAGTGGGAAATCGGGTGCGTTTGGAGCGGGTATTTCCAGATACTCCCGCATCGGGGCAATTCCTGGACGGTGATTTTTTGTTGACGGTCGATGGAGAATCCGTGAAGTCCGCCCAGCAGTTGATTGAAACTCTGCGTCGCTATGCCCCTGGTGACAAAATTATTTTGACCGCATTGCGCAACACCCAACCGATTTCCGTGGAGCTGGTGCTTGGCGTTCGCCCCAATTTCAGTGGCCACGTTGCCGAGTTTTTTGAGGGCGGCAAAAGTATCCGTCGAGATGGCTTTGAGGCCGTTTTCTCTCACGATGCGCGCCTGCGCCCGGAAGCCTGTGGCGGACCGGTGTTTACCGCGAATGGAGATTTTGTCGGTATTAACATCGCTCGCTACAGCCGTACCCGTGCTTACGCAATACCAGCAAAACAAGTGGTGGACTTCGTTAACAAATCCATCTAACTTGAAGTGTAACCAATAAACTTGGTTGCCAAGTGAGTGTGTTTTTATGAAGCCAATTATTCGCTCAGAACCGTTTACCCGATTGCGCAGTGGTTATTCACTGTGCTCTCTGGAAGAAATAGTCAACCCCGGCGCCAAGGAGTTTGTATTCGAGGGCAAGGACGGTCAGCGAGTGTCAATTTTTGTAGTTCGCCGTGATCATTTGGTTCGTGGTTATGTAAACCGCTGCCCCCATGCGGGAGCTCGTTTGAACAGTGCTCCCGACGATTTTCTGAGTTTGGATGGCTCGCTGATTGTGTGCAGTCATCACGGAGCTACTTTTTCCCTGGAACAGGGCGTCTGTACCCAAGGACCTTGTGTGAATTACGGTTTGCAACAAGTTCCGGTTACCGTTAACGACGGTGTTGTGTTGACTGCGGACGTAGCGGTATTGAGCAATGTATAAATTGGCGTTTTTTATTCCAGAGTCTCATCTTGAAGAGGTAAAAGACGCGGTATTTTCTGCTGGAGCAGGGCGTATAGGGGATTATGACCATTGTTGCTGGCAAGTACTTGGGCAGGGGCAGTTTCGACCACAGGCTGGCAGCCAACCCTTTTTAGGAAAGCAGGGAACTGTGGAAACCGTAACGGAATACCGGGTGGAAATGGTCTGTGAAGATCACTTGATTGGCGGTGCGGTGAAAGCATTGATTTCAGCACACCCCTATGAAGAGCCTGCTTATGATGTTTGGAAACTGGCGACAGACGTCTATTAACCCGGCGCGAGCCCAAAAGATCAAGAAGCTCCGCGCAGCATCGATAGATTTTGTTGGGCGACAATCAAATAGTTCAGGGCGAACTATTTGATTGATAGGTTAATAGCTATGGGCTGCGAAGCGAACGCTCATAAAAAAGGCGCCAACCGTTTTCGGTGGCGCCTTTTTTTGCTCAGAACGAAACTTAATCCACGAGACCAAAATCATCCCGCAGAATGTCAATAATTTCGGCTTTCGGGTTCTCTGAAAGCTGAATTGCTTGCCCGGTAATTTTCTCCGCAATATCCAGGTAGGTTTTCGACACCTGCATCAGAATTTCTTCTGGCAGTACATTGTCTTTTGCCAGCGCGGAGCGTTCTTCCATACGGTCTTTGTTGACCAGAATATCCGGGTCGGGAAAATGGCTGAGCAGTAACTGGCGAAACTCTTCTTTGGATTTTTCCACCACCACACCGTTGCGATATTCGGCGCCGTCCCAAATGCGAGATGAATCCGGGGTGCCTACTTCGTCCATGTAAATCAGCTTTTCGGTGCCGCTTTTGTCGGTGACGTAGCCAAACTCGAATTTGGTATCCACAAAAATCTGATCCAGTTTGGCCAGCTCGTTACTAATCACATCAAAGCCTTCTTTCAGCAATCGCTCGTAGCGGTCAATATCCGCTTTGCTCTGGAACTTAAACGCCTCATGATTGTTATCAATATCGCCGCGGGTGATATTGACATCGTCCTGGGCCGGAACGCCGGGAATACCTTCCAGAATGCCTTTGGTGGATGGGGTGATCAGCAGCTCTGGCAACTTACTGTCTTTTTCCAGCCCTTCGGCAATCTGGATACCGCAAAATTCTCGCTCGCCCTTGGTGTAAGCGCGCCACATAGAGCCGGTAATGTACTGGCGGGCGATGGCTTCAATCATCACCGGGCGGGCTTTTTGCACAATCCACACAAACGGGTGGGGGATTTCCAGGATATGGCTGTCCGCCAGGCCCTGTTCGCGAAATAACTTGAACCAATGGTTGGAGATGGCATTGAGTGCCGCGCCCTTGCCAGGTACACCGTCCATACCGCCTTCACCGCGCCAGATGCACTCAAAAGCCGAGATACGATCGCTAATTACCATAATCGCCAGCGGCGCATCGGCGGCCACATCGTAACCGCGCTCTTCTATCAGGCGGCGGCTGTCGGCTTCGGTAAGCCAGTACACGGAGCGAACCTTGCCACTGTGAACGGGCTGGTCGGTGCGAATAGGTAAATCGTTGTTAACGGCCAAGACTTTATTGGCAAGACTCATAGCAAAAGATCCTCGCCTCCCTCGTCGGGGAGCATCTGTTCATCGGTAAAGAAGTGAGAGAAAAGACCAGGAAATCATGGGGCTGCCGATTTCAGGCAGCCCCACTGGCTTTAAGGGAGCGGATAATAGCAGATATCCGCTTTGGGAACACAGTAACTGGTTACTGGGCGTCGTAACTCAAGTTGCTGGATTTGCCCCAGAATACCCGGTAAGAGTAGATGGTGTAGCCGATAATGGCTGGCACGGTAATGATCACTCCCACCAGCATAAATTTGAGCGACGCAGTGGCGCTGGCGGCTTCCCAAATGGTGAGTTGGTCAGGAATGATATAGGGGAAAAAGCTATAAGCCAGACCGTGGAAGCTGAGAATAAAAATCACCACCGCACTGGCGAACGGTACCCAGCAAAAACGGTCGCTGCTGTAAGGAAAGCCTTTCAAAAACTGATTGACCACCAGCACCAAGCCAAACGTGATAATGGGGATGGGTGCCAGTAACAACAGATTCGGCAAGGTCAGCCACTTGTCGTAGATGCGCTCACTGACCAAGGGGTTTACGATACACACCGCCAGGATACCTGCGGCCATAATCCACAGGCTGCGTCGGGCCCACTTGGTGGCTCTGGCCTGTAAGTCGCCATCGGTTTTCAGGATCAGCCAGCAAGCACCAATAAAATGGTATCCCGCAGTGATGCAGATAGCGCTGAGTACCGCAAACCCATAAGCGCCCAAGCTGGTGTCAAAACCGTGTATATAGCGGCCGAACATATAGCCTTGGGCCAGTGTCGCTATCAGCGAGCCAATACGGAAACAGTGGTCCCATAAACGCTTGTGGGATACCGCTGCCTTGGCGCGGAAGTCGAAGGACACGCCCCGCAGAATCAGCCCCACCAGCAAAAATGCTGCCGGTAGATAGAGCTCGCCCAGAATAACCCCGTGAGCTTTAGGGAAGGCGACCAACAAGATGCCCACCGCCAGTACCAGCCAGGTTTCGTTGGCATCCCAAAATGGCCCGATAGAGGCAATCATACGGTCTCTTTGCTGATCGTTGCTGGCGGTTTTGCTGAACGGCAGCAAGATCCCCACGCCCAAGTCGTAGCCATCCAGAATGGCGTAGATCAGCATAGCCAGGCCCATCAGCCCGGCGAAAATAGCAGGGTATACGCTGGCTTCGGTCATGCTCTGCTCTCCTCAACAGTAAGTCCCAAAGTGGGTTTTGCAGGTGCATCTTTTGCAGATTTTTGTGGTGTACCCGCTTTGCGCGCGATCAAAAACAGGGTGCTGACATAAGCGATCAGCAATACCACATACAGAGACAGGTACAGCGCCAGGGTAAAGCCGACGTTGCTGGGTGGAATCGCGGCTGCGGCGTCAGCGGTGCGTAAGATGCCGTGTACCAACCAGGGTTGGCGGCCAATTTCTGTGACGTACCAGCCGGCCAGTGTGGCTATCCAGCCAGAGAAGGTCATGCCCAGCAGTGTAGTTAACAGCCACTTCGGCAATGGGTTTTGCTTGCGCCCCAGCCAGGTGGCTAACCAAGAGCTAGCCAGCATCAGCAGGCCAATACCCACCATTATGCGAAACCCCCAAAACAACGGCATAACCGGCGGGTGGTCGGCAAAATCGTTGAGCCCGGTGATCTCGCCGTTGGCGTCGTGGGTCAGAATCAGGCTGGCCAGGTTGGGAACCCCCAGCGCGTAGTCGTTGCTGCGAGTGGTTTCATTGGGCAGTGCAAACAGCAGTAATGGTGCGCCTTGCTGAGTTTCCCAAACTCCTTCGATGGCTGCCACTTTGGCCGGTTGGTGTTTAAAGCTGTTGAGGCCGTGCAGATCGCCCACAAAGATTTGTATGGGGATCAGTATGGCGGCCAGTACCACGCCGGTGCGCAGTGCTTTGTTCACCGATGGTTGATGATCGCCACGGAGCTTGCGGTAGGCGGAAATGCCAGCCACCAGAAACGCGCCGGTTAAGCCGCAGGCCAGCATCATGTGGGTCAGGCGATAGGGCATGGATGGGTTAAAAATGATCTGCCACCAGCTCACCGGGTGGGCGATGCCATCGATCATTTCGTGGCCGGTGGGCGTCTGCATCCAGGAATTCAGGGACAGAATCCAAAATGCCGACAGGGAGGTACCAATGGCCACCAGCCAGGTAGCCAGTGTGTGGGTGCGCTCTGACACCCGGCCACGGCCAAACAGCATAATGCCCAGGAAAGTGGCTTCTAGAAAGAACGCGGTTAATACCTCGTAAGCCAGTAATGGCCCGGCAATATTGCCCACGGTTTCCATAAAACCGGGCCAGTTGGTGCCGAACTGGAACGACATGGTAATGCCACTGACCACCCCCAGGGCAAAAGTAAGGGCAAATATCTTGATCCAGAAGCTGTAGGCATCCATCCAGCTCTGATCGCCAGTTTTGAGGAAGCGCAGTTTAAAAAACAGCAAAATCCAGCAAAGGGCGATGGTGATGGTAGGAAATAAAATATGAAAGCTGATATTGGCGGCAAACTGGATGCGTGCCAAGGTAATTACCGTTGGGTCTGCAACGGTCGCAAACAGTGCGGCGGCATTCATGAGTCGTTACCTCCTGCTGTGCCAGAGCGCTTGCCTTTCAGTTTGTCTTTGATGTCCAGGACTTTGCTGACCCCAGCCCCCAGCTTCATCAATTGCGCCAGGCTGTCCGAGCTGAGCCGCTGCATGTCGTTACTCCACCCGGTGACCAATTCGATCATGTCGTGAATTTCTGCAAACTGCTGATGTGCGTATTCCTCCGCATCATCCACAGGGGGCTTCATCAACAGATTACGCAGCATGGAAAGGGTAGGGTCGATCTCCCGTTTGCGACGTTCTTCAATCAAGGTGCGGGTAACCTCCCAGATATCATCCGGCGTGCCGTAATAATCTTTGCGGTCACCGGGTACATTGTGTTGACGCAACAGGTTCCAGGACTGCAGTTCCTTGAGGCCCATGCTGACGTTGGAGCGGGATATACCCAGTGCGTCCACAATTTGGTCGGCATTCAGCGGCTCTTGAGAAACCATTAACAGGGCGTATATTTGGCTGACAGTGCGGTTCATGCCCCAACGGCTGCCCATTTCACCGAAGTGCATAATGAATGTTTGCATAGAGGGTGTAAGAGTCATGGCATATCTCAATATTTGAATTTTCAGAAATTATTGAAATTTTAGTAATTAAGTTGACTTGGGTCAATGCAATTCGTCGTGCTCAATAAAATCTTATTGTTGGGAATTTAAGGGGAATAATTGGCGCATAGGACTGCTACCAAGATTTTGGTATGCTACTCAGTCGCATACGTTAAAAAGATAAGAAAATACCTGCACTTTTTGGGTTAGTGACTGGATACCGTTTTTTTTAGGGCAATTGCGATAAATTGCCCCCCGAGTCCTGCTGTGACTTATAACGGTAAACAATGCCCGCCAGAATGCGGGGCCGCTCCAGGGTCTGTTGACGTTTCATATCCGCCGCTGTTGGCGGCTGAAAAGGCGTCCATCTAGGCGCGAGGAATGCGGTTTGGTCATTCCAAATGATTGACGAGCAACAACGAGGGGCGCCTTTTCAGCCCCAACCCGCAGGGCTGAGGCTATTTTTGCGCTCCACTGCGTTGTAAATCGCTGATGTAGAATGACTACACGGCACTCTTTACGCCTTGTTGAGCGCAAAAATTGCTCTCAGCAGAGGTGGATATGAAACGTCAACAGACCCTAGGCGACAGGTTTTGAATCAAGCAAACAGAGGTAACAGGTGTTAGCGGGCAAAGTGCCTACCATCGCGGCTAACTCGGCGCTGACACGGGCTGTTCAGCAGTTAGGTGCAGGTCTGAAGCGAGTACCGTTGCACGCATGGCAATTATTGGTTGTGGTGTTGTGCTTGCTGGTAATCGCCAACAGTGGTGCCAAACTGTTATGGGCACTGTGGCCCCAGCAACAACCACAGCAACCATTGAATGCTACTTTGTCATTGCAGCCTGCCAGTGCAGGAAATGCCGGTGCGGCCAGTGCTGATATCAGCGGTTTATTGAAGCTGAATCTGTATGGTGTGGCTGGTGAAGTTATCGTCAATGAACCCGTCGATACGATACCGGCGAACGAAGAGTTTGAAGCGGAAGATACCAAGCTGGCGTTGAAACTCACCGGGGTTTTGAGCAGCAGTGATCCCAAGGCTGCCCGCGCAATGATTGCCCACAGCAACAAACAAGCGGTTTACAAGGTTGGTGATAAATTGCCAGCCGGTCGCAATGTGACTCTTGATCGGGTGCTGGAGCGGCGAGTTATCTTAAACAATGCCGGGCGCTATGAATCTCTGTGGCTGTTTGAGGAAATGGAAGGTGAGCCTCTGTTGGTGGAAACGCCGGTTGCCGAAAGTAGAGTGCAACCAGTTAATAAACCTGTAGCTCGTCAGCGCCCGGCTGCACAGGTCGTTAAACGAGAACTGCCAACCCCTGAAACTTTGGCGCAAGTTATTCGTGTTACCAAGCGTAAACAAGGTTTTGAAGTATCACCTCTTAAAAGTCTGGCTCAGTTTGAACAATTGGGATTTAAAGCAGGTGATGTCGTAACCGCTGTTAATGGCACACCGGTGAGCACTGACCCAGAGCAGCTGCGCCAGCTGTACTTGGAAGTGTTGCAAGCACCAACGGCCCAAATGCAGATATTGCGTAGTGGTCAGACAGTAGATATTGATATTGACTTGGCAAAGCTCAGCCAAGTGATCAACCAATAAGGACCAGTAAGGAGTCGTGGTGAAGTCGCTCGTACTGAATACAACAAGAAAATGGTGTTGCGCCATTGCTTTGTCGCTGGTGTGCGCTACGGTGCCTGCTCAGGAAGACTCTGCAGAGAGAACCTGGACACCCAATTTCCGTGATGCGGATATTCGCGAGGTTATTCACTTTGTCAGCGGCACGATTGGTGCCGATTCCGTCATTATTGATCCGCTGGTAAAAGGCAAAGTGGACGTGATTTCCCGGGTTCCGCTGAGTCAGGAAAGACTGTACGACCTGTTTGTGAATGTGCTCGATGTTCACGGTTTTGCTGCTATCAACAGCGGTGGTGTATTGCGGGTCATCCCCGCCAAAAAGGCCCGCACAGCCCCGTCCAGTACAAATGGTCGCAAAGATGACAACACCGGTTTTGTTACCCGTATTATCCACCTAAAGCACGTATCTGCGGCCAAGGTGCTGCCCATTCTTCGCCCAATGGTGCCCCAACATGCCCATCTGGCGGCTTCCAGTAACGGTACCCTGGTGATTTCCGATGTAGCCGCCAATGTAAAACGCATTGAACAGCTGGTTAGGCAACTGGATACGGTGTCAAAAATTGAAACCGAGCTGGTCGAATTGCACCATGCCCATGCGGAAGAGGTTGTTGGCACTCTGGAGCAGTTGAGCAAAGGTCAGGGCCAGGACGCTCAGCAAAAACAGCTGATTATGGTGCCGGAGGCGCGCACCAACTCTGTGTTGTTAAGAGGTGATGAACTGTCCCGCCTGGAAGCCAAAAACCTGATTCGGCAGCTGGATCGCCCCGGTGAACAAACCGGCAATATCCGTACTATTTATTTGCAGCACGCCGATGCAGAGTCTCTGTCAGAAGTGCTTCAGGGGGTCATCTCCAACCTGGAACAGGGCCAGCAGCAAAACGCTGGTCAACAGGGCCGCTCCGCAGTGGTGGCAGACGTGGATACCAATTCCCTGATTATCACTGCACAGGGGGATACTCTGGATTCCCTGTTGCAGGTGGTAGAGCGCCTGGATATTCGCCGTTCCAATGTGATTATTGAAGCGGTGATTGCCGAGGTAAATGATACCGTCGATCGCAATTTGGGCATTGAGTGGTTTTACAGTGATGAAGATCGGGGCACCTTTGGCAGCTCGGTCAATAACAGCAGCAGCCTTGGAGCACTGGCCGGAGCCATTGGCGGTGATGACAACAGCTCCAATGACGATGATGACTCTGGCAGTAATGTCACCATTGCCGGTGCATTAGCCGGCATACCCGGGCAGACCATTGGTATTGGCCGCTTGGGTAGCACAACGGATTTTGCGGTTGTGTTGAACGCCCTGCACAACGACACTGACTCCACTATTCTTGCCAAGCCTCACCTGATTACTTTGGACAACAGCGAAGCGGTGTTTAACAATGGTCAGCAGGTGCCCTTTATTACCGGTTCATTTACCAATACCGGCACCAATGGCAACGCCACCAACCCCTTTCAGACCATTCAGCGTGAAGACGTGGGTATCCGCTTGGAGGTCACCCCACATATCAATAATGGCGGCAGTATGGAGCTGGAAATCTATCAGGAGGTTTCCAGCGTCAGTAGCAGCGGTATCGCTTCCGACTTGATTACCAACAAGCGAGACATCACCACCGTGGTGCGAGTAGACGACGGTGAAATGATCGTGCTCAGTGGCTTGATTCGCGATGATCTCACTGATACCGAGCGCAAAGTGCCATTGCTGGGCGATATCCCTTTATTGGGGCGCCTGTTTCGGTCTACCACCACGCAGTTGCAGCAGACCAATTTGATGGTGTTTATACGCGCTCGCATTCTCCACGACGAGCAGGACACTTACGATTTTACCGCTGAGAAGTACGACTTTATTCGTCAGCGTCAACTGGAAGCGCAAGGCAATAGTAAAGGCTGGCTCGATAAAGATCGTATCCCCGTATTGCCCAAATGGGATCAGCCGCGACCTCAACAAACTCCACAGGGCGCACCAGAGCAAACAGAAGCCGCGGAGCAGTCCGACGAATGAGCACCGCGAACAGCGATAGTCTGCCGTTTGCCTTTGCCAAGGCCCACGGGGTACTGCTGGACGAGGGCAGGGTAGTGCACCGTGAGGGACTTACCCTAACCACACTGTTGGAATTGCGTCGCTTTCTCGGTGCTCCCTTTGATTTACAGCAGGTGGATGACAGCGAATTTGCCCGCTTGCTAAGCACCAGCTATCAGCGCGGTGAAAGCGGCGAAGCCCAGCGGGTTGCCGAAGACATGAGCGACGACATCGACCTGTCGCGACTGGCGGACGAAATCCCCGAAGACAGCGATTTGATGGAAGGGGAAAATGACGCCCCGGTGATTCGCCTGATTAACGCCATTCTGTCTCAGGCGGTGCGGGAAAAAGCTTCCGATATCCATATTGAACCCTTTGAAGATCGCCTGGCGGTGCGCTTTCGCGTCGATGGTGTACTCAGCGAAGTGCTGTCACCAAAGCCGTTGCTGGCACCGTTGTTGGTGTCTCGCCTCAAGGTGATGGCGCGCCTGGATATTGCCGAAAAACGTTTGCCTCAGGATGGCCGCATCTCCGTGCGCCTGGCGGGTCACGGTGTGGATATTCGCCTGTCTACGATCCCGGCGACTCACGGTGAACGGGTAGTACTGCGCCTGTTGGATAAACAAGCGGGCCAGTTGCAGGTCGATCAGCTGGATATGCCTGCAGACATGCTGAGCACCTTCAAAAGCGCGCTCAGCCGTCCTCACGGAATTATCCTGGTCACCGGCCCCACCGGTTCTGGTAAAACCACCAGCCTGTACGCTGGGCTCAGCTACCTCAACAACAGCAGTCGCAATATCCTGACCATCGAAGATCCGGTGGAATACATGCTCCCCGGTGTTGGCCAGACCCAGGTGAATCCCAAAGTGGATATGACCTTTGCCCGTGGCCTACGGGCAATTCTTCGCCAAGACCCGGATGTAGTGATGGTGGGGGAAATTCGCGATGGTGAAACCGCCTCTATCGCCGTACAGGCCAGTTTAACCGGGCACCTGGTGCTCAGCACCCTGCACACCAATACCGCCGTGGGTGCTATTACCCGTTTGCAGGATATGGGCGTGGAGCCGTTTTTACTGGCTTCCAGTCTGGTGGCGGTGATGGCACAGCGCTTGGTGCGTGTGCTCTGCACCGAGTGCAAACAAGAGTACCTGCCCGATGATGCAGAGTGCGAACGCCTAGGACTGGACAACCCGGTGCCTATTTATAAAACAGTGGGTTGTGAAAGCTGTAACCACACTGGTTATCGAGGCCGCAGTGCGGTGTTCGAGATAATTGAAATTGACGAAAAAGTCAGCCGCCTTATTCACGATGGTGCTGGTGAGCAAGAAATTCTGGATGTGGCACGCAAACGCAGCGCGTCTTTGGCAGAATCCGCCAGAGATCGAATCATTGCCGGTGATACCAGTCTGGAAGAAGTTCTGCGGGTAACGGCTACCTCTAACGGATAACCTGCCATTGCCACGCTCTTCGTAGTGACGGTATACGACAAATAGGAACAACCATTGGGCGCCTACAGCTACCGCGCATTAACCGACACCGGTTCCGTCACCAAAGGGGTGATGGAAGGTGACTCTGAGCGCCAGATTCGCAGTCAACTGCGTGCCCAATCCCTGCGCCCACTGGAGGTCAAGGCCACCAAATCCTCTTCGGTGGATAAAGCCCCCAGCCGTTGGCAGCGCAGCAGTGGCCGACTCAAGGCACCAGAGCTGGCTCTGTTTACTCGCCAGTTGGCAACTCTGGTGGAGTCGGGGTTGCCATTAACGGACGCTTTAAAAGCCTGCGCTAAGCAAAACTCGAAGCCTCGCGCCCAGGAATTGATTTTGCAAACCCGCAGCCGGGTGCAGGAAGGTCACAGCCTGGCTTATGCGCTGGGTGAGAACTCCCGTAGTTTTGATGCTCTCTACCGGGCCACGGTAGAGGCGGGAGAGAGTGCCGGTTACCTGGGCCCAGTACTAACTCGCCTGGCGGAGTATTGTGAGGCCGGGCAGAACACCGTACAGAAGCTACGCAGCGCCATGGCTTACCCACTGGTTTTGCTGGCAGTATCGATAATTGTGGTGGCAGTGCTGATGACTAAGGTGGTGCCACAAATGGTGGATACCTTTACTCGTCGCGGCCAGGAATTGCCACTGCCCACTATGATGCTTATCGACATCAGCAATTTTTTTGTCAATTACGGTCTGCACCTGTTGCTGGGGGTAATCCTGGCCGTAGTGGGTTTTGCCTTGTGGTTGCGAAGTGACAGCAATCGCAAACGTTGGCACCGTCTGCAGTTGAAAATACCGGTTATTGGCGAGTGGAAGCGGGCGCTGGACTGTTCGCGTTTTTCCGCCACGCTGTCCATTTTGGTATCCAGCGGAGTGCCACTGCTCAACGCCCTGCAAATCGCCCGCCAGGTAATGTTGAACCTGGAATTGCGCGATCGCTGTGAAACCGTGGTCACTATGGTGGCAGAGGGCAGCTCGCTCAACCTGGCTATGGACAGGGCGGAGGTGTTTCCCCCACTACTGGTACAAATGGTGGCCAGTGGTGAACTCAGTGGTGAGCTCGGGGATATGCTTGCCCGGGCCGCTGAAAACCAAGAGCGGGAACTGGATTACAAATTGTCTGCCATGATGTCCATATTACCGCCGGCGATGGTGGTGTTTATGGGCTTGATCGTCGCCTTTATTGTGGCGGCGGTACTGCTGCCGGTGTCGCAACAAATTAATTTAATTTAGAACGTTTTATTTTAGAGAGTCTCGCGGTAATGAAAAACACAATGAACAACCTCAACGCTTCAGTTAAGGACGCCGGATTTACTCTGGTGGAAATGATGGTGGTGCTGGTGATTATTGCCTTGCTGGCGGGCATGATTGTGCCCAATATTCTCGACAGCGCCGACAAGGCTCGAGCTCAAAAAGTACAGGCGGATTTTGCGGCCATTAAAACGGCACTTTCTGCCTATCGCTTGGACAACTACACCTATCCCACTACCGAACAGGGCCTGGAAGCGTTGGTGGATAAACCGGAACTGCCACCGGAGCCTCGCCACTGGAAAAACGGTGGTTATCTGCCAGAGCTGCCTCTGGACCCTTGGGAGCGCCCCTATTACTACCAGAGCCCTGGTGAGAACGGCCCCTTTGATATTTACACTTTGGGTGCCGACGGCATTGCCGGTGGTGAGGACGTCAATACCGATATCGGTAACTGGCGACAGGAAGAGCAGCAGTAGCTGGTTTTTATTGTGAGCCCAGCGAATCAATCTCGTGACCTTACTTCCATACAGAACGCTACACCGCTTTCCACATAGCACTGCTCGCGGCTTTACCATGGTGGAGCTATTGGTGGTGGTAACCGTTGTTGGGTTGATCGCCACCATTGCTACCGTTGCTATCTTTTCCGATTCCACCCATCAACAACTGCGTCGCCTGACTGCTCAGTTGCAGGGCCAGGTGGAACTGATGGCCGAGGAGGCCCAGCTTAATGGCGCGACCATTGGGTTGTTGATCAACCGTGATGAAGACGATATTTGGAGCTATCGTTGGCGCACCGAGCTGGCGCAGGCGGATCGTCAAGCGGATCAAACCGAGGCAGACTGGTGGTTGCCCCTGGCGGGCGAAGCCCGTCAACTGTTCCCGCCGATCAGCTTCCCTGCGGGGGTTGAGTTGGAATTGCGCTTTGCGGATGTCAACGGCCCCCCGGTGGATATTGATGACGATGAACCGGTTCCCCAAGTGCTGTTTTTTCGCAACGGCGAAATAACACCCTTTCAGTTGCAGTTGATTAGCAGCGCTGGTGACAGCCATTTCCAGTTACAGGGCGACCTGTTGGGTCGAGTGGAAATGGTGGACAGAATGGACGATTCACAGCAATGAAATGGCGGTCTAGTATCCGTGGCTTGGCACTGGTTGAAGTACTGGTGGCGCTGGCTGTGGTGGCTATTGCACTACCTGCGTTGCTCAATTCTGTGGAAGGCATTACCGATGGCACCAGCCATATGCGCGACAAAGCCATGGCCCAGTGGATTGCCAGCGACCGCCTGACTCAGCGGGCCATCAATCGGCGTTTGGGGCAAACCGGCGGCACCAACAGCAGCGGTGAAGTGGAAATGGCTGGGCAGCGTTGGCAGTGGCGCATGGTGGTACGCGAAGCGCCTACAAACCCCAATTTCCAGCAGGTTGAAGTATCGGTGTTTCGCTTTGGGCAGGAGGAGTCCCTGATTGCCATGATGGCGGTGGAGCGAAAATGATGGTCACAGGCAATTACCCAAAAAGCCGGGGTTTTACCTTGGTGGAAGTGCTGGTGGCGATGGCGATTACCGCTTTTATTGGCACCGCGGCCTACCTCAGCTTTGACGCTGCCATGAGTACCGGTGATACCAGCCAGGCAAAAATGCGCCAGTTAAAAACCATCGATCAGGCCATGAGCCTGATGGCACGAGATTTACAGCAAGCCATTGGTCGCCCGGTGATCGCTGGTAATGGTCAGGCACAGTCTGCTTTTGAGGGCCTTGGCCAGGCAAACTTTGGCGGCTTTGAACAGTACCTTATGCGTTTTACCCGCTCTGGCTGGCAGAACCCCCAGCAACAACTGCGCAGCCATTTACAGCGGGTGGGCTATCGTTTTAACGACGGCCAGCTGTGGCGCGACCACTGGCCTTATATTGATATGGCTGACGATGTGCTACCCACTCAGCTGCCTTTGTTGGAAGGGGTGGAAGCGGTGCGTATCCGTTATTTAAATGCGCAAACACCCGCCAACTGGCTGCAAGAGTGGCCCGTCGGCTTTGCCTCTGGCAGCGCTTCCCTGGCAATCAGTACCGCGCTGCCACTGGCGGTGGAAATAACCCTGGAACTGGAGGAGTGGGGTGAAATTACTCGCCTGTTTATGCTGCCTTCCGCCTAGCGCCTCTAACTCGCCAAAGCAACAGCGAGGTGTGGCGTTGATTCTGGCACTGCTGATCGTGGCAGCGGTGGCGGCCATGGCGACGTTTTTAAACAGGGATTTTGATCGCAGTGTGCGCTTTGCCGAAAACCGCTTGTTTAGCCAGCAGGGTAATCACTTGCTGGCTGGCGGTGAGGCGGCAGCACAGTTTTATTTGTCTGAGGACTTAAACGACAACACCGTGGATCACTTGGGGGAATTTTGGGCGCAGAGCTACAGCTTTCCCCTGGATATCGCTGTCATTAATCTGCAGCTTGAAGACATGCAAGGGCGCTTGAATATCAACGAACTGCAAGCCAAAGTCAGCAGCGAAAGCCGCCGGGGTGGTGCAGAGAATTTTACCGTACCCCAGCGCCGCTTTATCCGCCTGCTGCAAACGTTTGACGATGTGTTGCCACTGGATCGCAATGAAGCCATTGAAATCACCCAGGCGGTGATTGACTGGCTCGACGCTGACGACGATACCACCGGTTTTGGCGGCGCTGAATCCATCTTTTACCAAACTGCTGGCCAAACCGGGTATCGGCCCGCCAACCGAGAGATGACCAGCACCAGCGAACTGCGCCTGGTAAAAGGGGTTACTCCAGAGCTTTACCAATTATTGGAACCGTTGGTCTGTGCGTTGCCTATCGGTACAGAATTGAACGTGAATACCGCGCCACTGGCGGTGTTGCGCACCTTTAATATTGGCGATCAACTGACACCGCTGTCGTTACAAGACGGTGAAGAGCTGCTGAATGAGCGCACCGAAAAAACCTATGACGACATTGCGGATTTTCTGGATACACCGATCATGGCGGATTTACAGGCCCAGGCGACTCGTGAAGGTCAAGTTTTGAGTACTGATTTGTTGAGCGTGTCTACCAGCTACTTTATGCTCAGGGCACAAGCGGTGGTGGCGCAAAGGTCCAGTTACAGCCAGAGTTTGCTGCATCGAACTCCCGACACAGTTCGCCTAATCAGTCGTGAATTGGGTAACTGGCAGTAATTCACCGGCGTTAATTTTTTGGAAAACAGGTTATGGCAAATACGATTTTTGTCCGTCAAACCCGCAGTGGTGATTATCACTGGTTCGCGGATGGCGTGGAGCTTGCCCAGGGCAGCTTGGCACAATTCAAGGCGGACTTGTCATCGCTAAGCAACGCTCGGGTGTGGTTACTGCTGCCGGGCAACGATGTGGTTTTCAACCAGCTGCCCTGCAGCGCAAGAGAGCGTCGTCATTTGCGCAAAGCGGCTCCCTATGAGTTGGAAGAACAACTGATTGATGAAGTCGATCAGCTGCACTTCGGTTTTGCTCATCTGTCTGATGACCAGCTCAGTATCGCTTGTTGCGACCATCAATGGCTGCAGCAGCTGTTGGATCATTTTCAACAAGCGGGTATTGAAGTTCACCATATGGTGCCGGAGATATTGTTACTCCCTTGGCAGCCAGAAACCTGGACCCTGGCGGTTAGAGGGCAGTCCATCGTAGTGCGTTGTGGTGCTAGCCAGGGTTTTGCCCTCGAGCCCGCGCTGATTCCAATGGCCTTGCAACAGCTAGTGCAACAGGACAAACCTCAGCGGGTATTGTTGTTGGCCGGCAGTGACGAGCAATTGCAACTGCTGCGGCGGATGCTGCCAGAGGCGTTGCAAGCCCAGTGTGACGCCGAGCTGCAAAGCTGGCCGCAAACGGTGATTGCCAACAGCCCGACAAAACCCCCATTGGATATGCGCCAGGGCGCGTTTTCCAATCACCTGCCAGTACGTCGCTGGTGGCAACACTGGCAGCGGGTGGCGGTTGTGGTGGCCGTGGCGTTGGTGGTGTTTGTGGCCGGGCAGTGGGCGCAATACAGCGATGTCAAACAGCAGGGCCTGCAGCTGCAACAGCAAATTTCAACAACGGTTTCCCAGGCGTTGTCGCGGAGAACGGTGGGGGATAGCCAGCGCCAGCTCAACGCCTTAAAGAGCGAATTGAGGAAGCGCCGTGGCAATGCCACAGGCAGCTACAACTCTCCCAGTGCCATGCTGGCGGACGTCATGCCGGTTTTTGCCGCTAGCAAAGGTGTGTTGCCGGGTAACTTTACCTTTAGCGGCCGCAATGGTGAGCTGAGAATGAATTGTTGGGCACCCAGTTTTGAGGCCCTGCAAACCATTCAGTCGCAGCTGGAAAAACGCCGCTACCAGGTGCGTTTTACCGCCAGTGCCGATGGCGATGGCCAGCAGGGTAATTTTCGCATTCAGCGCCAGTCGGCGCCCAACGCTGTAGCGGGGAGGTAAGCCATGGCCAATTGGCAACAGTTTGACCGCCGCGAACAGGGTGTCTTGCTGTTTGGGGGCATCGCTGTGGTGTTGATTTTACTGTGGTGGCTGTTGATTCAGCCGATGCTCGCCATGGTGGATAAGCGGGAGGCCAATAACCGCTTGCTCAGTGCGCAACTGCAAGAGGCCACCCAGCTGGCGGGGCAGATCAAATCCCTCAAAGCCACTAATAATCCAGCTGCAATAGGCAGCAACAATTTGATGCGTTTGGTAAGCCAGAGTGCTCGCAGCTTTGGCTTGGGGTTGAGTAACTTTACCCCCAACAGCGATGGCAGTGTGTCGTTGCGTTTTGAACAGGCAGCGTTTAATGGCTTTATGCAGTGGCTCAGCGAAATGGAAAGTCAGCACAGTGCCACCGTGGACAACCTCAGCGTAACGCCCACCGGTGACAGTGGCGTGGTTAAGGTGTCTGTTCGCTTGCGGGGGAATGGATGAAGCGCTTTGCTCGCTGGCTGTGGTGCTTGCCGCTGCTGTTATTGGTCAACTTTGTGGTTCAGGCCCCGGCCCGTTTGCTGGAGTCGTTATTGCCTCAGGAACTGGCTTTTCAGGCCAGTTCCTACCAGGGCAGTTTGTGGAAGGGGCGCGCCCAGCAGGTGGTTACCGGTTCAGACGGCGCTTATGTGAACATCGATACTGTTCAATGGACACTTCACCCTTTGTCACTACTGAGCCTGTCGCCCTCGGCGGACGTGGTGCTTGAAGCCAGCGGCAGTGAATTTCTGTCGGGAGAGGTACAGTGGTTGGGTGGGCAGCGGTTGGGTGCCAGCGACCTGGAAGTGTCTCTGCCCGCTGTCACCGTCGGCCATTATGCGGGGAGCTATCCATTGGCGGGGCAGCTATCGTTGCGCTTGGAAAAGTTAGTTCTCGATGGCAGCCGGGTAGAGGAGTTGGCGGGTAACGGCAGCTGGCAAAACGCCCGTGTGGATATCGGCGGCCGTTGGTTTGCCATGGGCACCCTGGCGGGTGACCTGGCAATGCAAGGAAACAGCGTTCAACTCAGTTTTTTTGATCTTTCAGGCCCGGTGGATTTGGACGGGCAGCTGCTGTTTAACCCCAGTGGCACAACTTCGGTGGATGCGCTGGTAGGACTGCCACCACAAACCGACGATGATGTTGTGCAGAGATTGTCGCTGTTTGCAGAGCGTCAGCCGGACGGAAAATACCATATCGAGTTTGAATACTAATGACTCGGTGGTTGCTGTTATTGGTACTGTTTTCGCCTCTGTCATGGGCTCAGTGGCACAGCGATACCCAAGCCATTATGGGAACCCAGATACGAGTGGTGCTTTGGCATGCGGACGCTGAAACCGGTTCCGCCGCACTGAATGCGGTTATGGCAGAAATGCACCGTATCGACCGCCTTTACAATCCCTGGGATAAAAACAGCGACCTTTATCGCATCAACCAGCAAGCCACCCAAGGCCCGGTGCCTATTTCTGCGGAAATGGTGCAGCTGCTGGATAAAGGGCTTTACTACGGTAAGTTAACCGGTGGTGCCTTTGATATCAGCTTCGCTTCTGTGGGGCACGGTTACGATTATCGAACCGGTAAAAAACCCAGCGATAAAACACGCAGCAATTCGGTGATTGATTATCGCCTGATTGATCTCAACCGGGGTGAAAAGCGTGTTTATTATCGCCATCCCAGCATTAAGGTGGATTTGGGTGGCATTGCCAAAGGGTACGCCATCGACAGGGGGGGCCAGCTGTTAAGGGAGTACGCCGTCGAACACGCCAGTATCAGCGCCGGCGGCGACACTCGACTGCTGGGTGACCGCCGCGGCCGGCCCTGGGTTGCCGGCATTAAAAACCCCCGTGGCGGCGACAATGACATCGCCATTAAGCTGCCGCTGCAAAATGAAGCGTTATCTACATCCGGTGACTATGAGCGCTTTTTTATCGACGAAAACGGCGAGCGTATTCATCACATTCTCAATCCCAAAACCGGTCGCTCTGCCAATGGCATTGCCAGTGTGAGTGTGATCGGCCCCAACGGGTTTGATACCGACCCACTGTCTACATCGGTGTTTGTGATGGGTGTAGAAAGGGGTTTGCAGCTGATTGATTCATTGGTGGGTTTTGAAGCGATTATTATTGATGAATACGGCAAAACCCATTATTCGAAAGGTTTGGGCGAGCCGAATTAACAGGAGGGGTTATCGATGAAATTGCGTTTATGGTTGGTGTTGTTGTGTTTTGTAGCCAGTGCTTTTGCCCATGCTGGCTCTGCGCTGCTTGATATTAATGTACGCACATTGGCCGGAGATGAAAAAGTTAATTTGGCTGACCAATACAATGGAAAAGTGGTGTTGGTGGTCAATGTGGCCAGCAAATGCGGCTATACCTACCAGTATGAGCAGCTGGAAGCCACCTATCAAAAATATCGTGATCAGGGTTTGGTGATTCTCGGTTTTCCCAGCAACGATTTTAAAGGCCAGGAACCGGGCAGCGAAAAACAAATCGCTGAATTTTGTCGCCTGACCTACGGGGTGCAGTTCCCCATGTTTGAAAAAATGTCGGTCAAAGCAGGCGGTGATGTTCACCCGTTATATCAGCGCTTGGCGGACCAGGCTGGTTATCCGAAATGGAATTTTTTTAAATACCTGATTGGTCGTGATGGCAAATTGGTGGACATGTATAACAGCAAAGTAGAACCAGATTCGGAAGAGCTGGTGTCTGCGATTGAACGGGAATTAAAGGGCTAACCAGTTAGGTTCTCGTCACGTTGAGCGCTGCCTGGGCCAAAATTACCCGCAATTCTGGAGTAAAAAATGCACTTCGCAAAACGTCTCGCATCTTCTCTAGTACTGAGTGCGTCATTCGGCCTATTCAGTGCTGGGACTTTGGCTGAAAAGCCAGTCGTGAGCGACGAGCAGATCAGTACCGCCAAACAGTTGATACAAACCGCGCTTGATAGTGACCTTGGTTTTGACATTGTTGAGTCACTGACCACCGAGATAGGGCCAAGGCTGGCTGGTTCAGAGGCTGAAAAGAGAGCCCGGGAGTGGGGGTTTAAACTCGGCAATAAACTGGGCTTCGACAAAGTAGCCATTGAAGAATTTACCATGCCGTTTTGGGATCGTGGAGAGCTGCAATTGTCGCTGGAAGCTCCGTATCAACAGGATTTGTATGGCACCGCACTGGGCGGGGCCGGGCCGTCGAAACGTGCCATTAAAGCGAGCGTTGTGTATTTTCGTGATATTCACGCATTAGAAAAAGTTGCTGCCGGTGCGTTGAAGGGCAAAATTGCCTTTGTCGACGGTGATCGAATCGTAAAAAGCCAGACCGGTGCGGGTTACAACCCAGCCAACCAGCGCCGCAGAATTGGTTGGCAACACGCTGAGCGCGGTGGTGCCAGTGCGCTAGTGGTACGCTCAGTGGGGTCTGATTCACACCGTTTCCCCCATGCGGGCATGATGAGCAAAGACGGCGACAAATGGGCGAGCATTCCGGTGGTTGCCATTTCCAGCCCGGATGCAGACCATTTGCGCCGCCTGCATAATCTGGGTAAGCCACTCGAATTGTCTTTGAATTCATCCTCTAAATGGAAAGGCGAAGTCAGCAGTGGCAATGTGACTATGGACCTGGTGGGCAGCGAACGACCTGATGAAATTGTGCTTATCGGCGCTCATCTGGACAGCTGGGATCTCGGTACGGGTGCCGTTGATGATGGGGCAGGGATTGCGATTACCACCGCTGCGGCTGCATTGATTGCGAAATTACCCAAGCGGCCCAAACGCACGATCAGGGTGGTGATGTTCGGTGCCGAAGAAGTTGGTTTGCTGGGTGCAAAAGCCTATGCAGCAAAGCATGATGCCGATTTGGAAAATCATGTATTGGCCACTGAGTCTGACTTTGGTGCGCAAACTATTTGGCGGCTGGTGTCTAATGTAAATCCCGGTGCCAATTCATTGATTGACGAAATTGCCAAGGTCCTGTCACCTATTGGTATTGTACGTGGTGGCTCTGAGGTGCCCGGTGGTGGCCCGGATATTATCCCGCTGGCGGCCAGAGGCGTACCCACCATACGCTTGAATCAGAATGGCATGGATTATTTTGACTTGCACCACACGCCGGATGACACACTGGATAAAATTGACCCGAAAGAACTGGCACAAAATATTGCAGCTTATGCGGCGACAATTTATTTGGCGGCGGATTCCGATATTGAATTTCGCAAATCTGTGACAGCAAAAGCTGGCCAATAGTTTTTATATTCAAGCGGAATAAATCATTGTCTGCCTCCAGTGAACAAGAGAAATCGACAGCAAACCATGACCACAACAAATCTGCGCTAACCCCAGATCACGATCTCACCCAGGGTTCCATTCCCCGACACTTTCGCAATATGGCTGTGCCGATGGCCATTGGTATGTTTTTTAATACCGCTTACAGTGTGGTAGATACTTTTTACGCGGGTTTGATTTCCACGGATGCTCAGGCCAGCTTATCCATCGCATCTCAGGTGTTTTTTCTGTTGATCGCTGTCGGGTTTGGGCTGAGTTCTGCGATGGCGGCGTTGATTGGAAACGCCTATGGAGAAGGGGACACAGAAAGGGCGCGCCAAATCGCCCAAAAAGGTTTGCTATTCGGCGCGTTGGTGTCATTTCTGCTCACCTTAGTTGGGCTCTATCTGGCGCCAGAACTGATCAAACTTATTTCTACAGAAGGCCCGTATCGGACTGGTGCCAATCACTACCTAAACTGGTTGTTATTGGGTGTTATCTTTTTCCTGTTGGCTTTTATCGGCAATGGCATTCTTCAGGCCAGGGGTGATACTCGTTCCATGCAGCGAGCCCATATAGTGGCTTTCTTCGCCAACCTGGCTCTCAATCCTCTATTTATTTTTGGCATCCCTGGGCTATTCCCCGCGTTTGGTTTTAACGGTCTGGCGCTTTCCACATTGCTTAGCCAGTCCGGCGTTATGTTTTATATTCTTTTTCGGGTTTTTAAAACGGGTACCTTTGCTAACGCCAGCCTGGCCAGCTTCCTTAGAATGGAATGGCAGATATACCGAGACATACTGGCGCAGGCCATTCCGTCTACATTTACCATGATGTTGATGATTCTTTCGGGATTCGTCATCCAGTTTTTTCTAAAGGACTTCGGTTCACAGGCGGTGGCGGGCTACGGGGTCGCCATGCGCATAGAGCAATTGGTTCTTTTGCCGGTGTTTGGGCTAACAGGAAGTTTGATGCCATTGGCAGCGCAGAATTACGGTGCAAAAAACTATCAACGTGTTCGTGAAGCGGCTTTTTTCTGCTTCAGATTTGGCTGCACAATGATGTTGTTGTCCGGCGCGTTTCTCTGGTTTTTAGGGGGCGTCGTACTGACCTTTTTTACCTCGAATCCGGAGGTGGTTCGCATCGGTGCCAGCTATCTGAAAGTCACTGGCTTGATACATTGGGCTTATCTGATCATGTTTGCGATTAACTCGCTGTTGCAAGCATTCAAAAAACCGGCTTGGTCGCTGCTGATCGGAATTTACCGGCAGGGTATCGGTATCGCGTTATTTAGCTACATCTATCTGGCGATTTTTGATTTTGGTGTTATCGGCATATGGTTGGGTATTGCGACCAGTGTGTTGACTGGCATGCTGTTGTCTGTAGTTATTATTCGTAGGCTTGCCAGGCAGCTTGGGGTGCTGGCAGCGTAAAACCAAATTAATCCAACGGCAGCCGCACACTAAAACAAGGCCCGGAATTATCTTCCAGATTGAATGCCCGAATTGAGCCGCCATGGTGTTCGGCAATCACTCGGGCGACATAAAGCCCTAAACCAAAGTGCCCGGGAGTTTTGTCCCGTCGTTTGGAGTGCATCATCTGGAATAAATTGGGGATCTGTTGCTCGTCAATTAAATTACCCCGATTAATCACCTGCAATTCACAGGCCTCTCGGTTCAGCAATAAATTGATAGTGATGGGTGCGCCTTCTGCGCTGAAATCCCGAGCGTTATCCAGCAATTTATCCAGCAGCTGTTCGATGTGCATATCGGAGCCGTTGAAGGGCACCGAGTCGCTGTCCATATTCAAAATTAATTTGTGATCCGGGCTCAGTTTTTGCTGGTTTTCTACGTAGGCGCTGAGCATGGCGGCCAGGTCGAATTCGAAAATATCTTCTGCGTTTAAAGCTTCTTCCAGGTTGGCAGCGTCTGCCAGTTTGCCGATCAACACACTGATTCGCATCAGTCCGCGACGGGCACTGTCCAGATAAGTGCTGTCTTTGTCGGACAGTTGTTCACGTTCCAGATTGTCCAAAGAGGTACTGATGGTATTCAGTGGATTGTTAATTTCGTGGCGCAGTGTGCGAGGAATGTTAGCCAGGAAGCCTTGGTGCTGGTTTAGCTTTTCCAGTGCCAGGTTAATGTTTCGAGCCAAGTCGCCAATTTCATCACCAGCGCGCAAATCTTTAGAAATACTGATGCCCTGCAGTCGGCCGTAATCGTCGATAGATGTATTGGTTTCTCGCCCCAAACGGCGAATGCGCCAGGCCAGTCGCGCAGCAAACAACAACATGGCAATCACTACGGCAAACAAGCTGAAAAACGTGCGTTCGGTGACTCGTTCCAGGTGTTCGCTCTGTTGCTTCAGCACATGGTGGGTGCTTTGTTCCAGCAGTACAACACCAAGAATCTGGCCGTTGCTCTGGATGGGGGAGGCAGCGCTGATAATGCGGGTTTTTTCATCCAGGGAGAGACGATTGTGAGTAGTGGCTTTGTTGCTGAGCGCATCTCGCAACATCTTATCGCTGCGGCTGCTGGTGAGGCTCGGATCGTAGTCTTCAATATCACCAGTGGGTATGCCGATCAATCGATCTGTGGCGCGGGAAATAAAGCTCCCCCATAAGTAGCTTGCATTGAGAGAGTCTTCAGCTTCGGCGATGTAGGGCTTGTTTTCGGCGCTGGCCAGTTCACCACTGTTGGCCCGCACCCGCAGTTCACCATCAAAAATCCAGATCCGAGACGACGTTTTGGCGATGCTGTCGAGGATGGTTTGCAGCTGTGCCGAGCGCAACACCATGGGGCTATAAGGGCTGCCATCTACAGTGTCGAAGGTGCCACTGAGGGTGTTGATCTCTTTGCGCCCATCCACCTGCCAGGCATCGGCGACAGCAACCCCAAGGTGGCCATCGCTGATCATTTCCAGGGGAATGCGAAATTCCAGGCGGTAATCGTTGTCACTGCGGCGCATATATCCTTGGATGCGATAGTCCGGCAGGCCTCTATCGGTGGCGTTTACCCACTCATCGTCCATAAAGTACGTAGTGGTTTTGCCGTTGCCCTCCCAAATAATCTGGGCGCGCTGCTCCACGCCATTTTTATCGCGAAAATAAAGGCGTACATGATCCGTGTGGTTGAGGCGGTTGATGCTGGGGTCGCGGTTTACTGGTGTGCTGTCGTTGGCCTCCAGCAAGCCGTAGAGGTTGCCATCCCGTTCCCCCAACACCAGATGGAAATTATTGTAAGGCTCAGACTTCAGCGTCAGGCCATAGGTTTGCCATTCTTCGTCATCCGCATCTAACTGAATGCCGGTTTGCAGTGGGTAAATAGGCAGGGTGGCATAGCCTTCCAGAGTGGGAGGGGTGTCGTTAAACAGCTCGTCCCGGCCATAGAGTAGGGTGGCAATGCCTTGGGCGGTCATCAGCTGCGCTTGCTGCTGCCCGCCCACCAGAAAATTTTTCATGGCGCGCAGGGTTTGTGTTCCCAGATAGGGAATCACCAGGAGTACCAAACCGAGCAAAATCAGTTTGGTACTGAGGCGGGGGCCGCGCAGTTTTCTCAACCCGGAAACACCTTATTTGGCCCAGCGGTAGCCAAACCCGTATTCATTTTTAATGCAATCAAATTGATCGTCCAGTTGACGAAACTTTTTGCGAATATTGCGCATGTGGGTGTTGATGGTATTGCTGGTGACGTAACTTTGAATAGTGGATTTCATCAGGCTGTCGTAAGTCACCGCTTCTCCCGGCACTCGCAGCAAGTGGGCCAGCAAACGGAATTCAGTTAAGGTCAGATCCACTCGTTCGCCGCACCAGGATGCTTGCATGGCGCTTTCGTTAATGCTCAGGTCTCCCAGAGTTTTAGAGCTGCTGTTGCTCTCTGGGGCGGAGCGCACTTCTTTAAGTCGCAGCAGAGAGGCAACTCGTTCCGCCAAAAAAGTAGCACTGATGGGTTTGGGCTGATAATCCCAGGCTCCCAAACGCAGCCCGGATATTTTGTCGATTTCGTCCACTCGTTCGGTGAGAAAAATAATCGGCAAATCCGGGTTTTGTGCCAACAGATCGCGGCACAACATAAAGCCGCCATCCACCTCGCTCTCCAAAATAATATCCAGTACAGCCAGGTCTGGCTGGCGTTCCTGAATGCCTTTTAGGGCATCGCTGCGATTGGCGTAAGCGGTGGTTTCAAACCCTTTGTTTTCAATGGCGGCGCAGTAGTTGCGGCGCTGGTCGGCGTCGTCTTCAACAATAGCGATTAGGTAGCTCATAGGGTGCCCTTTAGGTATCCAAACCAGATTTTGCGCCATCCTATCACAATCCCGGAGCGCTCTTTTCAACTCCACGATTTGTCCACGGTCTGTTCCTCGTTGGTTCACTTTCCTTGGTTTTAATGGCAGCCATAAAAACTTATGCGAACTACAGGAGCCAACCATGAAGCAGTTTGTTGCCATTACCGATGACATGTTTTACAGCAACCCCCAGTTGTTTGAGCAACTGGTGCCATTCAGTCACAGCATTGACTGCAGGCACTTGTTGCAGCAGCCACTGGCCGCAAGGCCGGAAAATGATCTTGATGATGTGTTGGATGTGCAAGTGGAGGTGAAGTCGTGTCGGTCTCACTAAAAATACTCGGGTTCTTTTCCATTGGGCTGCTGGCGGGCTGTAGCAGCCAGCCGTTAGTCCATGTTGATAGCCCAGCAACAGCGGAGCTGGTTGTGGCGGATAAACCAGTACTTTACCCGGCGCGCTTCTCCCTGCAGCTGCACGGCGGTGTTAGTGGCGCGCTGTTGCCGGAAAACCTGGATTCACAACTGGAGCCGTTATTGAAGCAGCTTGTCGATTGGCAGCAAGTAACCCGGGTTGTGGTGGTGGGGCACACCGATGCTGAGGGCTCCGCAAAGAGCAACCTTTTGCTCAGTTTGCGACGGGCCAATGCGGTGGCGGATAAGCTGCAAGATCATGGCATTGCAGCCGGTGTGCTCGAAGTGGATGGCCGCGGCGAAGAAGCTCCCATTGCTGACAACAACAGCATCAGTGGTAGAAAGCTCAATCGCCGTATTGAAATTCTTGCTGAAGGGCTATCTGAAGCGCCACAAAAAATTTGGTTTGGGCAGAGGAATTAGTCGTGAAAAAGGCATGGACGATCGCAATGGTGTTGGTGAGCTTTTTAGGGGGCTGGCCGTTGGCAGCCACGGCCAACGACAGTGACCCCGGTGCGGGTACGTTGTTACTGCGCTTTGATGGGCAATCGGTTCGCTGGGTGGCACCGACGCTGGACACGGATGTACAACTTTCTGTGAATGGCCCCATCGTTCGCTCGGTGGTGTCTCAGCGCTTTTACAACCCATCCGAGCAGTGGGCAGAGGCGAGCTACTTGTTCCCGCTGCCGGAAGACGCAGCGGTAGACCAGCTACGTATGCGTATTGGTGAGCGTGTTATCGAAGGTCAGATCAAAGAGCGCCAGCAGGCGAAGGCTATTTACAAGCAGGCCAAACAACAAGGCAAACGTGCCAGCTTGGTGGAGCAGCAGCGGCCCAACTTGTTTACTACCCAGGTTGCCAACATCCCTCCCGGCGAGCAGATTGTGGTGGAAATTGAATACCAGCACAGTGTTGCTCGAGACGGTGATACCTACAGCTTGCGCTATCCGATGACGATTACGCCTCGTTATACGCCAAGGCAGGTTGTTGCCGACATAAGTCCTACAGCAGGCCCGGCAGAATCTCAACAGCCCAATCAAGAGCAGCCGGTTGCCCCCTGGCCAATCAGTGACAACAACAGCAATCCCACCCGTATCAAAATAGAACTGGATGCTGGTTTTGAGCTGTCTGAGGTGCTGTCGCCCAGCCACCGGTTGCAAGCCAGTGCGGTCAGCCCATCCCGTCGAACTCTGGTGCTCAATGAGCCCGGTGAACGAACCGCAGCGGATCGGGATTTCTTGCTCCAGTGGCACCCCATAGAATCCCAAACCCCTCAAGCGTCACTGTTTGTGCAGCAACATAACGGTGAGCAGTATGGCTTGCTGCAGGTAACGCCGCCGTCTCTGGAAGCGGGTGCTCAGCGCTTGCCCAGAGATGTGGTATTTGTGATTGATACTTCCGGTTCTATGGGCGGTGAGCCCATACGCCAGGCAAAGGCCTCTTTGTTGTGGGCGCTGCAGCGGCTGCAGCCGGAAGACCGTTTTAACATCGTTCAATTTAATTCGGTAACTGACTCGCTGTTTGTGGATGTGCAACAAGCTATTCCGGGCGTGCTTAATCGCGCTCAGCGCTATGTGTCTCAACTTCAGTCCGGCGGCGGTACCGAAATGCTTTCGGCGTTGAACAGAGCGCTGTGCAAAAGTTGTAATGATCCGCAGCGAGTCCGGCAGGTGATATTCATTACTGACGGTTCGGTAAGCAATGAGGATCAATTGTTTCGTGCCATCAGTACAAGTATTGGTGCCACCCGCTTATTTACCGTGGGTATCGGTTCGGCACCCAACAGTTACTTTATGCGCCGGGCCGCGGAATTTGGTCGCGGCACCTTTACCTATGTGGCGGATGCCACTCAGGTGCAACCCAAGATGGCGGCGCTGTATCGTAAATTGGAAGCACCGGTTTTGACCGATTTGAAGCTCAGTGTGCCTGCAAACAGCCATGCGGAGATATTACCCAACCCTCTGCCGGATTTGTACGCGGGGGAGCCGCTGGTGGCGGTAATGAAAATGGCACCATCTTCCGCGTCTATTAATGTCAGTGGCCGAATTGGTGAGGTGGAGTGGCAGCGGGAGTTGGAGTTGCTGGAAGGGCAGCAGCAGGCCGGAGTGCATCAGCTTTGGGCGCGAAATAAGATTGCCCAACTTAATGATTTGCGTCGCAACCAGCACGACCCTGTGGCCAGAGAGCAGATTCGCGATCAGGTGGTACAAATCTCACTGAGTCACCACTTGGTCAGCCCATTTACCAGCCTGGTGGCGGTGGATACAACGCCAGCTCGCCCGCTGGATAAGCCTGTTGAATTTCGCAAAGTACCGAACCAAAGCCCTCATGGAACACGCCTTGCTCTGCCGCAAACAGCGACAGGAGCTGATATGTGGTTGTGGTTGGCGCTATTGAGCTTGTTGGTATCTGCAATGGTGCTTTATTGGCAGGGTCGATCTCGTCAGGTGGCCTGCTGATGGGTCGCAGCAGGGCATTATTAAGGCGTTATTGGGTGCCGTTATTGCTGTTGGTTGTGGGGCTTTTTTGTGCCCTTAACGGCGGATACATTCATGCCAAGGCAGTGGTTGGCCAATGGTTAATTGAGCGGGCCTGGCAGCAGAGTCTTGCCACGGGTAAGCCCAGTAAGCCCTGGAGTTGGGCGGATACCTGGCCAGTGGGGCAGTTACAAATACCCGCGCTTGGAGTGGATCAGGTGATTCTGGCGGGAGACTCCGGTCAGGCTCTGGCATTTGGCCCTGGTCATAACCCTCAAAGTGCGTCGCCGGGTGGTCCTGGAGTGGTGATAATCAGTGGTCACCGGGATACACACTTTCGCTTTTTGGCTGCTTTAGAGCCGGGCGATACCATTTTGCTGGCGGGCTCTGGCGGTCAGCAGCGTTATCGAATGGTTGATGAGCAGGTGGTGGACACCCGCAATGGCCAGCTGTTTTTGAATAACGTAGCCAATGACCAGTTGATACTGGTCACTTGCTGGCCTTTAGGGGGTATTCAGCAAAACACCCCTTGGCGTTATCTGGTGTTTGCCGAGCCATTAATTGAGGAAGTGACATGATTGAACTGCGAGTTCTGTCAGGCAGCTGTGTGTTGGAGTTTGTGTTTCTTGTAGAGAGAGCGGTGCCCGCCAAGCGTCAGGTTGTTTATCTGCAGCGGCAGCAGATACTTGAGCTGCCTGATTTGGAGTTATCCGATGCCCGTTCTGATTTTTCCCCAGTGGATGGCAGGTGGAATACAGACGCTGCTTATCAATGCTGGTATCAACGTGTTGCTGAGTTACTATCTAAAAATTAATAAAAAGCCTTTAATGGCCATTTTATAAGATTATGGCCTTTATTAAGGCTGTTGTTTTTTGTTTTGTGCTTTGATTTAATAGTCAATTATTGGTATAAAATTTAATTTATTCGATTTTATAGATTAAAAATTGGCTGTTATGTTTTTTGAGTCCGAAAGTGATAAGTCAATACTCGCTGAACTGGGTGGCAGAGTTCGGCAACTGCGCCTGCGCAAAAATCTGACCCAGCAGCAGTTGGCAGAACGTACGCTTTTATCCCTAAATACCATCAAATCATTAGAAGTTGGGCGGGCAAAGCTGGCAACGCTGGTGGCGGTGTTGCGAGAACTGGGTGAGCTGTCATCCCTTGAAGTGTTTTTGCCAGACCCAGGCATCAGCCCTATGCAGCTTGCCAAGCGCAAAGGCAAGGTGCGGCAGCGAGCGACGGGCAGCAGGGGCGGCGGCTTCGGAGACGATGGCGGCTCTAATTCTGGCCACAGTGGTGATGTGGAATGGTAGCCACGGTGGATACCGCCCTGATCTCCCTGTGGGGCAAAACCCTGGGGGCGGTAAGCTGGTTGCCTGACAAACAGCTGGCTGTGTTTGAATACGACTCCGACTTTCTGCGCAGTGGTCTGGAGCCATCTCCCATACACATGGGGGTTGCCAACATCGCTGGCGGCGACGCCATCTTCAGCTTTGCTGGCCTCAATCGAGACACTTACAAGGGCTTGCCCGGCTTACTGGCCGATTCGCTGCCGGATAAATTCGGTAACAGCATTATTGATGCCTGGTTGGCTCGCAGCGGTCGCCACGCAGCCAGCTTTAGTCCGTTGGAACGGCTTTGTTACACCGGCTCCAGAGGCATGGGCGCGCTGGAATACCAACCGGCCCTGAGCGGCCGCAACAGCGATCAGTCTGTACCGGTGGAAGTGGCCGAATTGGTAGAGCTGGCTCAGGCGGTGACCCGTGAACGCAACCAGTTGCAAGTGGAACTGGCGCTGGAAGATCAGCAGCAAAACGCCGACGCCTTACTGGATATCCTGCGAGTGGGCACATCGGCGGGTGGTGCTCGCCCTAAAGCCGTTATTGCCATTAACGATCAGGGGCAGGTGCGTTCCGGCCAGGTTGAGGCGCCATCGGATTACGGTTACTGGTTGCTGAAATTCGACGGTGTGGACGACCTGGAATTGGGTAAGCCCAAGGGCTACGGACGCATCGAATACGCCTACTACCAGATGGCACAGACGGCGGGCATTTATATGGCCGAGAGCCGGTTGTTGGAGGAGGGCGGCAGAGCCCATTTTTTAACCCGTCGCTTCGACCGCCAAAAATTGGCAGACGGCTCCGTTGCCAAGCTTCATATGCAGTCCCTCTGTGGCTTGGCTCACTTTGATTTCAATATGCCGGGAGCTTACGGCTACGAACAGGTATTCGGGGTGATGCGCCAGCTGCGCCTCTCCCGTGCCGATGCAGAACAGCAGTATCGCCGTATGGTATTTAACATACTGGCCCGCAATCAGGATGACCACACCAAGAATATTGCCTTTCTGATGGACCACCAGGGTCGCTGGCAACTCTCGCCAGCGTTCGATTTAACCTATGCTCATAACCCGGCGGGCGTCTGGACCAGCCAGCACCAAATGACCGTTAACGGTAAACGGGACCATTTTACCCGTGAGGATTTGCTGACCGTGGGCCAATCCATTAGTCTGCCCAGGCCCGCAGATACCATTGATGCAGTTGCCGAGGCATTGTCTCAATGGCCAAAATTTGCCCGTGCTGCGGGCGTGCGGCCAAGCGTTATCAAACAAATTCAGCAGGCCCATCGCCAGTTGTAATTACAGGATTTACTATGGATAAGCAGACTCAAACCGACATAGAGGCGGCGACGTTTCGGCGCTTGCTCAAACACCTTGATAACCACAAGGAAGTGCAAAATATCGACTTGATGATTCTGGCGGATTTTTGTCGCAACTGCCTGGCCAAATGGTACGCGGCGGAAGCGGAGCAGCGCGGGGAGTCGGTAGATTATGAGCAGGCCCGGGAGCGGATCTACGGAATGCCCTACAGTGAATGGAAAGCCAATCATCAAACGCCAGCCACGCCAGAACAAATGGCGGCACTTGAAGCGCGACTAAACTCCAAGGCGTAGCCATGGGTCAAACATTGCGCGAGCTAACCCTGCTGGACTTGGCCATTGCTCTGGTGCCAGTGGTGATTGTCGGCTTTATAGCCGCTCGCTGGTTAGCTAACAGTCGTCAGGTGGCCTGGGCTGCAGGGCGGATGCTGTTGCAATTGCTGTTGGTGGGTTACGTACTGCAACACATTTTTGCTCAGGATTCCCAGCCTCTGTCCTTGGGCATTTTGCTGTTGATGATTGTTATCTCCAGCGCGATCGCGTTGCGACCGATCCCAAACAAACAGGCCAATCACTGGTGGGCTACCTTGCTGGCCATTGGCATTGGCGGCAGCGTCAACCTGGCACTGGTGGTGGCGCTGTTCAGCGGTGGCAGTGACTGGCACAACCCGCATACATTGATTCCCATGGCGGGCATGGTGTACGCCAATTGCATGAACGCCGTTAGTCTGGGTGCCGAGCGTTATGGGTCGGAACTGGAACGTGAGCAAGGCTTTTTGCAAGCGCGAAACCTCGCATTCGGTGCCGCTATGCTGCCGCAGATTAACTCTCTGTTGGCGGTTGGTCTGGTGTCATTGCCGGGGATGATGACCGGGCAAATACTCAGTGGTATTTCCCCACTGGTGGCAGCTCGCTATCAGATAGTGGTGATGTGCATGATTTTTGGCAGTGCTGGCATCAGTACCGCGGTGTATCTGTGGTGGATGGGCCGCAGTGCGTTGAAATTTGAATGAAAACTACGAGTCCTGACGAAATTTTTATTTTAGGAAGAGAGCATTGATAAAAATTATTGGCGCCGTTATTGGCTTTTTGTTGCTGGGTGGTAGTTTTATAGGCGCTATTCTCGGTTACCTGTTTGCCGGCGGCTTTGAGCGTTTGCAGAACTACGGCAGCGGCGGCTTTAACCCGTTTACCCAGGGCAACCGTCAGGCGGTTTTTCTGCGCACTGTGTTTTTACTGAAGGGAAAGCTGGCCAAGGCAGATGGCCATATTTCCCAGGCTGAAATAGACCACACCGAAAACTTTATTCGTCAACTGGGCATGTCTGCGGAGCATCGCCAGCAGGCGATTGAATGGTTTAAGCAGGGTTCTGCGGAGGGTTTTGCCATCCAGCCAGCTCTGCAAGAATTTGTGGCTGCCTGTGGCCATACCCGCAACCTGCCTCAGGTGCTGCTGGTGTACCTGATTGTGATGGCCATGGCCGATGGGGTGATGGACAGTGCTGAAGAGGCCTTGTTGCGCTCTATTGCTGGCCAACTGGGTTACAGTGAAGCGCAATTTCGTCAGCTGCTGGATATGACCTTAAACCAGTCCCAGTTTGGCGGTGGTGGTCAGGGTGCAGCCTCGCCATCGGCTTTGGAGGATGCCTACAAAGCACTGGGTGTGCAGAGCGATTGCAGCGACCAGGAACTGAAACGGGCTTACCGCAAACTGATGAGCCAGTACCATCCCGATAAGCTAATGGGGCAGGGGGTGCCTGAAGATATGCTCAAAGTGGCCACTGAACAGGCCAAGGATATTCAGGCCGCTTACGACCTGATTAAAAAGAACCGAGGGTTGAAGTAATGAAGCTTGGCTCGTTCTTGCTGTTGCTGATGGCACCGCTATTGCTGAATGCGGAGTCGTTGACATCCGCTGAAAAAAACGCGATTCAACAAGCGCTAAATCACCCCAACCGACCAGCAGCGGATAAGACTCGCGACGCCAGTCGAAAGCCTGCGCAATTGCTGGCCTTTTACGGCATCAAGCCGGGTATGCAAGTGGCGGATATGATGTCTGGCGGCGGTTACTACGCGGAGATACTGTCCCGTTACCTTGGTGCCGAATCCAGAGTGTATGCACAGAATAACTCCATCGCCCTGGAACGTTTTGCCGACAAGGCCATGGCGGAACGATTGAACGGCCGCGACCTGAGCAACGTGGTTCGCCTGGATCGGGAGTTGGAACAGCCGGGTTTTCCGGCGGGGCAGTTGGATGTGGTGATGATGGGTTTGTTTTATCACGACAGCTACTGGATGAATGCCAATCGACAAACGATGAATCGCTCTATTTTTGACGCGCTAAAGCCTGGAGGTGTATTTGCCCTGTGGGACCACCGTGCTCAACCGGGCAGTGGTGAGCGCGATGTAAAAACATTGCATCGAGTGGATGAACTGCTGGTCATCAAAGAAGTATTGGCGGCGGGTTTTGTATTGGAAGCCAATGCTGAGTTTTTGGCAAATTCAGAAGATAGCCACACCCTGAATGTGTTTCAGCCAGAGATTCGCGGCAAAACCGACCGCTTTGTATTGCGCTTTCGCAAGCCGTTATAAAGGACTGATCCCCGCTTAAGCGGGGAGGGCATTCCCCTTATCCTATTTTTAACGTCGTTGCTTGGGGTGTAGTGATTTCCCCAAAATGTGCTCGCTGTTGCCAATCACATGGGCGCTGTGGCCAACAATCAATGGGTCCGGTCCCTTTTCAACCTCTTTGCTTTTGCCGTCGTAGGGCAGGCTTGCCAGAAAATGCTCCATGGTGTTGAGGCGCGCGCGCTTTTTATCGTTGGATTTAATAATGGTCCAGGGTGCGTCCGCGGTGTCGGTATAGAAGAACATGGCTTCTTTGGCCTCGGTGTAATCGTCCCATTTGTTTAACGACGCTTTGTCGATGGGGGACAGCTTCCACTGTTTTAATGGATCATTTTTGCGCGCTTCAAAACGGCTGGCTTGTTCTTCCTGAGTCACCGAAAACCAGTATTTAAACAAACGAATGCCAGAGCGAGTGAGCATGCGTTCAAGCTCTGGGCACTGGCGCATAAATTCCAGGTACTGGGTTGGGGTGCAGAAGTCCATCACCCGTTCTACGCCAGCGCGGTTGTACCAGGAGCGGTCAAACAGAACGATTTCTCCGGCCGAGGGCAGGTGTTTGATATAGCGCTGAAAATACCACTGGGTGCTTTCTGCGTCGGTGGGCTTTTCCAGGGCTACTACTCGGGCACCGCGAGGGTTCAGGTGCTCCATAAAACGCTTGATGGTGCCACCTTTGCCTGCCGCGTCCCGGCCTTCAAAAATAATCACAATTTTTTCGCCGGTTTCTTTCACCCAGCGTTGTGCTTTCAGTAATTCGGTTTGCAGGAACACTTTCTGTTTTTCGTAGCGAGAGCGATTTAATTTGGCTTTGTAGGGGTATTCGCCGGTTTCAAAAGAACGGCGAATGGCCTCGCTGTTGTGGCGCAATTCAGCCAATTGATGAGATCGGTTGGTGGTGTGGCTCGCTTCGGCATTAACGGCCATCTCGGATTCTTTCAAAATGGCGTCGTAGTCGTTGGTTTGCTTGTTGGAAGTGTCCATGACAATGATCTCAATGAGGTGAAGTAATCCATTAATTATAGATACCTGAGAGACTTCGAGACGGCCGGATGATTGATGCAAATCAACCGAAACCCATGTTTTGTAGCCGTGAAAAAACCGTATTTTCACTGTCAGGCAGGTGGGCGTATTGGCCAATCTCTGCCCAGTGAGTATCCGGGTGGTGAAAATCAGAGCCGCAAGATGCCAGCAAACCTGTTTGTTGGCAGGCAGCCATCATTGCCTGGGTGTCGGAGGGTACCTGTTTGCCAGAAGCTACCTCCATGGCTTCGCCACCTAAAGCTTTAAAGTCGTCCAGCAATTGCAGCAGTTTTGTGCGCGTTAATTTGTATTTCAGGGGGTGAGCCAATACCGCAATGCCACCGGAGGCTCGTATCCAGTGAATCACTTGCTCCATGGTTGCCCAGTGTTGTTTGGCGTCTCCCGGCTTGCCGTCGCCCAAATATTTTTTAAACGCTTGCTGAGTATTGGCTACCTGGTTTGTGGACACCAGATACTGGGCAAAATGAGGGCGCCCCAATTGGCTGCCATTGGCGATTTTTACAATCTCTTGCAGGGGGCAGTTTAATCCGGCTTTGCTGAGTTTACTGGCGATACGCTCGGCGCGCTGTTGGCGAGCCCGGGTCTGCGCTGTCACTGCTTCGGCAATAGCCGGGCTGTTCAAATCGATACCCAGGCCAACAATATGCACACCGCGCTTGCGCCACGTGGTGGACAGCTCAATGCCGGGAATCAGGGTTAGCGGGCATTCCTGTGGGTCGATTTGCGAATAGGCCGCCACGGTATCGTGATCGGTGATGGACAGATGTGTGACCCCAAAGCGGTATGCTCGTTGCACCAATTGATTGGGTGGTAAAGAGCCATCCGACGCGGTGCTGTGACAGTGGAGGTCAAATTTGATCGCTGCCGGATCCGTCATCAGTCGCTCACTTTGCCGCGCATGGCTTTCACTTTTGATCGTCTTGCCTTGCCGTCCAGGCGACGCTTTTTGGACGCCAGTGTGGGTTTGGTGGCGCGGCGTTTTTTCTGTACCGCGGTGGCCGCCAGAATCAGTTCTTTCAAGCGGGCGAGGGCGGCATCGCGATTCTTTTCCTGAGTGCGAAATTCCTGAGCTTTGATGACCACAATGCCGTCTTTGGATATGCGTTGATCGCGATAATTCAGCAGCCTTTGTTTGTAAAAACCCGGCAGAGACGAAGCGCGAATATCAAAGCGCAAATGAATGGCACTGGAGACTTTGTTGACGTTCTGGCCGCCAGCCCCCTGGGCGCGAATGGCGTTAAATTCCAGTTCGTGCTCAGGGATGGTGACCTGGTTTGATACGGTCAGCATTGGGCGTGCTCGCGTATGACTTCGAGAAAATCGACGCCAAACTTGTCCAGTTTTGACTGGCCGACGCCGCTGATATTCAGCAACTCCACTTCACTGGTGGGCTGGTATTCCATCATCTCCATCAAGGTGGCGTCGTGGAACACCACATATGGCGGTACACCGTTTTCATCCGCCAGTTGTTTACGCCGTTGGCGCAACGCTTCCCACAGTGCTCTGTCGGCGTCGCTGACGTTGCTGTCAGCGGCTTTGCGCGCGGGTTTGCGCAGGGTTTTTTGCGCCACATCCTGGCGCAACGTCAAAATCACTTCGCCGCGCAACAGGGGGCGGCTGTGCTCAGTGAGGCGCAGGGCTCCGTAGTGCTCGGCATCGGCCACCACAAAGCCCTGTACCACCAGCTGCCGCAACACCGAGCGCCACTGGGTTTCGTTTAGGTCAGCACCGATACCAAAGGTGCTCAGTTGCTGATGTTGCCACTGGTGGATTTTGTCGTTCTCCCGACCTCTCAAAATATCGATGACATGAGCGGCGCCAAAACGCTGGCCGCTGCGGTATATGGCGGACAATAATTTTTGCGCAGCTTCGGTGCCATCCCAGGTTTGCGGTGGTGTTAAACAGGTGTCGCAGTTGCCGCAACGGCCGTCGCCACTGGGGCCCTGATAGTGCTCGCCAAAATAGGCCAGCAGTGAATGGCGGCGGCATTCGGTGACTTCGCACCAACCCAACAAGCTGTCCAGTTTGCTGCGCTCAATACGCTTTTGTTGCTCTGGAGCCGTTGAGCTGTCCATCATCTGCACCAGTCGAACCACATCTTGTAGGCCGTAAATCATCCAGGCATCAGCGGCCTCGCCGTCGCGTCCGGCGCGCCCGGTTTCCTGGTAGTACGCCTCCATGCTTTTGGGCAAATCCAAATGCGCTACAAAACGCACATCCGGTTTGTCGATACCCATACCGAATGCGATGGTGGCGACCATAATAATTGCGTCTTCGCGCAGAAAGCGCTGCAGGTGTTCGGCGCGCATATCACTGGGCAGACCTGCGTGGTAAGGCAGGGCAGTCAGGCCACGACTACAGAGCCACTGGGCGGTGCTCTCTACTTTTTTGCGCGACATGCAGTAGACAATGCCACAGTGTTCTTTGTGGGGCAGCAGAAACTTGATCAGCTGTTTTTTAGGGTCGCTTTTTGGGTGTACCTGATAGCGAATATTGCTGCGATCAAAGCCACTGATAAAGCTTCGATGATCACAGAGGCCAAGTCGCTGGGGTATTTCTTGCTGGGTACGCGGATCGGCGGTGGCGGTGAGCGCCATACGCGGTACGCCGGGAAAGTGCTCTGCCAGGGTGTACAGCAACAGGTAATCCTGACGAAAATCGTGACCCCACTGAGAGACACAGTGAGCTTCATCGATGGCAATCAGGGAGACGGGTATCTGGCTCAACAGGTTCAATGTGCGCGGCTGCAACAGCCGCTCTGGGGCGATGTAAAGAATATCCAGATCGCCGCAGTGCATTTTTTCAACCACTGCTTGTTGCTCGCCAGGGCTTTGGGAGGAATTGAGAAACGCCGTATCAAGACCCAGTTGCTGCAGGGCGGATACTTGGTCTTGCATCAATGCAATCAGCGGTGATACCACAATGCCCATGCCCGGTCTCAGCAGAGCCGGAATCTGGTAACAGAGGGATTTGCCACCCCCGGTTGGCATCAGCACCAGGGTGTCAGAACCTTCCAGAGCCGCCTCAATAACCGCCTGTTGCGGCCCACGAAAGGCTTGGTAGCCGTAAATTTCCCTGAGTATGTGCAGTGCTTCGTCGATCATCGCGGCATTATAGCCGGGCATGGGTGCACAGTTTCCCTATTTGTGTGGGAACGACTAGAATTTTTGCTTGATCAAATCCGGAGAGCCGACGTGAAAACCCCCAAACCCGAAAATGCGGTGGATCTGAGCGGTGAAGATATTCACTGGAATCAGGACATCAGCTACGGCCAATACCTGAATCTGGAAAAAGTGCTCAATGCCCAGCAGTGCCTGTCTGGCAGTCACGATGAGATGATGTTTATTGTCATTCACCAGGCCTCGGAGCTGTGGATGAAACTGATGATTCACGAGCTGACCGAGGCCATGGCCTGTGTACAGCGAGACGATTTGGGGCCAGCCATGAAAATGGTGGCACGTATTGCCCGCTGCCAGGAACAGCTGACGTACTCCTGGAACGTGCTGTCGACCATGACCCCCAAAGACTATCTGAGTTTTCGCGATTCTCTGGGCCAAAGCTCCGGGTTTCAGTCCTATCAATACCGCATGATTGAATTTGCCCTGGGCAATAAGAACCCGGGTATGGTGGCTGCGCACAAGGAGTTTCCAGAGATTTACCAACAGGTAAACCGCGTTCTCAATGCCCCGAGTATTTATGACCTGACCATCCAGCTACTCGCCAGGAGAGGCTTTGATGTGCCCGATGACTATCTACAACGGGACTGGAGCCAGCCGTATACTGCCAGCCCGGCTATTGAGGCGATCTGGTCGACGGTTTATCGCGACAGTGAACAGTATTGGGAGCTGTACGACTGGGCGGAAAAGCTGGTGGATATTGAGCACCGCTTCCAGACCTGGCGCTTTGCTCATATGAAGACTGTGGAGCGCATTATTGGTCATCGCCGCGGCAGTGGTGGTACCGGCGGAGTTAGTTACCTGGTGAAAGCCTTGGAGCTGAGTTTTTACCCGGAGTTGTGGTCGGTGAGAACTGCCCTTTAGTTTCGGCTATCCGAATGGGCTATAGTTAATACCTGTAGTTAATCATTTGTTTCACCTTGAGGAAAATATCATGAAATTGGCACTCGTAGCGGCGCTTTTGGCCGCGGTAACTGTCATTGGTGGCTGCTCCACGGTAAAAGGCAACTCGGTTCAGGAGAGACGCGCCTACGTGGACACTATGCGCAACAACACCCTTCAAGACCTCTACAAAGAGCACCCCAAAGCGCGCCAGCAAATTGCCGATGCGGCGGGCTATGCCATCTTCAGCAACATCAACACCAACCTGATTTTTGTCACCACCAGTGGTGGCTACGGCGTAGTGACTCGCAAAGGTGGCAGCAAAACCTATATGAAAATGGCCGGTGGTGGCTTGGGTATTGGCGCGGGTTTGCGGGATATGCGCCTGGTGCTGATTTTCAAGAAAAGTCACGACCTGGAAAACTTTGCTGACAATGGCTGGGATGTCTCCGGGCAAGCCGGTGCCACCGCTCAATCCGATGATCAGGGCGGCTCGGTAAATGTGGTTAAGTCTGTGGATTTTGATATTGTCAGTTACGAGTTGACCAAAGCGGGTATTGCGTTGGAAGCTACTGTAGATGGTATGAAGTTCTGGAAGGATAAAGAACTGAATTAAAGGCTGACCGGTTTTCCTTTTGCTATGAGTGTCGTTAACACCAAAAATTCAGATCACTATAAGTGGGGCCAAAGCTCTGATGGTTGGCACTTGCTTAAATCGGATGGTCTAAGTGTTATCGAGGAGCGTGTCCCAGCGGGTGAAAGTGAAGAAAGACATTATCATAACGAATCACAGCAGTTTTTCTATGTACTGTATGGTATTGCCCATCTGGAAATATCTGGTGATGTGTACGAGGTGCATGCAGGCAGTGGTATTCATGTTTCTGCAAAAGCACCTCATCAATTAATGAATAAAAGTTCTGGTGACTTACGTTTTTTGGTTATATCACAGCCAAAAAGTCATGGTGATAGGGTCGTTGTATAAAATTTTAAATTTGCTGCAGTCTCTTACCAGAAACCCTTCAAGTAAAAGTAGTTGTTGAGTAAACGCGTTGCCAAAAATAATACTACAAGGCCATATTGTTGTGCCTGAAACTGATCTGCCCGAGGTGGAGGCTGAGCTTCCTCGGCATATCGAATTGACAAAAGCTGAGAAAGGTTGCCTGGATTTTCAGGTAACCCAAAGCTTGGAAAATAAGCGTATTTTCACTGTTTACGAAGAGTTTATTGATCGGGCCGCTTTTGAATATCATCAGCAGCGGGTTAAGAAGTCGTACTGGGGAACAATGGCAGTTAATGTGGAAAGGCACTATAGAATCAGTGAAATTGATTGCCCCGAAGCACAATAAAATATCTAGACTATTTCTTAGTTGATTTTAAAATTACAAATTTTTGATTGCTCACCACTGTCTGGCAATTGCCGAACAGTCTCTTGAGTTTCACGTGGTAGCCCAAGTGGCGGTTGCCAATCACCCAGAGTTCTCCACCGGTTTTTAATACTTGTTTTGATTCCCGAAACATTTGCTCCGCGACCTGAGTGCTGACCGCGTTTTGTTGGTGAAAAGGTGGGTTGTTCACAATCAGATCAGCACTGTTTTTTGCGATGCCCTGCAGGCAGTCGGTTACTTTAAAGGTTGCGTTTCTGTCGGCAAAATTGGCTGAGAAATTAGTTTTAGCAGACGCCACCGCCATAAAGGATTCATCCACAAAAGTCATATCGGCTTGTGGGTTTCGCTGTGCGGCCACTATTCCCAGCAGACCGTTGCCACAGCCTAGATCGATTATCTGTTGATAACGATCATTAGCAGGCAGGTGTTCCAGAAAAAATCGCGTGCCAATATCCAGCTTATCTCTGGAAAATACATTGGCGTGATTGCTGACCTCAAGTTTGAGTTCCGGTATCGGGCAGGTTTTGGGGTAGGGGTTTTCTACCGGTTCATGCTTGCCTGGTTTACAAAACACCAGGCGGGCCTTTTTCTTTGCCAGTGATGTGGTGGTGGCGCCCAGCAGTCGTTCAAACAAAGTCAGGTGGGAGTTGTGCAAATACTTGACCATAGAGGCCGCTACGACAACCGTGTCAACGCTTATAAACTGCTGCAAACGGTGCAGCTGGTCTTCCAGCAGTGATAAGCTCTTGGGAATTTTTATCACCACCAAATTGAACGTTTGTTCGAGCTTTGGCCACTCAAGAGAAGAGTGTAACTTAACCGCCTCAGGGGAGAGCTGATTGGCTGTCAAATTGTGATCTGTGCCTCTATGGGAGAGCCAGGAATCGCCAATGGAGATTGGCTGCAATCCTGGAAAACCTGTGCACAGGGTCACAGCCAAAGCGCCAAAGCTGTCGTTCAATATCAACACTTGGCTGTTGGGGTTGATTCCCGGTTGCTCTGCCAGATAATTGACCAGGTACTCATCCGCAGCATCCCAGGCACGCAATGTGTCTTTGGGGTGAGCAGGATAGCGTGTCAGGCCAATAGGACCGTATGGTGAATCAAAGGTATCCATAAAGCAGCAATTTTGCATCTGTTGCGGTCAAAGGCCGCAGTATAAATAACAATAAGGAAAAATCAGAGAATGAAGCCGGTTACCGATACGATCGTAGAGGCCGTTGGCCAGGTGCTGATGGGTAAAGAGCAGCAGGTTCGTCTGGCACTGGCTTGCCTGTTGGCCAAGGGGCATCTGCTGATTGAAGATTTGCCCGGTATGGGCAAAACGACTCTGGCCCATGCCTTGGCTGCTGCTTTGGGGCTGGATTTTAACCGGGTGCAATTTACCAGCGACTTGTTGCCAGCGGACATCCTCGGGGTTTCGGTGTACAACCGCAACACCGAACAGTTTAGTTTTCACCAGGGCCCGATTTTCAGCCAATTGCTGGTGGCAGATGAGATAAACCGCACCACACCAAAAACTCAAAGTGCGTTGTTGGAAGCGATGGCAGAGCGACAGGTCACCACAGAGGGTGAGACTCGCAATTTGCCAACGCCTTTTTTTGTGATTGCCACTCAAAACCCGGTTCATCAATCCGGCACATTCCCACTGCCGGAATCTCAGTTAGATCGCTTTTTAATGCGCCTGTCACTGGGCTATCCGGATCAGGCCGCAGAGCTGAAATTGCTCAGTGGTATCGATCCGCGAGAGTCTCTGCGAGGGCTCAAAGCGGTGATTCCCACAGAGCAGTTACTCAAGTTGCAAGAGCATGTTGGGGAGATCAAGACGTCAACCAGCTTGCTCAGCTACCTGCAGCGTTTGATCAGCTTTTCACGCTCAGAGCCGGGTTTTGAATACGGTATCTCCCCACGAGGCTCTCTGGCCTTGCTACACAGTGCCAAAGCCTGGGCACTGTTGGAAGGTCGGGATTATGTGATCCCCGAAGACATTCAGCATGTGGCACCAGCGGTATTGGGGCATCGTTTGCGCGGTGCCAACGAACTGGCTGGCAATCCGGGCAGTCAGCTGGTGGAGCGCTTGCTCAGTAGTGTGGATATCGTCTAGCACTATGCTTTCCAGGAATATGGCTGCCAAAGCCCACGGTTTTATTCCCCCGTTTATGCGTCGCCGTTTTTCTCTGTGGCTCAATCGTCGGATGCCTGCAGCCCGGCGCATTCGTTTAAATCAGCAGCGTTTGTTTATCTTGCCCACCAAAGCGGGTACTGCGTATTTGGTACTGGTTAGCATTATTTGGCTATTGGCCACCAACTATCAGAATGGTTTGGTATTCGCGGTAGCCTGTTTACTCAGCAGTTTATTCATCACCGCCATTTTGCACAGCTATGCCAACCTGGCTGGGCTGGATGTGTCTTTTGTGGCGGCAGAACCGGTATTTAACGGCCAGCAGATGCTGTTTCGGATAGCGGTTTGTTGCGCCGATCAACGTCAGCGCCAGGGTATTGAATTGCACTTTCGGCATGCCGAAAGCCAGGTCTTGGATCTACTGGACAGCAACCGCCAGGAGGCACTGGTGCCTGCTCAAACTGACCACCGTGGTTGGTTTCACCCGGGAAGAGTGACTGTAGAGAGCCGCTACCCGGTAGGATTGTTTCGGGTATGGACGTATCTGGATTTGAACTGCAAGGGTCTGGTGTATCCGCAACCTGTGGAAGGGCCTGAGGTGATGTCTGCACCGGCCCAGGGAAGCTCTGGTCAGCGTCAGTTGACGGTGGGGAGTGATGACTTTGCCGGCTTTAAAGCCTATCAAAAAGGCATGCCGCTACAGCATTTATCCTGGAAGCACTACGCTCGTGAGCGCGGTTTGTTGGGCAAGGAATACGCAGACGCTATCGATGAGCGACTGTGGCTGCGTTGGCAGGATTACCCCGGTGTCGACAGCGAACTGCGCCTTTCTTACCTTTGCGATCGACTATTGGATGTTGCCCGCAGAGAAGCGGAATACGGGCTGCAATTGCCAGGGGTGGAGGTATTACAGGGCCGAGGTGATGCTCATAGTCAGGAAATTCTGCGCAACTTAGCGCTGTTTGAACCCGGTGGTGGTTCTAAAAGGAGAGAAGCCTTTTGACTCCCCAGTGGCAAATACCCAGAGCCGGTTTGGTGTGGCTGATCTGCGCCCAGCTAGCCATTGCTGCAGGGTTATTCGCTGTACTGCCACTGTGGATACTGATGGTGTTGGTGTTGAGCTGTTTGTGGCGTATACAAATCTATCGCGGCGTGTGGAGTTACCCCGGTCGCTGGAGCAAATTGCTGCTGTTGATACTGAATATTGCGGCGATGGTGTTTTCATTCGATCGGTTTACCGGGCTGGAACCGCTAACCGCATTACTGGTGAGCGCGGCTGCGTTTAAATTGCTGGAAATGCATCGGCGCAGTGACGGTCTCAAGTTGATATTCGTTTGTTATTTCACCGCTTCACTGCAACTGCTCTATGAGCAGACCATCGCTGTGGGTGGTTACACCCTGTTTTGCCTGTTGCTGGTCACTGCCGCACTCACCGGTATTTTTCAGCGCGCAGAGGGGCATGCGGCCACTTGGGCACCGTTAAAGCGTGGTACCGCGCTGCTGAGCCAATCGTTGCCGCTGATGGTGGTGCTTTTTCTGGTATTGCCCAGGTTGCCAGCGTTTTGGGCAGTGCCGGGCCAGCAACAGGCATCTACGGGTGTCAGTGGTGAAATGTCGCCGGGAGACTTTTCTCGCTTGGGTAAAAACGGTGATCTGGCATTTCGGGTATCTTTCGAAAAAGGGGCGCCACCGTCTCCGGATTTGCTGTATTGGCGAGGGCCGGTATTGACCCACTTCGATGGTCGTCGCTGGAGCCAGCTTGACCCGATTAACTTTGGCGATGGCTCTCACGTCGCCTGGGGAGGCAATGGTACCGGTGGCAAATCCGGTAGCCACTGGCTACAACGGATTCAACGGGGCGGCCAGCAGCGCGACTATACCGTGGTTATGGAGCCCACCCAGCGCCTCTGGTTATTTGCGTTACTTGCACCCGACAGCAATGACTCCAGTGTTGGCATAACCCGAGAGATGCGCCTGGTGAGCCGCCAGCCAGTAAGCGGTAAAAAGCAATACTCGGTCAGTTGGTGGCCGCAATATCGGTATTTTGCCGATACATTGGTACCTTGGCAGCGCTTTCAGGTGCTGAAACTGCCCAAGGGTTACAACCCCAGAGCGGTTGCCTTGGCAACCCAGTGGCGTGAGGAAAGCGTTACCGAAGAGGCCTACATACAACGGGTGTTGCAGTGGTTTAACCGAGAGTTTACCTACACTCTGGAACCACCCGCACTGGGCCGCAACACGGTAGACGAGTTTTTGTGGGGCAGCCAGCGAGGCTTTTGCGAACATTATGCAGGCAGCTTTGTATTTTTAATGCGCGCTGGCGGTGTGCCTGCACGGGTAGTGACTGGCTATCAGGGAGCGGAAGCGCACCCGGATGGTTATTTGCTGGTTCACCAATACAACGCTCATGCCTGGGCGGAAGTGTGGCTGGAAGGGCGAGGCTGGGTGCGTGTAGACCCTACTGCCGCTGTTGCCCCTGAGCGCATTGAGCAGGGCGCAGAGTCGTTTTTTGGGCAAAGCGCCACCAGTTTGGCAGAAGATGGATTTTCTTTGTCGCGATATCGCCATATTGGCTGGTTAAACAGTTTGCGCTTGCAACTGGATGCTCTGGACTACTACTGGAGCACATGGGTTCTCGGCTATCAGAGCCAGCAAAAGTCATTTTTGCAGCGCTGGTTGGGCGAGATCAGTTGGCGCAGCATTGGTTTGCTGTTGTTTGCCACCGGTGGTCTGGTGATGTTGATGACTTTACTGTGGCTGCTGCGTGGCAGTTTGAAAGCCCGCCGTCAACCAGCACTGCAGCGCCAGTTTGTGAAATTGTGTCGCCGCCTGGCAAAAGCCGGGTGGCCCAGAGCGTCTGCCGAAGGGCCCCGAGATTACCGGCTGAGGTTAGAGGCCAGTGAATTTAAGCAGCGCACAAAAAGCCAGAATGCTCTGCTGGCGTTGAAGCTGTACGAAAAGGTTTGTTACGGTGACCAACCCCAGCATGCGGAAGCGTTTTACCGTGAAGCAAAACAATTTCGTTAGTGAATAGGTCCAGAGGAGCAGCTCCTAGAGAGTAAAGGCTATGGAAAACGATCGTCACAAACAGCAAATGGTCAGTGCCAGTTCGGCGCTGAAGGGCCGTACCCAAAAGGTTGCAGTACCCAGTGAACACTATGTGACTGGCAACGATATGCAGTCGCCATTTCCTCTGGGTATACAGCAGGCAGTTTTTGCTATGGGGCCTTTTTGGTTGCCAGAATTTCTGTACTGGCAACAGGATGGCATTTACGCCACGGCGGTAGGTTACTGCGGTGGCTACACCCCAAATCCCACCCACGAAGAAGTGGCCAGCTCTCAAACCGGTCATGCGGAGAGCGTGCTGGTGGCCTATGACGCCTCTGAAATCAGTTACAGCCGGTTGCTGAAAATTTTTTGGGACTGCCATAACCCCACCCAAGGTATGCGCCAGGGAGACCATGTGGGCACTCAGTTCCGGTCAGTTATTTTCTGTTTTGACGATGACCAGCAACAGCAGGCTGAACAGAGCCTGATTCAATACCAGCAGCAGCTTACTGCCAAGGGTTTTGGTGACATCACCACATCGGTTGAATGGGCGGGAGACTTCTATTACGCCGAGTCTGATCAGCAACAGTACTTGGCCAAAAACCCAGATTGCGACTGTGATTTAGAGGGCACCGGAGTTTCTTTCCGCCTGTCTTGACAGTTAAGACTTGTTTACAAAATTTAACCACTCTTGCATGGCAAGCCTCAGTAGCCACTACTAAACTGTAGCGGATTTTTTGAGGACACCTTCACATGCAAAAATACCTGTTGGCTGCTGTTGTAGCCATAATTTCCGTTTCTGTTTTAGCCCTGAATATCGATTATGCACCCACCGTTGAGCAGCCAGTTCGTGAGGCTGCTGTTAAAGCACCTATTGAAAAGCAGGGGATTCGGTTTTTCCAAGGCAGCTTTGAAGAAGCACTGCAAGAGGCAGGCAGACAGGGCAAGCCGGTATTTGTCGATATGCACGCCGACTGGTGTGGCCCTTGCGTTTATATGTCTGCGGAAGTGTTTCCAGTGGCAGAAGTGGGAGAGTTCTACAATCAGAACTTCATCAGTGTGAAAGTGGATGTGGAAGATGAGCGCGGCGGGGAAATTGCCACTGCTTATCAAGTGAGCGGGTTGCCAACGTTACTTTACCTGAACAGCGACGGCGGTGTGCGTTACGAAGCTCTGGGTGGCCTGGGTGTTCAGGAATTGCTGAATGCAGGCAAGCAGGCTTTGGCCCAGTAATTCTCCCTAAACGGATTTATTGATAAGAACACCAATCACTCCAACTGCCTCCGTACAGTTTTGCAGGGGGCAGTCCGGCAATTTCCATGGCCAGTAAATTCACACAGGCCGTGACTCCAGAACCACAATAAACCACCCATTCTTTATCACCAGGCAATGTTGACCAGCGCTGCTTTTGATGGCTCGGGCAGCGAGCGAAACCACTGTCATCAGTCACTTCTTGCCAAGGGAAATTGGCGGCACCAGGAATATGCCCGGTGATGGGGTCAATGGGTTCTTCCAGCCCTTGGTAGCGAGGTGCCTCCCGCGAATCAATCAGCAACCGGCTTGTGTTGTCCAGATTACCTGCGATGTCTTTATAACTGAGCAGCCATTGTGTTTGCTCTTTAGCCTCAAACTGTCCCGATTTGGCAACGGTTGGTATTTGCGATGTGGTTTCCAATTCTGCCTGATACCAGGCGCTAAAACCTCCGTCGAGTACTTTTACGTTCTGATGGCCAAAGTAACGCAACATCCACCATAGTCGAGAGGCGAAGGCAAAACGTTGGTCGTCATAAACCACCACCAAGGTGTTTGAATTTACGCCATAGCGCTGCATGAGGGCTTCAAAGTGTCTGCGGGTGGGCATTGGGTGGCGGCCGCCGTGCGTGCCTAAAGGGCCAGATAAGTCTCGATCCAAATGCAAGTAGTGGCTGCCGGGGATGTGACTGATGTCGTAAGCCTGCTGGTTTTGTTCGGTATTGGCTAATGAGAAACGACAGTCAAAAATAACCATATCTTTGCCGAGTTGTTGGTGTAATTCCTGAACAGAAATCAATGGCGAACAAGTCATGGTGATATTCCAGTGGTAAACTCCCCGCAGTTTATCGCCAGGAACGCAGCAGAGATAGCCATGATTCGCTCAATTGTTAAAACCGCTTTACTCCCTGTGATTGTTTGTACAGCGAACGTGCAGCATGCTGATGCTGAAAACGGTGTCGATGATTTGCAGGCGTGTATGGCTCAGGCGCTATACACTGCCAGCGACAGTACCACGGTTGGTCAGTTGCGCCAGCAGTGTGAGCGGCAGCTGGTTGTCCAGGATCAGCTGCATATAAGCCCCGGCCAGGTAAATACGGCCTTGAAACGCCGCATTGCTCACGAGCAATCGGCGTCTGATAACCCGTTTGCCCTGATTGCCCACCGTCCCACCTATTTTTTGACCGGTGTGTACAACGGAGGTATTGAGGATTCGGTGAACACCCAGGAAGGCGAGCTGGACAATATTGAAGCGCAGTTTCAAATGAGCTTCAAAATCCCGCTTTACAGAGGGTTGTTCCGTGAAATTCCAGTGTTAAAAGATGTGTTTGGGGAAAATGGCAACCTCAGTTTTGCTTATACCAACCGCTCCTTTTGGCAGGTGTACAACAGTGAACTGTCGGCACCATTTCGGGAAACCAACCACGAGCCAGAGATGATTCTCTCGTTTTTCAACGACTGGCAATGGGGTGAACTGCGCAATGTATCCAATCAGCTGGTGTTTAATCACCAGTCCAATGGCCGCAACGTGCCATTCTCTCGCAGCTGGAATCGGGTGATGATGGATTTTATTTTTGAGTACGGAGATAACTTCGCGTTTTCTTTGAAACCGTGGTATCGCCTCCCGGAACCATTAAAAATGGACCCTTTGGAAACCACCGGGGACGACAACCCGGATATCACCCGTTTTCTCGGTCATTTTGAGTGGCAGGGGGTATATGACCGCAATGGCCACAGCGTCAGTTTGATGATTCGAGACCCAATTACTGCTGAAGGCGCTTATGAGCTGGGTTGGAGCTTCCCGATTAACGATCGTTTGCAAGGTTACCTGAAATATTTTAACGGTTATGGTGAGAGCTTGATTGACTACAATGTAAAACACGAAACCATTGGTATCGGCTTTCAGTTGACGGATTGGCTGTAGTGAATGTGCTTAAAAGCCCTAATTTTTGTAGGTGAATACGAATGCTGATTTATGAAGTAAATCTCACTGTGAGCCGAGATATTGCGTCAGACTATCGACGTTGGCTGCAAATTCATATTGAGGAAATGCTAAAGAATCCCGGCTTTCAGGCCGCTAAATTCTATCAGCGGGATGCCGATGAAGCGGGGGGTGATGGTGAATGCTGGACGGTGCACTATTTTGTGGAGAGTCGAGCCGCCCTCAATGACTACTTTGATGGCCCTGCAGGGGAAATGAGAGAGCAGGGTATCCGGCGTTTTGGCGGTAAATTCAGTGCCAACCGCCGTGTTTTAGAGCCACTGGAGAAGTTTGTTGCTGATGATGTGAACTGATTTAAATCATCAGCACAAAGGGAAACATAATGATAAAAACAACAATTTGTGTGCTGTTCTTGAGGGTCGTATTACTGCCTTCGTTATTGGCATTTTCCCTGTACTTTTCAGGAAACCTTTTAGCTGCTGAAGCTGAAGCACCCACTCAACATCAATCTCCAGGTACGAGTGAAGGTGAGGCCTATCTGCCACTGATTAAACCTCTTCCGCAATCCCTTCCTGTGGACCGGGAAAAAGCACTGCTTGGTGAGCAGTTGTTTCACGATATTGGCTTGGCGGCAGGGCAGGCGTCCTGCGGTACTTGCCATATTCTAGAGCGTTGGGGTACGGACGGTTTGGCTAAGTCCATTGATATTCGCGGTGGCTTTGACGACATGAATACCCTGAGCGTTTTCAACGCGGTGCTGAATTTCCGCTTATTGTGGAACGGCGATGCAGAAACGCCTCACCAGCAAATTGACAAAGTCATGAATAATGACCGCCACATGGGGGCTGGCTGGCCAATTGCTTTGCAATACATCAGTAGCAGGGAAGAATATATCCAACAGTTTGATAAGTTGTTTGGTGGAGCAATTAATCCGAGCACCGTCAGCGACGCCATTGTTGAGTATGAAAAAACCTTAATCACGCCCAATGCACCTTTTGACCACTACCTTCGCGGCGACAATAACGCCATTGACCGTGAACAGAAGCAAGGCCTGAAACTATTTATCGAGTACGGCTGCATTGCCTGCCATCAGGGTACCAATGTCGGTGGCAATATGTTCGCCCGCTTTGGTGTATTTATTGAACCTTACCAAAGTACGACTGCCAGCCAGTTTGATTTGGGCCGCTTTAATGTCACAGGTAAAGAGTCAGACCGCTATGTTATGCGTGTTCCCAGCTTACGCAATGTGGCCAAGACAGGGCCATACTTTCACGATGGCGGCACAAAGGATTTGAAAAGTGCTGTGCAGTCTATGGGTTATTACCAGCTGGGCAGAATGATAGCGGACGATGAAGCAGAGAAGATCGTACGCTTTTTAGAATCTTTAACCGGGGAATTTCCGGAGCCGCTGAAATGATGGTTCGTCGCTGGTTATTTATTGCTCTACTGATGGCGACGTTTGGCCTGATTTGGTTGGCATTGACGGCTAACCAAGATGAAAACAATCGTTTGCTGGCAAGGTTGAATCAGTTATACGCTTTGAATGTGCAGGTAAACGAAGAGGTAGGGCGCAGTTACATCGGTATTGCCTCCAATTATGATCACCTTATTGAGCAAGTTCGCCTGTTGTCTGCCGAGGCTGACGGTTTTATTGCTGACGCTCAACGTTTGGATGGCAGTGCAGGCTATCTGGACAGGCTCAAGCAGGCAGTGGCCGATAAAAAACAGCAAGTTGAAGATTTTAAGTACAGAAATTCCATTGTTCGATTGACCTGGCACCACTACCCAACACTGGGCGCGACCACACTCGAGCTATTGCAAAGAGACACGACCGCCAGGAGTGCAGAGCTTGAGTCGTTGGTTAAAAACCTGATTATTGCCACCTCTCTGTATGTGAACAGTAATCAAAATCAAACTGCGGTAAAAGATAGCCTGGAGTCGTTGAAGCAGTGGTCTGGCGATTACGGCGAAGCCGATTCGAATTTAAAATTGCTGATGCGCTATTCAGAGAAAACTCTGGAATACAGCGTTCTGCTTGAGACGTTAACACAAGGCATTTATGAGCATCCGCTACAGGGGCGGCTGGGCCAGGTTGAACGGTTTATTGTTAAGCAGCAAGCGTCTTCAGAACAGCGCGTCAAGCTGTTGAGAATAGCAGCATTGTTGGGGGCAATTTTTCTCAGTGCCATTGTTGTCTATCTGGTTCGTGGTTTTTCACGTGCTTCCAGCGAGTTGAGTAAATCTGAACAGCAGGTGGATTTTCAGCAATACGTGCTCAATGAGCACGCCATGGTCTCGATTATCGATCGCAATGGAATTATTCGCCAGGTTTCTGATCGCCTTTGCGAAGTATTGGGTTACCAGCCGGAAGAGGTGGTGGGGCAGCCGCGTACGATATTTTTTTCCACCAAGCACGATAAAGCGTTTTATAAGGAAGCCTGGGAATACATTAATACCGGGCAGGTCTGGAATGGCGAAGTGTGTTTGGATTGCAAAAACGGTGACCACTTTTGGTCGATGACCACGATCATTCCCAAAAAAGATCAAAAGGGCGATATATCCGAATTTATTTTTATCCGCACAGACATCAGCAAACTAAAGCGAGCCGAAGCAGAAATTTCTGTGTTGGCGCGCTTGCCAGAAGAAAATCCGGAAGCGGTATTGCGTGTCGATAAAGACAATACTGTTCTGTACGCTAACAAGCCGGCGGATTATTTGCTTGAGCACTGGGAGACCGCAATTGGCAAACTGGTGCCGGAAACTTGGTGCCTGCTGTTTGACGACTTGCGGCGAACGGGCCGCAACCAAGAAGTGGAGGTGGAGTGTGCTGGCCGCTGCTTTTTGTTGTTGATCATCCCAGTAAAAGATACACCGTATATCAATATCTACAGCCGCGATATTACTGCTCGTAAAAAAGCGGAAAAAGAACTGGCTTATATGGCTTACCACGATGATCTTACGGGATTGATCAATCGCGGTGCCTTTGAGCAAGAGCTGGAGGCCGCAGTACTCAGTGCGGCTAATGGCACCATTGTCCACTGTCTGATGTACATCGATTTGAACCAATTCAAAATCGTCAACGATACTTGTGGCCACGTGGCTGGTGATGAATTGCTGAAACAGGTTTCCCGTATTCTTATCGATACCGTGCGCAACAGCGATGTTGTCGGCCGACTGGGTGGGGATGAATTCGGGGTTATCTTATGGGGCTGTGATGTAGATGCGGCCATGGGGGTTGCCGAAAAAATCGTTTCGCTAATGCAGGGCTTTCGCTTTACCTGGGATGACTTGTTTTTCGATGTGGGTGCCAGCATTGGTATCGTCAAAGTGGATAACTCCGGTGGCGGCTTGGAAGATTTGATGGGTAAAGCCGATGTTGCCTGTTATTCCGCCAAAGAGGCCACCAGTAGCCATATTCACTTGTATCAGGAGCAGGTGTCAGAAGCCTCGGCTCGGCACAGCGAGATGCGCTGGGTATCCCGCATTCCCAGAGCTCTTGAGAATGACCAGTTTTGCTTGTTTACCCAGCCTATTTTGGCTCTCAAGGAAGATGACCCAAGGCCTCGCTACGAGGTGCTGGTGCGCTTGCGCGATGATGATGGCGAGTTCGTACCACCGGGTGCATTTTTGCCCGCTGCAGAACGATTTAAACAAATTACCCTGATCGACAGTTGTGTGATTCGCAAAATATTCGAGTTTATGGCCCAGAATGCGGACTATATGGCGCGGCATAAGCCAATCTTTTGCATTAATTTGTCAGGTACTTCGCTGGGTGATCAAGAAATACTGGAGTTGGTTACCAAGTGCTGTGAAACGTACCCGGAGTACATGCAGTATTTACACTTTGAGATTACCGAAACCTCAGCGGTAAAAGACTTTACGATCACCAGTAGCTTTATTGAAAAGTTTTTGATTCTCGGCTGCGATGGCATTTCTCTGGATGACTTTGGCAGTGGTATGTCGTCGTTTGCCTATTTGCAACAACTGCCGGTTGATGCTGTGAAAATTGATGGCTCTTTTGTACGGGATATGGCTAACAATGAAGTGAACCAATCCATTGTGCAATCGGTTCACGCTATCGGCCACGCCTTGGGCATGGAAACCGTTGCTGAATGGGTGGAAGATACAGAAACCATTAGCATGCTGAAAAAAATTGGTGTGGATTACATACAGGGCTATGTAGTTTCGGCACCGTTTCCTATTGAAGCACTGATAACCCGTAAAAGCTGGGATGAATTTCGTGAGGTGATTAAGCAGGACAAGCTGCTGCCCAAGTCCGCACTCAACCAGTAAATCAGAACAGATTAACTTTTCAAGGTGACTATTAGCCCCAATTATATTTCGGTTAATAGTGCGGTGTAATGCTGGTCAATACGGGCTTGATACAGTGGAGAGCTTATTGCTCAGCTTCCTTGGCGCGGACATAAAGAATGCTGAAATGGTTATTCACTTTTCCATCGTGCTTGCCTGTTAGCTTCATTTTAATGGTCTGGTGACCATCTTGATTCAATGAAAACCTAACGGTAACGGTGCCCTTATGTTGATCCAGCTTGATTGTCTCTTCTGATAACTCAATTCCTTGAGTGCCGGTCAACGTCAGTATCAAATCCTCAGACGATGGTGGGGAATTGTATTTAATAGCCACTTCGTCTGAGCTACCGATGGGGGCTCGGGAAACGGATGGGTGCCATAGTTGAAATTTTGGCCCGGAGGGCACCAGGAATGATTGGCCTGGCACGTAATAGTGATTCAAGCCAAAACCATCCAGGTCGCAAGCGCTGGCGTACTGAATTGGCAGTAAAAAATTAAGGGCTATCAGGGCAGCAAATGTCTTTTTCATCATAACGGCTGGTTAGCAGGCTCCGTACAACAGCCTATTACTATACGCTTCTGTTGGAAGGTCAGACAACAAAAGTGCGACTTTGAGCCAATTGCGATGGATTTATTGGTGTTATTGACTGGATTTGGCGTTTCGGTAAGCGGTTATAGAGGGAATCATTGCAGCAAGGGTGGTTGCACCCAAATACACCAATAAAAACAAGGCGTTGTTGCCGGAGAGAATATTCAGGCCGATGTGCAAGCCAAAGCTGGAGGCGAGAGCCGGCCCAGCGGCCAGCAGGGTGCCATACAAGCCTGCCAACCCCAGCAAAATACTGACAAAAGCGATCAACAGTGCTTCCAGCTCAATCAGTAGAAACAGGTAAAAGGGACGTGCCCCGATTACCCTCAGTAGGTGTATTTCCTGTTCGCGCTCTCTGATTGAGGCCAACATCATCGCGCATAAACCCAAAAGTGCGGCAACAAGTACCAGAGCGGATATAAGCCGTAGGGTGTTCTCCAACAGGCCCATCATCTGCCAGAGTTCCGACAGGGCCACGCCCGGCAGAATGGCGGTTAAGGGCTCATTGCGATAGTGATTGATCTCTCGCTGAACGCGAAATGTAGCCAGCTTGGAGTTCAAACCCAGCATAAACGCGGTGATGTTTTTTGGTTCTAGCTCCATCGCCCCCAGTTGATCAACATTGAGATGGCTGCCGGGCTGTTTGACACCTTGCTTCCAATCGATATGAATGGCTTCGATGCCCTGAAGGCTGATATGCAGGGTTTGATCCACTGGTGTTCCAGTGGGTTTCAATATGCCAGAGACTTTAAAAGGCCGGTCGTCGTGCAGGCTAAAACTGGTTGCTGCAATGCCGTGCGCCAATACCAGCTGGTCATCCAGCTTGTAGCCCAGGCGTTTGGCTACTTCGGCGCCCAACACAACATCGAACACATTGCTAAAGGGCACTCCTTGTGCGAATTCGAGAGGGCGTTTTTTGCCGTAGCGAAAGTGTTCGAAATAACCGGTGCTTGTGCCCATAACCCGGTAGCCCTTGTGAGAGTCACCGAGAGAGATGGGTACAGCCCAGGCAACCCGCTTATTGGACGATAACGCCTGGTAAGTGTCCCAGCTGATGTTGTTGGTGGGAGAGCCGATGCGAAACACCGAATAGAGCAACAAGTTAAGGTTGCCGGTTCTGGCACCTACTATCAGGTCAACACCGGAAACCGTGCTGCTAAAACTGTCCTTGGTTTGATGGCGAATATGCTCAACGCCCAAGAGCACAAAAATACTGACGGCCATGGCCATTACCGTCAGCAGTACGGAGCCTTTGCGGTTTAGTAAACTTTTTGAAGCCAGGCGGATAAACATCAGTGAACATCGGCTACAGAGTTGATGTCTGACAACCCCTGAACGCGGCCAAAATGGCTGGATAGTGACATGTCGTGGCTGACAAACAGCAGGGTGATCTGTTGCTCCGCCGCCAGTGACATAAGCTCCGACATAAAGTTGTCGCGATTTTTAGGGTCGAGAGAGGATGTCGGTTCGTCAGCAATCAGCAATTCGGGTTTGTTGATCATCGCCCGGGCGATGGCGATACGTTGCTGCTGGCCAATACTCAAGTTAACCACCGGCTTTTGCCAGGCCGAAGATGGAATATTGAATGTGTTCAGCAATGACTCAGCAGCCTTTCTCAGAGCGGGCCTGGTGGCCCCTTTATTGGAGAACTGATTGGCCAGTTGAATGTTATCAACAGGGTCCAGATAGGGGATCAGGTTGAACTGCTGGAATATATAACCGATATGGTTGGCTCGGAATTGATCCCGCTGCCGATTGCTCATTTGCTCAAGGCGTTGGCCCAACACAGATACTTCGCCATGGGTGGCCACCAACATACCACTGAGCAGGTTTAGCAGGGTGGATTTACCGCCGCCGGATGGGCCGTGAATAAAAACGTGCTCTTGCTCGCCGACAGACCAGTCTTCGATATGAAGTACTGGCTGATCAGGGGAGTCGGGGTAACAAAAGCGGACGTCTTTTAAATGAATAGCCATTGTTTGCCCAAAGCTCGGTAAACAAATATTTTGTGAGTTATTAATGATATATAGTATCTTCTTGTGGTCGAATATCCAATCTCATCCTTTCCGTGTACAAAAAACTGTGGTCAAAATGATGTTGTTTGTTAAGCGCTCTATGCTGTTGTCGGTACTTCTGGGTCTTTTTCTGCTCAATGCAGCCTTGGTTCAAGGGAGCGAGGCAGATACGGGCGAATTTAAAACCATCAAATGGCCGGACCTGATTCCGGCAGAAGACCTGGAGGCTCTGCTTAATCCACCAGAGTACCTCACTGAGATAGAAGATGGCTCTGAAGAGGATTTGATCAGTAGCCAGCTTAAAAATGACACTGAAACGGATAAAGATGATCGCTACCAGCAGGCCTTGGTGTCCACCAAAGTCAAAGGGGAAATGGACGGTCAGTCAGTGCGAATCCCGGGCTTTATCGTTCCCCTGGATTTTAATGATGATCAGGTTGTAACTGAATTTTTTCTGGTGCCATTTTTTGGAGCCTGTATCCACGTACCGCCTCCGCCACCTAACCAGATTATCTACGTCAACTACCCCAAGGGCTTTAAACTTGATGCCTTGTACAATCCGTTTTGGATTTCGGGTGTGTTAAAAACGTCTCTTATCGAGAATGACATGGCGACAGCGGCTTACACCATGGACGTGCAAAGTTTGGATGTTTATTCAGAGGAAGGGTAGGTAAGGGGTGGAGAGGGATTAAGCATTTCTCCCCCCAGTTTGAGCCAGTCTACGGTGGTGAGCTAAGCAGAGACACGGCCGCCTTTGTCCCGTCTTCGCTGTCATCAATTTGCAGATAGAAACAGTTACTGCGGCCAGTATGGCAAGCAGGCCCCTCCTGGTTAACCAGGCACAGAATTGTGTCGCCATCGCAATCAAGGCGCATCGACTGCAACTTTTGAAAGTGCCCGCTGGTTTCGCCTTTGATCCAAAACTGGTTCCGGCTTCGAGACCAGTAAGTCATCAGTCCGGTAGACAGGGTTTGCTCGATAGATGTTTTGTTCATCCAGGCGAGCATGAGAACGTCTTTGGTGATTGCGTCCTGAGTGACAACAGGAATCAGCCCCTGATCATTGACAGCCAGTTTGTCGAGGATATCTGCGAGCGCTACCTTCTGACCTTTCTGCAAAGGCTCAAGCGACTGGAAGTAGTGGTTTTTCATGGCGCTTTGTTTGTAAAAAGACAGGTTAATGGCATTCGCACTTGGTCTTTCGACACAGGCGATGGTTTAACAGATGCCCCGCTGCAATGAGGCAGGCGCCAACAACCGTGAGCAGCTTTTCACCGACTTCGCCGAGTACAGCGTGACCTAAAAAGACCGCTGCAATAAGCAAACACAATCCGGATATGCCAAGCAGTGCGACAGTCAGGTTTTTATGCTTCTTACAACCAATTGTCAGAGCGATTAAGCTGATCGGTATCACTGCTAATACCATCCATAAATGAAAGATCTCATTGTCCAGGTTTAACGCGGTGATGGCTGGCAAAGAAACCGCCAATACAGGCAGTGCAAGGCAGTGAAAAGTACAAATAAAAGACAAGCTAATCGCCGTCTTGTCCGTTATGGTTTGAATATTTTTCATGATTTTTTGGTCTTTTAAAAGGTTTTCTACAGATAACCTAGGTGAGTTCGTTTTTGCAGTGGCCGCAAAGGCAGTTGATTTCCAGCTGTGAACTGACTAAATGAAACCCGGCTTTTTCCACATTGTGTTTTAAATGAGCTATGGTCGATTTGCTGACGGTGATTTCCTCAACTTGCTGGCATTTGCTACAAATCAAAAACTGTGGAACCCCGTGTTCGTGATCGCAGGTAATGTGAGCACAGGCAATGTATTTTTTTGCCGAGTCCAGTTTGTGAATCAGCCCCTCGTCTTGCAGAAAATCGAGAATGCGATAAACAGACATGGGTGGAATGGATTTGCCATTTTGTTGTTTGCAGTAATCAACCAACTCATAAGCTGACATGGCTTTTCCGGATTGCAGTAAGCCTGAGAGAATTTTTTTGCGTTTGTCAGTGAGCCTTGTTCCCCGAGACTTACAGTTGTTTTCGGCGTAACTGAGAATTTCCTGAATTTGACTTGAGCTGTTCATCAGCATTACCTGAAGCGGATGACTTTTGTTGTGGAATTGAGCGTAGCTGAACCTTGTTGGTTATCGGTTATCCACATAACATCCAGTTCTTCAATGCCCGGAAAGAAGTCGAGCAAATTAACCGACATGCTGTTTAACTTTGTCCCTTGTATACAGTTAAAGCGATAGCTGACGGTAACTTCGCTATGGCTATCCTCATCTTTCTGATGCTTGTTGTGGTGACCGTGGTGGTGGTCTTCGTCATGGCTAATCAAGGCGGACAAGTCTGCTTTGGCTTCAACAGGTACGCATTCGGTGCCAGAAAATACAAACAACTGCTTTGGCTGTTCGAGCGTTGTTTTTGCACGTTCCAGTGTTTGTTTTTGTTTGCTGGATGTTGCCCGGTGTTCAAAGCCAACAATATTTGCAGCGGGAGACTCCAGGCCAATTTCCAATGTGTTTCCTTCAAGAGCCAGGGTGAGTTCCCCGTGGCCATGAAGGTGCGCTTCTTGTTGTTGCGCTACGCCGCTGTGCTCCTCCGCATGATCCGCATGAGTGTGGGAATGCTCCGAAGGGCCAGCTTTTAGCGCAAGTGGAATTAGCAGCGTTGTACTAATGGCTGTACTGATAACAGTACCGATCATTGATCTGTTCATAACAGCGTAATTGTTGGTTTAAATTGCGACCTGAAATTGATGTTGAATGATACAGTGTATCATTTTTGAAGAAAAGTCGTATTCACTGCCTCCCCAGGGGATCAGGGGGTGATCTGTGCAGAAGCGTTTACTCCTACAGGCCTACATCGGAAAGTACCCATACGCGATATCAGGCAACGCTTTTCGGTACGGCTTCCATCAGTTGCTGGCAGTATTCGGTTTGTGGCGCTGAAAACAATTGCTCAGTCATTGCGGTTTCGACGATTTTGCCTCTCTGCATAACCGCAACCCGGTCGCACAGCATACGTACCACGGATAAATCGTGGGAGATAAACAGCATGGTGAGCTGGTGTTCGCGAGCCAGTTGCAGAATCAATTCCAGAATCTGTGCCTGAATAGTCACATCCAATGCAGACACCGGTTCGTCCGCCACAATAAACTCGGGGCTGGTGGCAATGGCACGGCCAATGGCGATGCGCTGCCGCTGACCGCCGGAAAACTCGTGGGGGTACTTGCGAATAAATTGTCGAGCCAGCCCCACATCATCCATAAGCTGTAGCACTTTCTCGGTGACGTTTTTACGGTTTGCCAGGTTGTGGTAGAGCATAGGCTCTGCGAGTGTATCGAACACCGTCATACGCGGATTTAAGGAAGCATAAGGATCCTGAAAAATCATTTGCATGCGAGGCCGATAGGGCAGCATCTGTTTGCTGTTCAAATGAGTAATGTCATTGCCATCGTACTCGACACTTCCCGCGGTGGCGGGCACCAGGTTTAACAGCGCCCGTCCGGTGGTGGATTTGCCGGAGCCGGACTCTCCCACCAGGCCAAGAATCTCCCCTTTGTTTACGGTCAGGCTAATGTCGTCGACAGCTTTTACCCACTGCTTTTGCTGATCTTTAAACCAGACTTTCAGGTTGTGGCAAGCAACCAATGGGGTATCGGCGACAGTTTGTTGCTGTTTTGCACCACTGGGAATGGCGGCCAGTAACTGGCGGGTATAGTCGTGTTCTGGTTGTTGAAAAATTGCTTTGGCGGGGCCTTGTTCGACAATCTTGCCGCGCTGCATTACGGCCACTTTATCGGCAACATCCGCGACTACGGCGAGGTCGTGGCTGATAAACAGTACGGCAATGTTGTGGCGCTGCTGCAGCTGGCGGATGAGCTGCAAAATCTGCGCTTGTATGGTGACGTCCAGCGCGGTTGTTGGCTCATCGCAAATCAACAGCTTTGGCTCGGTAATCAGTGCCATGGCAATCATCACCCGCTGGCGCATGCCGCCAGAAAATTCATGGGGGTAGCTGTTGTAGCGCCGCTCCGGCTCAATGATGCCCACTTCGTCGAGAATGGCAATGGCCCGTTTGCGAGCCTCTGCTCGGTTGATGCGGCGGTGTTGCAACAACGGCTCGATCAGTTGTTCGCCCACGGTGAGGTAGGGATTCAGGCTGGTCATTGGGTCCTGAAAAATCATAGCAATATCGTTGCCACGAACCTGGCGAAGCTCGGCTTCCGTCATTTGCAGCAAATCATCGCCATCGAAAACCGCCGTACCGCTTTCGATTTTACCCGGTGGTTGGGGGATCAGACTCAACAGGCTGTAACAGGATACCGACTTGCCAGAGCCGGACTCGCCGACAATGGCCAGTGTCTCCCCTCGGTCGATACTGAAGCTGACGCCATCGACGGACTTCACCACACCGTTGCGGGTGTGGAAGTAGGTGCGGAGGTTTTTAACGCTGAGTAGTGGCACGCTGGCTTCTGTCATCAATCTTTACTCGCCTTGGGATCCAGTGCATCCCGCAACCCGTCCCCTAAAAAGTTCAGGGCAAACAGGGTGATGGATAATGCAAGGCCCGGATAGATCAACAGCCATGGGTATTCTTCCATGGTTTCCACGCCATAATTAATTAGTAGCCCCCAGGAGCTTTGTGGGGGCTGAATACCCAGCCCGAGGAAGCTCAAAAATGCCTCCAGCAACATCACGTTGGGGATGGTGAGCGTGGTGTACACAATCACTGGCCCAAGGGTATTGGGAATAATGTGGCGGCGGATAATGGCCCATTTGGACAAACCGATAGAAGTCGCGGCCTCCACGAACTCCTGGTGCCGCAGGGTCTGCACCTGGCTGCGCACAATACGAGCCATGGTTAGCCACTCCACGGCACCGATGGCCAGGAATAACAACAGAATGTTTTTTCCGAATACCACCATCAGCAAGATGATAAAAATCATAAACGGCAGGGCGTAGAGAATATCCACAAAGCGCATCATTGCAGCATCTATGCGTCCACCCAGATAGCCAGCGACAGCACCGTAAGCCACGCCAATCAGCAGTGCTACGCCAGTGGCGATAAAGCCAACTGTCAGAGACACCCGGCCGCCGTAGAGGATGCGTGTTAACAGGTCGCGGCCAAAGGTGTCGGTACCCAGCCAGTGGTCTGCAGACGGTGCACTGGCACCCAGTTCCAGGTTCTGCAGGTCGTAGGGGTAGGGGGCTATCCATGGGGTCAACAGTGATAACACCACCAATGTGCTGAGCACTCCAAGGCCAAATAACGCCAGTCGGTTTTTGCGCAAACGCACCCAGGCGTCTTGCCACAAGCTGGTGCCTTTTTCTGCGTTCAAACTATTGTCTATCGCTAATGGCTTCATGACTTGCCTCCCTGATACTGCTGACGCAATTTGGGGTTGAGCCAAACAGCCAGCACGTCGGAGAGTAAATTGAACAGAATAATCAGCGTGGCGAAGAACACAGTGGTACCCATAATCAGGGTGTAATCCCGGTTAAATGCGGCCTGTACATAGAGGCGGCCCATGCCCGGTATCTGAAAAACCGTCTCCACCACAAAAGAGCCGGACAGCAAGCCGGCAAAGGCGGGCCCAAGAAATGCGACCACCGGCATCAGCCCACCCCGCAAGCCATGCTTGAGCACAATTAACCATTCCGGTAAGCCTTTGGCGCGGGCGGTACGAATGTAATCCTGTGACAGGACTTCCAACATGCCGCCACGGGACAGGCGTGCCACATAAGCGGCATAGGCGGCCCCCAGGGTAATAGCGGGCAGTATTTTGTCGCCGGGGATATTGCCCCAGCCGGATACCGGTAGCCATTCCAGCCAGATACCAAAAATCAATACCAGCAGTGGCCCCAATAAAAATGACGGCATGCAGATACCCAACATGGCGGCAGACATGGGTAGGTAGTCACTGGCGCTATTGGGCCGCAATGCGGCGACCACCCCGGCACAGATGCCAATCAATAGAGCCACCAGCATGGCGTACAGACCTAGCTCGGCGGTAGTGGCCAGGCCGGCACCAATCAGCTCATTGACGGTGCGGCCCAGGTATTTGAATGACGGCCCAAACTCCCCCTGCAATAGCCCACCCAGATAATTGATGTACTGCTGCCAAACTGGTTTGTCCAGCTCATACAGGGTGCTGAGTTCTGCGTACACTTCTGGTGGCATGGCTTTATCTGAGGACAGCGGATCCCCCGGTGCGGCCCGCACCAGGAAAAACGTAAGTGTGATAACCGCAAACAAAACGGGGATGGCCTGTAACAGCCGCACCAGGGTAAATCGCAACATGGTTTATTAGTTACTCTCGTTAGGCCGCTGGGTTTGCGTATCTTCAAGGGAGAAGTGGCTGAAGAACGGGCGGTCCAGTAGATTGGGTGTCACACCTTTTAATGATGGATGAACCAAGTGTCGAGTGGCGTAAGTGTATATGGGAATCACTGGTACCTCGTCCAACAAAATTTTCTCCGCCTGCATTAGCAATGCGTAGCGCTGTTCACGGCTACTGGCTCTAGGCGCTTGCTCCAACACCAAGCGATCGTATTCAGGGTTGTGCCAGCCAGTGCGATTGTTGCCGCCGTCTTTAATCCATAAATCGAGAAAGGTATTTGGGTCCAGGTAATCGCCGATCCAGGATGCGCGGGATACCTGATATTCGCCGCGTTTTTCAGAATCCAGATAGACTTTCCAATCTTCATTGCGCAGGGTGATGTTGATATTCAGCTCCTGCTTCCACATTTGCTGGATGGCAACGGCAATTTTGCGGTGGCTCTCTTTGGTGTTGTACAGCACTTCCAAAGTATCGATGCCTTCGCCACTGGGGTAGCCAGCTTCTGCTAGCAGCCGCCGGGCCTCTTCCGGGTCGTAACGTAAGCTGGATTCCGCAGTGTATCCGGCGGTATTGGGTGGAGTAATGGTAAAAGCGGGCAGCTGCCCCTGCTTGGTGATTCGCTCAACAATCTGTTGGCGATTAATCGCCAGCGCCAGAGCTCGGCGAACCTTGGGGTTGTCCAGTGGCTTGATACGCGTATTAAGGCGATAGTAGTAGGTGCCGAGATAGGGCTGGTTCAGCAGTTGCTCCGGGGCATTTTCGCGATAGTAGCTGGTTTTATCGGCGGGTAGCTCGTAGGTATGGTGCAACTGGTTGGCGCGAAACATACGCTCTTCGGTGGTGATGTTCTCAGTGGGTAAAAATCGAATGCCATTGAGCGCCACTTGGTCGGCTTTGTGGTAGTAAGGGTTCTTTTCTACTTCAATGTAGTTGAACAGTTTCCACTGGGTGAGCCGAAAAGCACCGTTGCTCACCATGTTGCCGGGCCGTGTCCAGTGACTGCCTCGGGTCCAGGCGTTGCCGTGGGCTTCGATGGCACTTCGGGGTACCGGGTAATAACTGTGGTGGCTTAACAAACCGAGAAAGTACGGTGTGGGGTTCTCCAGCTGAATTTGCAGGGTTTGCTTATCAATGACTTTAATTCCAACCTTGTCAAAATCATTGATGTCACCGCGCAAATAGGGCCCAGCATTTTTAATGGGGTAGTACATGTAGTTGTACTGGTTGCCCAGCTTGGGGTGCATGGCGCGCCAGAACGTCCAGCGAAAGTCCTCTGCGGTTACTGGCTCTCCGTTAGACCAGCGGGCATTGGGATTAAGATGAAAGGTGTAAGTGGTTTTGTCGTCGTTTATGTCCCAGCGCTGGGCGACACCCGGTTCTGGCTCCAAGGTTTCCGGATGGCTGTTGACTAAGGGTTCAAACAGGGATTCCTGAATATAGGACTCTGAGACTCCAGTGGTGATATGAGGGTCTAAATCCTGAGGCTCCTCGCCATTGCCCCAGTAGAGGATTCCTGCTCGATTGCCTCTGTCTACATTGGTTTCTCCGCTGCCGCAGGCGGTAAGCAATATCACGGATATCACAGTGATAAATAAACGAGTCACATTGGCTCCTGTCGATGGCTTAGCCGGATTGCAAAGCAAGCAAGTTGGCACTTGCCTGCTTTGATGAAAAATGCAGAAAGGCTACTACTTGGAGGACAGCTTTTCCCCGTGCTTTAAGTCCTGCTCCGGTGGTTTGCCACCGGGGCCAGTGAGGTAATGTTCCATCCAGCGCAACAGGCGCAGGGAGTAATCGTATTTGGCCCCGACCTTGCGGTTGCCGTGGCCTTCACCGGGGTAAAGAACCAAGCGCACTGGGGCGTTGTTCAGGGTTTTCAGGTAGCGGTACATCTCCAGAGACTGGCTGGGGTGCACCCTGGGGTCGGCCTCGCCGTGCATAATCAGCAGGGGAGTGCGATGCTTTTTGGCGTGGTAGATCGGGCTGCGCTCCAGCATCCACTGAAAGTCGTCCCAGGGCCAGGCGCGAGCGTGTACCAGGTACATTTCGTTGGGAATATCAGTGGTACCGAATTTGGACAATTGGTTAGAAATGCCCACAAACATCACCCCTGCCTGGTAGTGCTCACTCAATGCAGTGGCGCTCCATGCGGTGGCAAAACCACCGTAAGAACCGCCGGTGATGCCCACTTTTTGTGGATCTACCATGCCTTTTTCAACCAGATAATCTTTACCGGCGACAATGTCCCTAAATTCCGGGTCTGCGTACGCGTGTTGTCCCTCTTTGGAAAATTCCACACCGCGTCCGGTGCTGCCTCGGTAGTTGGGCCACAAGCTAAAGTAGCCTTTGCCGGAAAACACCTGAGCGGGCTCCGAGTAGCGGTTGTGCCAGCCATTGGAAATGTGGGCTTCCGGGCCGCCGTGGATAAAATTAATCAGTGGGTACTTTTTGCCCTTTTTGTAGTTCACTGGGTAAACCAGCACGCCTTGAATGTCGGTACCGTCTTCGGTTTTCCAGGTGATGCTTTCTTGTTTGCCCAATGCAATCTCATCGAGCCAGGGATTGCTATTGCTCAGGCGAGTAACGTTGCCCCTTTGGTACCAAAACACTTCTCGCGGATGGTTGGGGGCGTCTGCTATAAACGCAAAACCACTGCCTGCTTTAGGCGTAGAGATCGAGCGTACAATGCGTTTGCCAATATTGAGTTTTTTGCCGTTCCCCGATTTGCCTGGCTTCAGGGTCACTATCTCGCTGCCGGTACCGATATGGTTGAGCGCCAGTAGATCGCCACCGGGTAAGAATTCGATGTCTTTGCTGTGACCCAACAGGCCCGGTTGTAAATCAGTGGTTTTGCCATTGCGGTAGTATTTAACAATGCCGCTCGATGGGTCGTGAATGTCTTCACTGCCAATATAGGCGATGTCTTTGCCGTTGGGTGCCCAGTGGCCATGACCCACTTTGCCATCGCTGTTGAGAGTGGCTTTGATGCTGCCGTCTTTGTTGAGAATCGCCACTTTGGATTTCATCAGTGTGTCATCCACCAATGGTGTCGGTGTGATGGTGGCGACAATGCTTTTGCCGTTGGGGCTGTAGGCCACACGCAAAACCTGGCCTTCTACATTGAGAGCCTCTGCCTTTGGATTGGCGGCAGATAAATCCAGACGATACAGACGGTTGAATTTCAATTGCTCTTCATAAACTTTGGGCTGAAAGCCTTTGGCAATGAGTTTTTCCTGGTTTTTGGGGATCTCTGCCGTGGTTAGTAAAAGAAGTTCACCTTTGCTATTGATGTCGTAGTTGATGATGTCAGAGCTGTGGGTATAGACAAGGCTTGATTCACCACCGTCGATGGGAATTCGATAGAGACTGATAACTTTGTCATCGTTGCGCTTGGCCAAATAGTAGAGATGGCGGCTGTCGTGAGACCACTTGATCACGTTGACATTCACGGCACCGGTGACAAAGGGGCGTGAGTTTCCCTTGGTGTCGCTAATGTGTAGTTCTCCCCAGTCCGGGCCGTCATCGTCTTTGTAGGGGGTGCGCTGGACGCTCTTGGTGTAGGCAACCCAATCACCGTTCGGTGAAGCGGAAACGGACGTTACCTGAGAAACCCGGGCAATATCGTCCAGAGTCATAGGTTGTTTTTCGGCGCTGGCAGTGACTGAGATCAACAGAGCAATGAGTAGTGTGATTGTGGGTATTGTTTTCGACACCGGTACCTCCTGGGTAAACAAAAAACAGGCTTACGGCAGAGCGTAAAGCGAATCAGTATACCTGTTGCTACAGCGGTTTGCGTGCCCTTGATTTGCCCGGGTAAAGCGCACATAATGCCGCGCTCTCAATGGTGGCCTCTGTCGGTCCCCTCGCAATGACGACCTGTAAACCCCGCCAGGCCCGGAAGGGAGCAACGGTAGCAGCGAATTCATGTGCCGGGGTGTGGCTGGCAGGGGCCGCCTCCATTTCAGATCACAGTATTCAAAAGACCGTCTTTAGAAGACAGAGGACAGTACGGCCTCTGTTACCTATAATGCCCGCCTTGGTTTCTGAAACAGAGTAATCCTATGAGCTATCAGGTTCTCGCTCGCAAGTGGCGGCCCCGTGTATTTCGTGAAATGGCGGGGCAGGAACATGTACTGCAGGCACTGATTAACGCCCTGGATAATGAACGTCTGCATCACGCCTACTTGTTTACGGGTACTCGAGGGGTGGGTAAAACCACCATCGCCCGCATCCTCGCCAAGTGCCTGAACTGCGAGCAGGGTATTAGTTCCACTCCCTGCGGTGAGTGCGGTGCCTGTACGGAAATTGCCGAGGGTCGTTTTGTTGACCTGATTGAAGTGGATGCGGCGTCGCGCACCAAAGTGGAAGATACCCGCGAGCTGTTGGAAAACGTTCAATACGCGCCAACCCGGGGGCGCTACAAGGTGTACCTGATCGATGAGGTGCACATGCTCTCTACCCACTCCTTCAACGCGCTATTGAAAACTCTGGAAGAGCCGCCACCCCACGTCAAGTTTCTGCTGGCCACCACGGATCCGCAAAAGCTGCCGGTCACTATTTTGTCTCGTTGTCTCCAATTCAACCTCAAGAATCTGAGCCCGGAACGCATCAGCGAGCACCTGAAGTATGTGCTTGGGGAGGAATCGGTACCTTTTGAAGAGGCGGCGCTGTGGCAGTTGGCGCGCTCTGCAGACGGCAGTATGCGCGATGCACTTAGCCTGACTGACCAGGCCATTGCCCACGGCGGTGGCAAAGTGGCCGAGACGGAGGTGAATGCCATGCTCGGCACCATCGACCGCACCTGGGTGGTAGAACTGTGTAAGGCCATCGCCGCTGGCGAGGGTCAACAGGTGCTGGATGTCGTAGCCAGGATGGCGGAGCAGGGGCCTGATTATACGGGGGTGTTGTCTGATATGTTGGGCATGTGGCACCGGGTGGCTATCGCCCAGACCGTGCCCGAAGCGTTGGATAACCGCCATGGTGATTATCAACAGGTTGTTGAGCTGGCGCAGCAGATTGAGCGTGAAGATGTACAACTGCTCTACCAAATTGCGTTGTTGGGGCGGCGGGATTTGCCACTGGCGGCAGACCCTCGCAGTGGTTTTGAAATGGTGCTGTTGCGCCAGTTGGCTTTTAAGCCGGGCAGTGGCGAGATGCGTGCGCCAGACAGCGCAGCTGTGGCTGTGGAGAGCAGGGAGGAATCCCCGGCAAAAAAGCCCCTCAGCCCGCCGATTGAGGCACCGCCGCCGATCGAGGAATACCCTCCGGAGCCACTCCCAGAAGAGCCTCCTCAAGCCGAGCACGAGCCTGTACTTGAGCCGGCTCAGGAGGTGCCTGATACGGTGTCTTTGCCTGCTGACGATGAAGTTGAAACCGCTGAAGAGCCGCTTGTTGAGGAGCACCCTACGTGTGACGTCTCGGGTGAACTTGACGGAGACTGGATTGGAATTTACCAGCAGCTAAAGCTCTCAGGTGTGCTTGGTAATACAGCGGCCAACCTGGTGGTGACTTGCCGCCAGGATAACCAATTTGAGTTTATTCTCGATGAAGAATACAGCTCTCTTTATGAAGAGGGCCAGCAACAGCGGCTGGCCGATGCCCTGCAGGCATTTTGTGGTGAGCCTTGTACAGTCAACATTACGGTGGGGGCGATTGATCAAGAGACTCCGCGCACATACGGTGAGCGCAAAAGGGCTGAGCGCCTGGCTAATGCGGTACAGTCCATGCGCGATGACCCTTTGGTAAAAGATTTGGTGGAACAACTGGATGGCTGTTTGCTGGAAGACAGTGTGCAGCCCATAGATTGATGAGGTAATGATGAAAGGCCTGAATGACTTAATGAAGCAAGCCCAGCAAATGCAGGAGCGCATGCAGCAAATGCAGGAAGAGGCAGCCAATGCCGAGGTGTTGGGGGAGTCCGGTGCCGGCATGGTGAAAGTGGTCATGACTGGGCGCCACGACGTGCGCAAAGTTGAGATTGATCCAGATTTGTTGTCGGAAGACAAAGAGATGCTGGAAGACTTGTTGGCCGCGGCCATCAATGATGCTGTGCGCAAAGTGGAATCAGCCAGCAAAGAAAAAATGGGCGAGTTAACCGCCGGTATGCAAATGCCACCGGGCTTCAAAATGCCGTTTTGATGTGTTCGTCGGTATAAAAGTTAGGCTTTTTAATCGACGACAAATAGTCATAATTCACATTAATAATATTTTTTAAAATATTGAATAATAAGGGTTAAATTTGTTTGGCGATCTTATCGATGAGCTGATAGGTGCTCTTCGGCAACTTCCTGGCGTAGGCCCCAAATCTGCCCAGCGTATGGCTCTGCAATTGCTGGAACGTAACCGCACTGGCGGTGTGCGTTTGTCTGAAGCCTTGGCAGCCGCTATGGAAGGCGTCGGTCGTTGCCGCCAATGCCGTACCTTTGCCGAAGCCGAGCTCTGCGCTATTTGCCAAAGCCCGAGGCGCGACCCCAGCCAACTCTGTGTGCTTGAAAGCCCGGCAGACCTGTTTGCGATCGAGCAAGCGGGCAACTACCGCGGTCGCTATTTTGTGCTGATGGGCCATCTTTCCCCCATTGATGGCATTGGCCCGGAGCAGCTGGGTATCGATCAGTTGCTGCAACAACTAAAAACTGGCGAGGTAAAAGAACTTATTCTGGCCACAAACCTCACCGTTGAAGGCGAGGCCACGGCCCACTTTATCAGTGAGCGTGCCAAGCCCCTGGGGGTGACTGTCAGTCGTATTGCTCACGGTGTTCCCCTTGGGGGTGAGCTGGAGTACGTGGATGGCGGCACCCTGGCTCACGCATTTACGTCGCGCAAACCCCTATGACCGATAATATTGAATTGAATATCGAATGGGTCGACCAGGATGTTCGTCTGGCTGAGCTGTGCGACCAGTGGAGCCAGTTGCCACACCTGGCAGTGGATACGGAGTTTATTCGCACAGATACCTTTTACCCCATACTCGGCTTGTTGCAAGTGTCTGATGGCGAGCATTGCTGGCTGATTGATCCTCTGGCCATTGACGACTTATTGCCTTTTGCCGAGTTGCTGGAAGATCGTCGTGTGGTGAAGTTGTTCCATGCCAGTTCAGAGGATCTTGAAGTATTACGCCACAGCGTCGGTGTGCTACCCAAGCCCATTATCGACACCCAGGTGGCCGCTGCTTTTGTGGGCTATGGCTTTTCCAGAGGCTATGCGGCTTTGGTGGGGGATACGCTGGGTATACAGCTGGATAAACACGAAACCCGTTCAGACTGGTTGCAAAGGCCTCTGACTGAAGCCCAGAAGCGCTACGGTGCTGAAGATGTCTTTTATCTGGTAAAAGTGTACCAGCACTTGCTGCAAAAGCTGGGTTCCCGCCTGGAGTGGTTGCAACAGGATATGGCGGCATTGTTGGCAAAAGCCAATGCCCCGGAAGATACTGCCGAGTACTACCGCCGCATTAAAGGCGCATGGCAGTTGAAGCCTCAGCAATTATCGGCTCTGCAAGTACTCGCCCAGTGGCGTGAGGACACTGCCCGAGAACGCAATCGACCTCGCAACCGGGTAGTCAGTGACAAGCAGCTTCTCGATATTGCCCGCCAGCAGCCATCGACAGAGGCTCAATTGGCCGCTTGTGGCAAACTGCACCCGGGTAGTGTGCGCCGTTTTGGCAGTGATATTCTGGCGTTGCTTGAAAGTCTTTCCAGTGATCAATGCAGTTGGCCAAAGCCGTTGCCGCAGCCTCTGCCTCGTGAAGCGGGCGTTTGGGTAAAACAGCTCAGATCCATCCAAAATACGGTTGCTGAGGAATTGTGCCTTGCCCCTGAAATACTGGCTCGCAAGGTGGATTTGGAAGCCATTATTGCCTCTGCCTACAAAGGCAAAACCCAGGTGCCAGAGCATTGGTGCGGAAGCTGGCGAGAGAGGTTGATGGCGGAGAAAATGCTCCAGGCTTTGCCTCAATTGGCTCAGCCGCTGTAGTTGTAGACGAGCAGTTGTAGCCGGTTCTACCAGAATGGTTCGTTATGAAAACACTTTGTACTATTTACAAAAGCCCAAACGAGGATGAGTTATACCTGTATGTGGATCGCCGCGACCAATTGACCCGCGTGCCTGAGGCGTTGCTGGATCGCTTTGGACCACCTCAGCAGGTAACGACGCTGCCTTTGCATCCAGATCGAAAATTGGCTCGCGCCGATGCCACTAAGGTGTTGGATGCCATTGCAGATAAAGGCTACTACTTGCAACTGCCGCCCGCCAAAGAGCATTACATGCAAGAGATTAATGTGCACAACCACAAGCTGTCCGGTAAGTGACCCGGTTTTGGGAGCAAAAAACACTGGAGCAAATGAGCCGTGACGAGTGGGAGTCCCTGTGTGATGGTTGTGGTAAATGCTGCTTGGTAAAATTGCAAGACGAAGACGATGATGAGGTTTACTACACGGATGTGGCCTGCAAGCAGTTGGATATTGACGCTTGCCGCTGCCGTGACTATCCCAACCGCAAAACTGTAGTGCCAGAATGCCTGTGCCTGACCCCGGCGGATTTGTCACAGTTTCATTGGTTGCCGGCCAGTTGCAGCTATCGCCTGGTGTATGAAGGGCGCGAGCTGCCCAGTTGGCACCACTTGGTATCCGGTGATAAAGAGTCTATTCATCAGGTAGGGGGCTCAGTGCGTGGCCGGGTAATATCAGAGTGCCTGGTGCATCCGGATACACTGGAAGAGCGAGTCGTTTACTGGGTGGATGACGCCCCTGAAATTGACCCTGAAACTGGGCAAGTTGAGTAAGTCGAGTGAGTTATGTACACAGAAAGTAATTATTTTTGGGGTTTGGTGGGCTACTATCTGGGCGCGCTAGTGGTGCTTTGGTACGTGCATTGGCTGCTGGCTAAAGTCGCGATTCGCCACCTCCGCAATGGCCTGTTTTTATTGGCTGCGGCGCTGTTGTTAACCCCGGTACAGGCCTACAGCAATCCCGACATTACCCATTTAGCGCCAGCGTTTCTGGTGTATCTGTTTGAGGGCTTGGTGATCGGCACCGAGCAGGATCCCAACCGTGCACTGGTGCCCATTGTGTTCGTTTTTCTGCTGCTGCTAGCCGCTTACGCAGGCTGGCTGTGGTGGCAGCATAAGCGGGGCAAAACGGCTGTTGCGCCCGAGCCAGATCAACCGGCACCCGATCAGACCGATAGCCAGTCTGTAGGTGATAATAATGAGCTGGATGACAAAACAGCCGAAAGTGCTTGATAGTTGAGGTAATATGTCAGGGTGTGATCGGATGCATGACCTGCAAGACCGCCGCTCGCTATCATGGCCAGCTGCTAAAGATACGATACGTGTGTGGGGGCACAGTACTTCATGGATGCACTAAAAAACACCGCTAAGCCTTTATTTGTTGCCTTGTTTGGGTGTTTGCTCGCGGGTTGTCCGGCGAGTCAGAGTACCAAGGGCAACGTCGCTGATGCTCCCCCCGCAACATCGCAGTCAGCGACTGAACAAGCGGGTTCGGGTAAAACGGCTCAATTGCCTCAGGTAGCGGTTGTTACCCCGCCAAAAGTTGTCGAGCCCGTCCGCCCCAAGCCCAAGCCAACTCCACCGCCCAAGCCAAAGCCGCCAAAGTACATGGGCGAGAAAAAGCTGCTGGTGGTGGGCAGTGTTGAGCGGGTCACTGTAGATCCCCCCGGGGTAAAACTGAGGGCCCGTATCGATACGGGTGCCGAAACCACGTCTTTGCATGCAGACCCGATTGTGCGTTTTGAGCGTGACGGTAAACGCTGGGTACGCTTTACGGTTCAGCAGGGGCCAGACGCTGAACCCATGGTATTGGAGCGCCCTGTAGAGAGGCGGGTGCGCATCAAACGCCACGATGCCGAGTCACAGCGCCGCTACGTGGTAAAGCTGTGGCTCAAACTGGGGGAAATTGAGGAAAACGTTGAAGTAACACTGACTGACCGTTCCGAGTTTGAATTCCCTTTATTGGTGGGACGCAACTGGTTGACGGATACGGCTGTTGTGGATGTGAGCCGCCGATACGTCATTAAATAACACGCTGTTCAACGACCAGGGCAGGGAGTAACTGTGCACTCATCTCGTCTACAGCTGATTATTGTCGCGGGCCTGTTGATGCTGGCGGGTGTCGGGCTCACCCTGTACAAAGCCATTGAATTGGGCTTCCCCCTTTGGCCCGGCGAAAACCGCCAGGTCTGGACCCTGGAATCTAAAGTCACATTTACCCCTGGTGAAGGGCCTGTAGAGGTCTCTCTGGCTTTGCCAGAGTCGCAAGCTGGATGGAAAATACTGGATGAGCATTTTGCGTCTGCGGGGTTTGGATTTGCTGTTCAAGAAGATGGTGATTCCCGCCGCGCAGTGTGGAGCCGTCGCTCATTGGATGAGAAAACCACTCTTTACTACAAACTACAGGTATATCGCGAGGAGCAACAGGCCCTGTTGCCGATGGCCGCCCAACCGGTAGTGCCACCGAGTCTGCCTCGGCAACGTCAGCAGGTGGTTGACAGTTTGGCGGCGGAACTCACCAAAAAGTCCGTAGATAATGCCAGCTTTGCCCGCCTGGCCATTGCCGAATTTGCCAAGGCTGAACCCAGCCAGGAAGTGTTTTTTCTGTTGTCCGAGCACAACCGCAAGGCACTGCCAGCCATGGAAGAGCTGTTTGCCGTAGCCGCCATTCCCACCCAAAGAATCAAAGGGGTTTCCCTGGAAAATGGTCGCCGCCGTCAACAAGTCAGCGATTTGTTGGAAGTGTACCTGGATGGCGAGTGGCTGCCCTTTGACCCAGATTCTGGGCAACTGGGTTTAGCGGATAATTTTTTAGTGTGGCAGCGAGGCAACGGTTCCACTTTGGATGTAATGGGGGGCAATCGCTCTCGTCTTGAATTTGCCATGGTTGCCAACTCCTTGCCTGCAAAAACCGTTTTGCTGATGGAACCGGGTGTCGCCAGTGCGCCATTGCTGGACTTTTCAATTTATGCACTGCCGGTGGAGCAACAGGGGGTTTTTAAAAGCATTCTGTTGGTGCCCATCGGCGCATTTTTGGTGGTGCTGTTGAGGGTATTTGTCGGCCTGCGAACTGCAGGCACCTTTATGCCCATCTTGATTGCGTTGGCGTTTATTCAAACCACGTTGCTGACCGGTTTGTGGACCTTCCTGGTAGTGGTCAGCATCGGTCTGTGGATTCGTTCTTATTTAAGTCATCTCAATTTATTGTTGGTAGCCCGTGTATCTGCGGTGGTTGTTGTTGTGGTGCTATTAATGGCTGCCTTCAGCATCGTCAGCTATAAACTGGGCATCGATCAGGCGCTGACGGTGACATTCTTCCCCACGATTATTCTTTCCTGGACCATTGAGCGGATGTCGGTACTGTGGGAAGAAGAGGGCGGAAAAGAAGTATTTATCCAGGGCTCTGGCAGCTTGGTAGTGGCCGTGGCGACCTATTTGCTGGTGAGCAATCGCCTGATCGAACACCTGACGTTTAACTTCCCAGAATTGATGTTGAGCTTGTTGGGGGTGATTTTGGTTCTCGGCCAGTACAGTGGCTATCGCTTGAGTGAGCTTTACCGGTTTCGGTATTTGAAGGATCAGGTGAAGTGATGGCACTTTATTTCCGTAGTTTAGTGTGGGCACGGTTTTTCAAACACGCGGTGAATACATCCGTGTACGCTCGGATGCAGCATCCATGCTGCATACGGTTTGAAAAACCATGCCCCCCCCAAATCACTTGCTATGGTGGTGTCTGATGGGGCTGATCTGGCCGTCCGAACTTCGCCAGCTTGGCATTGTGGGTATGAACCGCCGCAATGTGGAGTACATTGCCCGCAATAACGAGCGCCGCTGTTATCCGATGGTGGATAACAAGTTGAAAACCAAACTGGCGGCGACGGAGTGGGGCATTGATGTACCGGAGCTGTATGGCGAAGTGCGTTACCAGTACCAGGCTCGTCGCCTGGAACAAATCATTGGCGATCGGGAAACCTTTGTGATCAAGCCCGCGCAAGGGTGTGGTGGCAAAGGTATTTTGGTGATTGTCGGCCGTCGTGGTAATCGTTTTATCAAACCCAGTGGCAGTGAACTTTCCCTGCGTGAGTTAAAGGGGCATGTCTCCAATATACTCAGTGGGCTGTTCAGTCTTGGTGGCCGCCTTGATGTGGCCATGGTGGAAGAGCTGGTTAATTTTGACGATCGTTTTGCCCGCTACAGTTATGAAGGCGTGCCCGACGTTCGCGTGGTGGTTTACAAAGGCTACCCAGTGATGGCGATGCTGCGTTGCTCCACTCGTGAGTCCGATGGTAAGGCCAATTTGCATCAGGGTGCGGTGGGTGTCGGTATTGATATTGTGAGTGGCACTAGCATCTGTGCTGTGCAACACAACTGCAACGTGGATAAGCACCCAGATACAGGCCATTCTTTCGAGGGCCTGAAAATTCCACAATGGCCAAAAATTCTCAAGCTGGCTGCCGGTTGCTATGAAATGACCAGCCTGGGTTATTTGGGGGCGGATGTGGTGCTGGATGCGGATCGCGGCCCGCTCATTCTGGAAATTAATGCTCGCCCCGGATTGGCCATCCAAATTGCCAATCGCATCGGCTTGCGAAAACGCCTTAATGAAATCGATTTGCTAAAGCCTGGCCCCAAAGATGTGGATTCCCGCATCGCTGACAGCCGCCGTCTGTTTGGTGCCCGCCGAGATCAAAAATGAAGGGCTGGATAGAAGCAACCGTTACAGAAAATAAGCGTTGGAATCAGCGTCTTTGCTCCCTTCGAGTCAATGCGCCAGAATTGCCAGAATTTCGCGCTGGGCAGTTTTTACGTTTGGGTCTGGAGATCGACGGTGAACTTGTGGCGCGGCCTTACTCATTGGTTAATGCGCCCCACGAGCCAGAAGCCGAATTCTACTTCAATAAAGTGGATGAAGGGCCGCTGTCACCACGACTGCACAGTCTGGAAAAAGGCGACAAGCTGTGGCTCTCTAAAATGGTGGCGGGCTTTTTAACCTTGGACGATATCCCTTCCAGTAAGCGCCTGTGGATGCTGGCAACTGGCACAGCTCTTGGGCCGTTTCTCTCAATATTAAAAACAGAACAGATTTGGCAGCAATACGATCAGGTAATTCTTGTGCACGGTGTGCGCAGCACGGATGAACTGGCTTATGGCGATTTAATTGCAAGTATTCAGAAGCAACAAGGCGAGAGCTTTGTGTTTCTGAAATCCGTTACTCGGGAAATTGCTGTAAATACGTTGTCGCAACGAATTCCTGATGCGATTGCAGCTGGTCATTTGGAAGCTTTATTGAGGGTAACCATAAATCCGGATGAAGACAGAGTGATGCTGTGTGGCAACCCTGGAATGGTGGAAGGCTGTGTGCAGCAACTGGAAGTAAAAGGTTTAAAACGCCACCGCCGCCGTAATCCGGGGCAGGTGGTGATGGAAATTTATAAGTAAGTAACGGCCACCGCATTTAGTATGCTTGAAGCCAGAATTTGAAGAAGAGTGGGAAGGGTGGATTTTAAATCCACTCCCGATAATTCGCCCAAATCACTGTTCCCGCCACCACCAGCAGCCCACCAGCAACCGCTGCCAACATAGGCAAGCCCACTGTAACACCCGACATCTGCGCCAGCCATTGATTAACCGGAGCCGCAAAGGAAGGCAATAAAGCCGCCGCACAGCCCGTGCCTAAAACAGCAGAGCCAACAATGATCCCGTTCTTTTTGCCATTACTGAGGCGGTTGCCCGGTTGTGGCGGCAGGTCGGCGATCACGTTGTCGCTAAAGCCGTCGTCCCTTAGGTAGGGTTCTGTGGCACGGGCTGCGCTGAACAGGGTGTCCAGTTCGTCCGGTTGCGAGTTATCACGATTATCTGAGATAGGTGTATTCATGGTGTCACCGTTGTCTGCCAAGCAGAGAGTAGCACTTTTAGTTTTTCCCGACCACGCTGGATATGGCTTTTCACCGTACCCAGTGGGCTGTCCATAATTTGCGATATTTCCTGATGAGTGTGCTCCCGCTGTAAATGCAGGTGCAGAGCCATGGCCTGTTCCGGTGGCAGCTGCGCCAGCGCTCTGGAAATATCCCGGTGAAGGTCCGTTTCGCCGGCAGGGTTGTGAGAGTCGTTGTCGTCTTCATTGTCGGACAGCGGCTCTGTCGGTTTACGAGAGCGGTAATAGCTGGCGAACTGCCGATAGGCAATGCGGTACAGCCAAGTGTAAAAATTGGCGTCGCCGCGGAAGCTGCCCAGGTTGGCAAAGGCCTTAATAAAGGTCTCCTGTGCCAGGTCATCCGCCAACGCTTCGTCCCAGCCAGTAAGCTGACGCAAGCTATAGCGCAGCTGTGACTGGTAGCGGTTAACCAGTTCTCGGTAGGCGCGCTGGTCGTTAGCGGTGAGAACCCTGGCAATCAGGGTTCTGTCGTCGTTATTCACGAGGCTTGTCCCTAAGCCTTAGTGTTCTAAACCAGAGTTTTTACTTTCCAGCTTCCATACCAGCAGCTGTGCTAGGCCGATAAACAGGGGGATCAAACCCAGCCCTATTGCTTCATCGCCGCCAGCGATCAGGAAGAAGCTAATAATGCCCAGGCCAACAGCCACCATCACCAAACCTTTGTGCAAGTTGCTTTTGGGGTCTTGCTGCCGCTGCAAGCCTTGCAGTACTTCAGTGGGGATATCTTTGCCGGCGGATACGTAGTTGTTGATAGTCTCGTGGGTCAGGCGGCGCTTTTTAAAGGAACTGTAGAGCGCAATAGCAACAATAATGACTGGAGCGCCCAGGCTAAGAATCACCGCTACCAGGCCAATTAACATGCCCATAAATGGCGTGTCGCCGTCGCTGCCGACGCGGATGTTGATCTCATCCAGCTCTTTTAGCGCTTCTTTGGCGTCGTAAAGGCCCTCACGCAGTTCCTCCCTTTCTTCCTCAGTAAGATCGGATTCTTCTTCCTCTAACTTCTTGGTGAGGCGATCAAACAGGCGGTCGATTTTTTCATCCTTGCTGCTTTTTTGGCTTTCTTCCTCTTGCAGGGCCACTTCAATCTGTTCTTCAACAGGTGTTTCTTCTGGTTCTGCCCAGGCGAGTGGTGCGCTGATAACTAACGCCAATACAGGGGCCAGCAGGGGGGCGATCAGGGTTTTCATGATGTTCCTCGCAGTGTTTCGAGTGGTTACAAGTTGTGGACGATTGTAGCGGATGAAGCCATAACCGCCTCTTTGAACACTTAGACGCGGGGAGGATGGTGTTTGGATGCAGGGAATTTAAAAAAAGCTGCGAGCCGCGTGATACGGGCCGCGCGCAGCTCGTAGCACGCGGCCCGTAGCGGTGTTTTAAAGGCGCTTACCTTTATTATTCTGGGCTTGGCTAAACAGTGCCGCCATAGTGCCGGTAGCCGCTGGTTTTTGCTGGCGTTGCTGGGGTTTGCGGTGATTGCTGGAGTTTCGCGGTGCTGATGAGCGCTTGTTTTGTTGGCGTGAGTCCTGCCCGGGCTGGTCGTCCAGACGCATAGACAGGCCAATGCGTTTGCGGGGGATATCCACTTCCATCACTTTTACTTTGACGATATCGCCAGTTTTCACCACCTTGCGCGGGTCTTCCACAAAGCTGTGGGAGAGGGCAGAGATATGCACCAAGCCGTCCTGATGAACACCGATATCCACAAAGGCGCCAAAGTTGGCCACATTAGTGACAGTGCCTTCTAACACCATACCCGGTTCCAGGTCTTTCAGGGTTTCTACGCCTTCCATAAAGGTAGCGGCCTTAAATTCCGGGCGTGGGTCGCGGCCGGGCTTATCCAGTTCTTTGATAATGTCGGTGACGGTGGGAATGCCGAATTGATCGTCGGTGTAATCCACGGCTTTGAGGCTGCGCAGAGTGGCGCTGTCGCCCAACAGCAGTTTCACGTCTTTGTCTTGCTTGTTGGCAATGCGTTCAACCACTTGATAGGACTCCGGATGAACCGCTGAACTGTCCAATGGGTTGTCGCCGTTGGCAATGCGCAGGAAGCCGGCGGCTTGCTCAAAGGTTTTGTCCCCCAGACGCGGTACCTTTTTCAGTTCTTTGCGATCCTTGAATACGCCGTTGGCGTCCCGGTAGGTGACGATATTGTCGGCGATGGTCTGGTTCAGGCCGGAGACCCGACGCAGCAGGGCGGCGGAGGCGGTGTTTACTTCCACACCCACGGCGTTTACACAGTCTTCCACTACCGCGTCCAGGCTTTGCGCAAGCTGGCTCTGACTAACGTCGTGCTGGTACTGACCGACACCGATGGATTTTGGTTCGATTTTTACCAATTCCGCCAGCGGATCCTGCAGGCGGCGGCCAATGGATATCGCGCCGCGAATGGTGACGTCCAGGTCAGGAAATTCTTTGGCGGCGAACTCGGAGGCGGAGTAAACGGAAGCACCGGCTTCGCTCACCATAATTTTTTGCAGCTTCAGCTCTGGGTGGCGTTTGATCAAATCGCCAGCCAGTTTGTCTGTTTCACGGGAAGCGGTGCCGTTGCCGATAGCCACCAGCTCAATGCCGTGAGCTGCTGCCAATTTGGCCAATACGGCAATGGATTGGTCCCACTGGTTTTTCGGCGCGTGGGGGAAAATAGCACCGTGATCCACCAGTTTGCCGGTGGCATCGATCACCGCCACTTTTACGCCGGTACGCAAGCCGGGGTCCAGGGCAATGGTGGCTTTCAGTCCAGCAGGAGCGGCCAGCAGCAGGTCTTTCAGGTTTTCGGCAAAAACAGTAATGGCTTCGGTTTCCGCCTGCTGGCGCAAGTCGCCCAGCAAGTCAGTTTCGATATGGGAGTGCAGTTTGACCCGCCAGGTCCAACGCACAACTTCGCCCAACCACTTATCAGCCGGGCGGCTCTGGTCAGCAATATTAAAATGGCTGGCGATGCGGGTTTCGCAGGGGTGCTTAACAAGAGGACTGGCGTCTTCCGACTGCGGTAAATCCACCTTGATATGTAAAAAACCTTCACGACGGCCGCGGAACATAGCCAGCGCTCGGTGAGACGGTGTCTTTTTCAGAGGTTCGCTGTGCTCAAAGTAGTCAGAGTACTTTGCACCTTCCTGTTCTTTGCCGGGCGCAACATTGCTGTTTAAAACACCTTGATCCAGAATTTGCTGGCGCAGCTGCCCCAACAGCTCTGCGTCTTCGCTAAAGCGCTCCATCAAAATAAACTTGGCGCCGTCCAGAGCGGCCTTGGTGTCGTCAATTTTGTGATCGGGGTTCAGATAGTTTGCCGCTTCGGTTTTCGGCTCCAGGCTGGGGTCGTTAAACAGAGTATCTGCCAACGGCTCCAGTCCTGCCTCAATGGCGATCTGCCCTTTAGTGCGACGCTTGGGCTTGTAGGGCAAATACAGGTCTTCCAGACGGGTTTTGGTGTCTGCAGCGAGAATGCTGGTTTTCAGTTCCGGGGTCAGTTTGCCCTGTTCTTCGATGCTGTTAAGGATGGTGCTTCGACGCTCTTCCATTTCACGCAGGTAGACAAGGCGATCCTGCAAGGTACGCAGCTGGCTGTCATCCAGGCCACCGGTAACCTCTTTGCGGTAGCGAGAGATAAACGGCACCGTGGCGCCTTCATCCAGCAGTTCTACCGCAGCATCCACCTGGCGAGCGGTGACGCTGAGTTCGTTGGCAATGGTGTCGACAATGGATTTCAGAGTTGCAGCAGACATAAATAAAGAGGGCCGTTTGGGAATAGAAAGGCGGCGATTATTAACCAAACCGATGACGGCAGGTAGTCTTGTATTTGCCCGGTAACTGTGGTTTTACTGGGTGTCTATGAGCCTGCCTAATTGCCCACTTTGCCACAGCTCCAATATTCAGCCTTACAGCCGAGACAAGCACCGCCACTACCTGAGTTGCCAGCAGTGCCAGTTGGTGTTTGTGCCTGCGGAGCAGCACCTGTGTGCTGAACAAGAAAAGGCAGAATACGACCTCCATCAAAACGAGGTCAATGACCCCGGTTATCGCCGTTTTCTGAGTCGCCTTTATCTGCCCCTTGCTGAACGCTTGCCTACTGGCGCCGAAGGCTTGGACTTTGGCTGTGGCCCCGGCCCGGCGTTGGCGGCGATGTTTCGTGAGGTGGGTTATCCTGTGAGTTTGTACGATTGCTTTTACCAGCCGGATTTAGGCGCACTGCAAAAATCCTACGATTTTATAGTCGCCACTGAGGTTGTTGAGCATTTGTCGCAGCCAGGGTTGGAGCTACGGCGCCTTTGGGAACGGCTAAAACCTGGCGGTTGGCTCGGTGTAATGACTAAACTGGTGATTGATCAGGCTGCCTTTCAGCAGTGGCACTACAAAAACGATATGACGCATATCTGTTTCTTTAGCCGCACTACCTTTAACTGGTTGGCGAAGCAATGGGGCGCTACCGTGGAGTTTGTGGGCACTGATGTGATTTTGTTGCGCAAACCCGCCACCGAATAAAACTGCGGAGTCACAAACAAGGTAGCCAATATTTACGAAACCGTGGTCGTAATTCTGGTCACGGGTATGAAGCTCGCTTTACACTCAGATCGTTAGGCCAATAACGGACTCCTTAATTCGGAAGCTAAGTTATGAATAACCCTCTCTACAAAGGAGAAGCGCTGTCGGTAGTGGTGCAGGATTCAGGCATTGCCGAGATGTGCTTTGACAATCAGTCGGATTCAGTCAACAAATTCAACCAGCAAACCGTGCGCGAGCTGAGCGAAGCTCTGAAGGCTTTGCAGGGTACCTCTGCCGTAAAAGGCCTGTTGGTGACCAGCGGCAAACCGGTATTTATCGTTGGTGCGGACATTATGGAGCTGTCACAGCTCGATGCAGACGGTTTAAGTGCCGTATCCAAACAGAACAACGCCAACTTCAGCGCCTTGGAAGATTTACCGTTTCCCACCTTGGTAGCCATCAACGGCTTCGCTCTGGGGGGCGGATTTGAGTTCTCCCTGGGCTGTGATTTCCGGGTGATGAGCACCGAAGCTCAGGTGGGCCTGCCGGAGACCAAATTGGGCATTATTCCCGGTTGGGGAGGCACTGTACGCCTGCCGCGACTGATTGGCTTTGATAATGCGGTGGAGTGGATTGCCAGCGGCAGCCACAAACGCCCACCCCAAGCGCTCAAAGATGGTGCAGTAGACGCAGTGCTGGCGCCAGAACAGCTGCGCGACGAAGCCCTGAACATGTTGCAGCGCGCTATTGATGGTGAGCTGGATTATCACGGTCGCCGCAAGCGCAAAACCAGCCGTTTGCAGTTAAATGCAGTGGAGCTGCAACTGGCAGCTACCACCTGTCGCGCTTTGGTGGCAGCCAAAGCGGGCAAGCACTATCCGGCACCTTTGCTGGCGGTAGACTTGATGACCAAAGCGGCGTCTCTGGATCGAGACGGCGCGTTGGTGGAAGAATCGAAAGCCTTTGGCAAAATCGGCACAACCCCCCAGTGCCGGGCCATGATCGGCCTGTTCCTGAATGATCAATACCTGGGCAAGGTAGCTAAAAAGCTGGCCAAAGGTGTTGATAAACCAGTGACCTCTGCTGGGGTACTGGGCGCAGGCATTATGGGTGGTGGTATTTCTTACCAGCACGCGTTGAAAGGGGTGCCGGTGGTGATGAAAGACATCGCGCAACCGGCCCTGGATCTGGGCTTGTCGGAAGCCAATAAACTGGTGAACAAGCGGGTGGCAAAAGGCCGCTTGACTCCGTTGAAAGCCGGCGAAATTCTGTCTCGCATTAATCCCACACTGCACGATGTTGAATTGTCTGGCACCGATCTGGTGGTGGAAGCGGTGGTGGAAAACCCCAAGGTGAAGAAGCAAGTTCTGGCGGAAGTGGAGCAGGTGATTGGCAGCGATGCCATTCTCGCCTCCAACACGTCCACCATTTCCATTACCGGTTTGGCGGAAGGGTTGCAGCGGCCGGAGCAGTTCTGCGGTATGCACTTTTTTAACCCGGTACACGCCATGCCCTTAGTGGAAATTATACGTGGCGAACAAACTTCTGATGCCACCGTGGCCAAGGCGGTCTCTCACGCACTGGCGCTGGGTAAAAAGCCGGTGGTGGTCAATGACTGCCCAGGGTTCTTGGTGAATCGAGTACTGTTTCCATCGGTGTTGGGTTTTGACGCATTGTTGCAGGCTGGCGCGGACTTCCAGCAGGTGGATCGAGTACTGGAAAAATGGGGTTGGCCTATGGGGCCGGCCTATTTGATGGATGTGGTGGGTGTCGACATTGCGGTACACGCATTGGCGGTTATGTCCAAAGGCTTCCCGGATCGCATGGCCAGCTCTGAACATTCACCCTTGCAACGGCTGTTTGCCGCCCAGCGCCTGGGGCAGAAAAACGGTGCTGGTTTTTACCGCTACGAGGCGGATAAAAAAGGTAAGCCGAAAAAGCTGGTGGATGAATCTGTATATCCGCTGTTGGGTGGCGGACAACCTATTGAGCCGCGCGAATTCAGTGACGAAGAAATTATCGCCCGCTTTATGGTGCCCATGTGTACCGAAATGGCCCGTTGTCTGGAGGAGGGCATTGTCAGCTCGCCATCGGAAGCGGATATGGCACTGATTTACGGAGTGGGCTTCCCGCCGTTCCGGGGCGGTGTGTTCCGCTGGCTGGATGAGATTGGCCTGGATACGTTCTGCGCTATGGCAGAACCGCTCGCAGCAATAGGGCCTCTCTATCAGCCAACTGAAACCATGCGCACGATGGCCACTAACGGCAAAACGTACTACGGCCTGCAGGAGGTGTAACTATGAAGCTTGATCCCCGCGATGTTGTAATAGTTGATTACGCCCGCACCGCCATGGGCCGCTCAAAGAACGGCTGTTTTCGCCATCTGCGCGCCGACGATATGTCGGCCCGACTGGTGGAAGCGTTGCTGGATCGCAACCCCAAGGTGCCGGAAGATGAAATCGACGATCTGATCTGGGGCTGCGTGATGCAGACCCGGGAGCAGGCCTTTAACGTGGCGCGCAATATTATCCTCGGTACTCGTTTGCCACACACCATTACCGGTATGACGATTAATCGCCTGTGCGGTTCATCCATGTCAGCACTGCACACCGCCGCCGCCAATATCATGGCCGGGCTCGGCGATATCTATGTGGTGGGTGGGGTAGAGCACCTGGGGCATATTCCCATGGACCACGATGTGGATATCAACCCGGCGCTGAGCCTGTCGGTGGCCAAGGCTGCCAATATGATGGGCATTACCGCTGAATACCTGGCCAAATTGCACGGCATCAGCCGCAAACAGCAGGATCAGTTCGGTGTGCGCTCTCACCAGCGCGCCGCGGATGCTACCGAGAATGGCTGGTTTGAGGGTGAGATTATCCCCATGGAAGGTCATAACGCCGAAGGTGGATTGGTTTCGGTGACTGCGGACGAGACCATTCGCCCGGAAACCGATTACGAAGGGCTGTCAGCCTTGCGTCCGGTGTTTGACCCCAGAAACGGCACCATTACCGCCGGTACTTCTTCCCAGCTGTCCGATGGCGCTTCCACGATGTTGGTGATGTCGGCTGAGCGAGCAGAAACCTTGGGTGTTGAGCCAGTGGCCCGCATACGCTCCATGGCGCTGGCGGGAGTAGACCCTTCTATTATGGGTTACGGCCCGGTGCCAGCCACAAAGAAGGCATTAAAGCGCGCTGGCCTGAAAATCGCCGATATCGATTGTGTGGAATTGAACGAAGCCTTTGCCGCACAGGCGTTGCCAGTGTTGAAGGATTTGGACTTGCTGGCCAAGATGGACGACAAGGTGAATCTACACGGTGGTGCGATTGCTCTGGGTCACCCATTTGGTTGCTCCGGAGCCCGGATTACCGGCACACTGCTGGGAGCCATGAAGCAACACGGTGGCACCTTGGGTGTGTCCACGATGTGTATTGGCTTGGGGCAGGGGATTACGACGGTGGTGGAACGGCTTAATTAATTGGTCGTCTTAGGGTTTAAGGGCACCACGGGTATTGGGGTTCCCAGACACGTTACCAGTACATCCATGTAGGCTCCTTGGCCGCTATCCCTGCGGCCAAAGGTCTGGAAACCCCAATACCCGTAGTGCAGCAGGTTTTGTAGTGACTCCAACAAAAAATGCCCCGCCAATTGGCGGGGCATTTTTTTGAAACCGGCCAACTGTATTACTTGTGACCCAGCTCATTGAGTTTGTCAGACAGCTCACCGGCTTTTTCTTCAGCGGCGTCTTTGGCTTCTTCGATTTTATCTTCGGCAGCCTCTTTTACGTCTTCGGCTGTTTCTTTAGCGGCCTCAATGGCCTCTTCACCCGCTGCTTTGCCTTCTTCAACCAGGTCGTTTGCAGTGGTTTGGGCTTCGGCAGCTGTCGGTGC